>DXIC01000030.1 GCA_019113065.1 Candidatus Agathobaculum stercoravium
TGCTGAAACTTATTCCTGCACCCACCGGGCGCCTTCGCCTGCCTTTTTACAGTTCGAAATCCAGTTCCTGCTCCGGGATATTGTGCTTGTTGGCATAGCCGGTCAGGATCATGGTGAGCGCGCCGTCACCGGTCACGTTGCAGGCTGTGCCGAAGCTGTCCTGCAAGGCAAAGATGGTCAGCATGAGCGCCGTGCCCGTATCGGTAAAGCCCAGCACGCCCGTGATCAGGCCGAGCGAGGCTACGACCGTGCCGCCCGGCACGCCGGGCGCACCGATGGCGAACACGCCGAGCAGCACGCAGAACAGCACCATCGAAGCAGCCGACGGGATATAGCCGTACAGGATCTGCGAGACCGTCATGACAAAGAACACCTCGGTCAGCACCGAGCCGCACAGGTGGATGTTCGCAAACAGCGGGATGCCGAAGTCCACCATATCCCCGCGCAGCGGCGGCTGGGACTTCTTCGCGCAGCGCAGCGCGACCGCCAGCGTCGCAGCCGAGGACATCGTGCCCACCGCGGTCAGGTAGGCCGGGCCATAGTTGCGCAGCACGCGCAGCGGGTTGGCCCCGGAATATGCGCCGCCCACCGCATACAGCACTGCGAGCCAGATATAATGCCCCAGCATGACGATCAGCACTACCTTAATAAATACCGGCAGCTGCTCGGTGATCGTGCCCTGATAGGACAGCTCGCAGAAGGTCAGCATGATAAACAGCGGCAAAATCGGGATGACCACGCTCGAAACCATGCGCAGCACCATCTTCTGGAACTCGTCCAGCAGCGAGGCAAAGGTCCTGGCGCGCGTCCAGGCAGCGGTCAGGCCCAGCAGGATGGAGAGCACCAGCGCGCTCATCACGCTCATGATCTGCGGGATGTCCAGCTGGAACACCGCCTCGGGCAGCTCGCGCAGCCCCTCGGTCACCGAGACGATCGACAGGTGCGGGATAATGGCGTAGCCCGCGCCCATGGACAACAGCGCCGCCAGCACGGACGACACATAGGCGCACAAAATCGCAACGCCCAGGATACGCGAGGCGTTCGCGCCCATCTTGGCAATCGACGGCGCGATAAAGCCGATGATGATGAGCGGCACGCAGAAGTTGATCAGCTGGCCGATCACATATTTGACGGTCACGACCACATTCATCACGGAAACGCCGGCAACCTGTCCCAAAAGAATGCCGAGCACCACGCCGAGCAGCAGCCGGAACGGCAGGCTGCCCCATAATTTTTTCATCCAGTTACTCCCCCTCAGGTCCCTTTAACTATACAAATCGACTCCCATTTTAGCATCTCCCATCCCGCTTGTCAAAATTTCCGGCGTTTTTCTCCCTTCCCCACGAGCTGGGCACAAAAAAAGCGCGTTTTTTTGTAGCATATTACAGCGCCGGGTGCAGCAAACCCGGCCACTTGCAGTATTTCCCATGCAGCGCGCCTCCATGCAAAAGCGCCGCACCAGAAGGTGCGGCGCCCGAAGCGCATGCAAAGGCAATCAGCCGAAGTGCTTTTCGTTATAATCGTGAACCGCCTTGAACGCAGCCCAGATGTTTTCGGCGCGGGTGTCGCCGACGATGTTGTGGATGGTGTTGAACACATAGCCGCCGCCCTCGGACAGGATGGGCAGGCGCTCGGTCACCTGCGCGGCGACCTCCTCGGGCGTGCCCTGCGGCAGGGTCGCCTGCGTATCCACGCCGCCGCCCCAGAACACCAGCTTGTCGCCGTACTTGTCCTTGAGCTGCTTGGCATCCATGCCCGCCGCGGACAGCTGCACCGGATTGACGATGTCCAGACCCATCTCGATGAAGTCGTTCAGCAGCGGCTCAATCGCGCCGCAGGTGTGCATGTAGGTCTTCCAGTTGGTGTTCTTGTGGATCCAGTCGCACACGCGGGTGTAATAGGGCTTGTACAGCTGGCGGAACATCTCGTTGGACATGAACGGCGCGTTCTGCGTGCCGAAGTCCGTGCCCGAGATCCAGCAGATCTGGATGTTGTCGCCGCAGGCCTGCTTGTAGATCTCGAGGTTCTTGAGCATGAACTCGGTCTGCATTTCAAATACTTCCATGACGTATTCCGGGTACAGCGCCTGCGCCATGACCCACTCGTCAAACTTGCGGATACCCTTGGGGTGCTTCTCAAACGGCGCCGGGATCGCACCCGGGTCGCCGAAGCCCGCGCCCGCAAGGTTGCCGATGACACAGTAGTCGGTCTCGGTGAACAGGCGCTTGGACTCCTTTTCGTAATACAGCGCGGTCTCGTCCGACATGACCGAGAAGAAGTTTTTGAAATCCTCGCGCGGGGTCAGGTTGTCCTCGTCCACCTCGGGCGCGCGGTCGATGATGTCGAAGAAGTAGCCGCCTGCCGGCATGTGGATGGACGGGGGCGCGGTGCGGTCGCCCTGCGGGTACATTTCGATGCTGCCGTCCGGTTTGATGTCCCACTCGTTGCCCGCGTTGACCATGCACTTGGTGCCGTCCGGCATAGTGAATTCCTTTTTCTTACCCGTGTACGGCACGCCGAGGCTGTCCTCCGGGTGGTTCATGCCGATCACGTCCGACTTCATCACCTGGCGCAGATCCTCGTCCACCACGCCGAGCATCTGCACGATCTCGAATACGTCGAGATCCTTCTGAGGCAGGCCCAGGTAATCGCGCAGGCGCTTTAGGGCGCACACACTGATGCCGGTCTGGCCGGTCGCACCGAAGTCAATCGGGATCCGGTCGGGCTGCTGATGGTTGATGGTCGCAACTACTCTCTCTCTGGATGTCATACTGGTTCCCTCCGTTTTTTTCGGCGCTCCGCACCGTTTCGATGGTTTTATTATAGCGGCCTCCTGCCGGATTGGGAACAAGCTATCTTGCGCATTACTTGCGATTTTTTGCTCTATGTCTTTTTCGTCCATTTGCCCATATTTCATCCCATTTTTTGTGCATTATATCATTTATTGACCGTATATATCATTTTTATATTCCATATCCGTGCAAACCCTCTCCTGTTTTCCATAATTTTTGCGCCAGCCGTTGACACCACAAAACACGATGCGTATAATGTGCATATACAGGGAAAAACGATTGCAGAAAGGGCGGGTCGCTATGCTGGTACACGAAACCGGTACATGCTCGGGCTCCGACCTGTATTTCAGCACCCCTTCGGATTACGCCCGGCGTATGCTGTTCTACATGACCTCATGCGGGTATTACTACACCAACTACGATTACCGCATCGAGCGCAAGGATTACCACAACTATATGCTCTTTTACGTCAGCGACGGCCGCCTGTCCCTGACAAGCGGCAGGCAGACCATGGTCGCTTCGGCCGGGCAGGTCGGCTTCCTCAACTGCCATGAGCCGCACGAATACCATACCATCGGCAACACGGAATTCGTCTGGCTGCATCTGGACGGCTCGAACACCGCGGATTTCTACCAGCAGGCAGTGCGGGTGCACGGCGGGTTTGTGTTCGACTCCCCCTATGCCGAACAGGTCAAAAACGGTATTTATGAAATCGTGTTCGCGTTCCGCAACGACCAGGCAATCAACGAGGTGCGGCTTTCGCAAAAGCTCTACGGCCTGCTCGCCGCCATGGTTGACGCCAACAACCCGGAGCAGGACCGCTCAGACGGGAGCGACCCGGTCTCCGCCGCCATGCGGTTTATCCAGGCGGAGTATATGAACCCCATCACGCTTGCGGACGTTGCGGCCTGCGCCAACATGAGCCAGTACCATTTCTCGCGCCTGTTCAAAAAGGACTGCGGCTATTCCCCGCATGAATACCTGATCCTGACGCGGCTCAACCGCGCCAAGCATCTGCTCAAAACGACCGAACTCCCGGTCAAGGTCATCGCGCAGAAGGTCGGTTATATCAATGTATCCTCGTTTACCAACGCGTTTACCGAGCGCGTCGGCATCTCCCCGTCCCAATTCCGCAAATATTCCATTTGAAAGGCACCCCGGCGGGGCGCCTTTGTGCATATTGCTGCAATTTTCGCAGGTAAAACTGCGCATTTTTGCTAAATACACAAGCCACAAAGCAAAAAATCGCAAATCAACAGCAAAATACCTTATTCCTTTATATGGCTTAAAAAGTTAAGATAAAAACACAATCAAACACCTGGTTTGGTTCAATACCCCCGGAGAGGGATAAAAAGAGAGGAGAAGTACTATGAAAAAGAGAATCCTTGCAATGCTGCTCGCGGG
>DXIC01000031.1 GCA_019113065.1 Candidatus Agathobaculum stercoravium
ATGGACCTGCTCGCCCCCAACTCCTCCGGCCTGAACATGAGCGACGACAGCTGGAAGATCTACGGCCGCACCACCGGTTCGCCCCCGCACTTCACCGCGAAGGGCGCCTCTGTCAAGCACACACTGCTCTCCGAGGGCTGCGAGATCGCGGGCGACGTATCCGAATCCGTGCTGTTCTCGGACGTTAAGATCGCCAAGGGCGCCAAGGTGGAATACTCCATCCTGATGCCGGGCGCGGTCGTCGAAGAGGGCGCTACCGTGCGCTATGCGATCATCGCGGAAAACGCCGTCATCGCCAAGGGCGCAGAAGTCGGCGGCAGCCCGTCGGACGGCGACGTGGACAAGTGGGGCGTGGCCGTCGTTGCAGAGGGCGTGCGCATCGGCTGCGGCGCCAAGCTCGCGGCCAAGGAAATGGCAGACGAAGACCTGCCGGACGTAAAGTAAGGGGGCGGAAACCATGAAGAATGTTTTAGGCATCATCATTGCATTCGATAATGACAACGATCTTCGCGAGATCACCGAGCACCGCACGGTCGGCGCAGTCCAGTGGGGCGGCCGTTACCGCATCATTGACTTCATGCTCTCCAACATGGTAAACTCCGGTATCTACCGCGTGGGCGTGCTGATGAAGGACAAATACCAGTCGCTGATTGACCACATCGGCAACGCGAAGGACTGGGACCTTTCCCGTAAGAACTCGGGCGTCACCCTGCTGCCGCCGTATTCCTACTCCAAAAAGGCTTCCCCGCTCGTCACCGGCGAATACCGCGGCAAGATCGACGCGCTCGCGGGCGCGGTCGACTTCCTGCAGAAGAACAAGGCCGAATACGTCGTGGTCGCGGACGGCGACATCGTCGCAAACATCCCGCTCGACGACGTCATTGACCGCCATATCAAGTCGGGCGCGGACCTGACCATGGTCTGCACCAAAAAGACCAAGGACTCGCCGTTCACCACTTATGTTGAACTCAACCGCAAGAAGGAAGCGGTCGACATCCGCGTCGGCGACACGAACGAGGGCAAGTGCAAGCACATTGCGCTGGGCGTTTACGTCATGAGCCGCCAGTACCTGATCCATATGCTGAGCGACTGCGTCACCCACAACTGCATCCACTTCGAGCGCGAGTTCCTGACCCGCGCGCTGATCGACGGCACGGTTGCGGGCTACCTGTTCAATGAATATGCGGTCAAGATCGAGGATACCTTCGATTATTTCCGCTCCAACATGGACCTGCTGGACAAGGATGTGCGCGACGAGGTATTCCTCCGCAACCGCCCGATCCTGACCCGCATCAAGGACGAGTCGCCCGCCTACTACGGCGACAAGGCGGTCGTTGAGGACTGCCTGATCGCGGACGGCTGCCATATCGAGGGCCATGTCAAGAACTCCATCCTGTTCCGCGACGTGGTTGTGGAAAAGGGCGCGGAAGTGTGCGACTGCATCATCATGGAGGGCGGCCGCATCCTGTCGGATGCATCGCTGCGCCATGTCATCACCGACCGCAACGTCGTCGTGCGCGACGGCCGCACCATGATGGGCCACGAAAACTACCCCATCACGATCGCAAAGAACGCAACCGTGTGATAAATCCCGGTGAACGACCCGTAAAATACGCAAAAACAGGGCCGTCAGGCCAAAAATGTTCGTGAAAATTCCCTATATTGCGGGAAGGAAGAATCTAGTATAATAAAGATATGCAGGTGCGGAAGCGGGGCCTCTGTTTCCGCACCTCCTACTGGGGAGGGTTGGCTCTTATGAAAATCATGTATGTTACCAGCGAATGCGCCCCGTTTGTCAAAACCGGCGGCCTGGGCGATGTTGCGGGCTCGCTGCCCAAGGCGCTCGCCGCAAAGGGTCACGATGTGCGCGTATTCTGCCCGCTGTACTCCGCAATCGGCCAGGAATGGCGCGAAAAGTTCTATTACCTCAAAAACGCCTATGTCCGCCTCGGCTGGCGCAACCAGTACTGCGGCATCTTCCGCTATGAGTCGGACGGTGTGACCTTCTATTTCATCGACAACGAATATTACTTCGCCCGCGGACAGGTCTACGGCGAGTATGACGACGCGGAGCGCTTTGCCTACTACTCCAAGGCGGTGCTCGAGGTCCTGCCCGACCTGGACTGGAAGCCGGACGTCATCAACTGCAACGACTGGCAGACCGCGCTCGTGCCGGTGTATTACAACCTGATGTTCTCCTCCCGCCCGTTCTACGAGAACATCAAGACCGTGTTCACCATCCACAACATCCAGTACCAGGGCCGCTACGGCCGCGAGATCCTGGAATACGTGCTCGGCATCGACGATGCGCACTTCCGCTCGGGCTTCATGGCCATGGACGGCGACGTCAACCTGATGAAGGCCGCAATCGTGGCCTCCACCGCGGTCACCACGGTTTCGCCCACCTATGCGCAGGAGATCCAGACCGAATACTACGGCTACCGTCTGGACAGCGTGCTGCGCATGAACAGCTACAAGCTGCACGGCATCCTGAACGGCATCGACATGGACGCCTTCAACCCGCAGACCGACCCCAAGATCTTCAAGAACTACGGCCCCAAAACGCCGGAGGACAAAAAGGTCAACAAGCTCGAGCTGCTCAAGCTGTGCGGCATTGAGGGCGACGAGAATACGCCGGTCATCGGCATGGTCACCCGTTTTGTCGACCAGAAGGGCCTCGACCTGATCGAAGCCGTGCTGCACGACATCCTGTCCGACGACCTGCGCCTGATTGTGCTCGGCAAGGGCGACTGGCGCTATGAGCAGATGTTCCTCGAGGCAAAGCGCCGCTATCCGAACAACATCTCGGCGTCCATCATGTTCTCGGGCGACCTCGCCAACCGCATTTATGCGGGCTGCGACATGTTCCTGATGCCGTCCAAGTTCGAGCCCTGCGGCCTGGCGCAGATGATCGCGCTGCGCTACGGCACCATCCCGATCGTCCGCGAGACCGGCGGCCTGAAGGACACCGTACAGGCGTTTGTCGACTATGCGGGCACGGGCAACGGCTTTACCTTTGCCAGCTACAACGCACACGATATGCTGCATGTGATCCGCGAAGCATGCGGCGTATTCCGCTTCAACAAGCCCGCGTGGAAGAAGCTGATGGTACAGGGTATGCAGAGCGACTTCAGCTGGGGGAGCTCGGCTGACAAATATATTGAGGTTTACCACTCCGCCCTGGGCTGGTAAAAACCGCAGAGCTAATTATGTGAGGAGATAAGAAATACCATGCCAAACAAACAGTACACAAAAAACGCCCTGAAGGAAGCGATTGCAGGCAAGCTGCAACGCCACTTCGGCCGTGAGGTCGAGGACGCTTCCAAGGAGCAGATTTATGAGGCCTGCGCGCTCGTCGTGCGCGACGCACTCACCGAGCACATGATCGAAACCCAGAACGACGTCGAAAAATACGGGGAGCGGCAGGTGCACTATCTGTGCATGGAATTTCTTGTCGGCCGCAGCCTGCGCAACAACGCCTATAACCTCGGCATCCTGCCCGAGCTGACCGCAGCCCTGAAAGACATGGGCTACGAGATGGCGGACATCTTCGAGGAAGAGGCCGACCCCGGCCTCGGCAACGGCGGCCTCGGCCGTCTGGCGGCCTGCTACATGGACGGCATGGCCACCACGGGCGTGCGCGGCACCGGCTACTCTATCCGCTACGAGCACGGCATTTTCAAGCAGAAGATCGAAAACGGCCAGCAGGTCGAGCTGCCGGATTCCTGGCTCGCTTCGGGCGACGTATGGCACATCCCTGCCATGGACGACACCCGCGAGGTCAAGATCGGCGGCACGGTCGACACCCACTTTGATGAAAACGGCAAGCTGATCGTCGAGTACAAGGATTATACGCCCGTGCTCGCGGTGCCGTATGATATGCCGATCTCGGGCTATGACACCAACAACATCGCATGCCTGCGCCTGTGGGAGGCCAAGAGCCCGATCGCGCTGGACATGAAGCTGTTCTCTTCCGGCGAGTACCTCAAGGCGCTCGAAAAGCACGCCATGGCGGAGACCATCTCCATGGTGCTGTATCCGGAGGATAACCACCGCGAAGGCCAGTCCCTGCGCCTCAAGCAGCAGTACTTCCTCGTGTCCGCCACGATCCAGGACATCTGCGCCAAGCACAAGGCCAAGTACGGCACGCTCGAAAACTTCGCGCACAAGCATGTGCTGCACATCAACGACACCCACCCGACCCTGGTCATCCCCGAGCTCATGCGCATCCTGATGGACGAGAACGACATGAGCTGGGAGCAGGCGTGGAACATCACCAGCCAGTCGGTCGCCTACACCAACCACACGGTCATGCCCGAGGCGCTCGAGTGCTGGCCGGTATCGCTGGTGCAGGAGCTGATGCCCCGCATCATGCAGATCATCTATGAGATCAACGAGCGCTTCTGCCGCGAGCTGTGGAACTACTTCCCGAACGACTTCCAGAAGATCTCCAAGCTCGCCATCGTTGCGGACAACACCGTGCGCATGGCGCATCTGGCGATCGCGGGCTCGTTCTCGATCAACGGCGTATCCGCGCTGCACTCCGAGATCCTCAAGGACCGCGTATTCAACGATTTCTACAAGATCTACTCGTCCAAGTTCTGCAATGTTACCAACGGCATTGCGCACCGCCGCTGGCTGTGCGAGGCCAACCCGGAGCTGGCTGCTCTGATCGAGAGCAAGATCGGCAAGGGCTACCGCAAGCACCCGTCCGAGCTGCAGGTGCTCGCCAACTACGGCGAGGACAAGGCGCTGCTCGCCCAGCTGGGCCAGATCAAGCGCGACAACAAGCAGCGTCTGGCGGACTATATCAAGGAGCACAACGGCATCGAGGTCAACATGGACTCGATCTTTGACGTACAGGTCAAGCGTCTGCACGAGTACAAACGCCAGATGCTCAACATCCTGCACATCATTTCGCTCTACCACAAGCTCAAGGCCAACCCGGGCATGGATTTCGTGCCGCGCACCTTCATCTTCGGCTCCAAGGCGGCGCCGGGCTACGCGGTGGCGAAAAAGACCATCCAGCTGATCAACTCGATCTCCAACATGATCAACAACGACCCGGACATCGGCGACAAGCTCAAGGTCGTGTTCATTGAGGACTACAAGGTGTCCCTCGCAGAGATGATCATGCCGGCGGCAGAGGTCTCCGAGCAGATCTCGATCGCGGGCAAGGAAGCGTCCGGCACGGGCAACATGAAGTTCATGATGAACGGCGCGCTCACCATCGGCACGATGGACGGCGCGAACGTCGAGATCTGCGAGGCAGTCGGCCGCGAGAACATCTTCATCTTCGGTATGGAGACCCCCGAGGCCGAAGCGCTGGCAGCTTCCGGCAACTACGAGCCCATGCTGATCTACCAGAACGACCCGGTGATCAAGGGCGTGCTCGATCACATCATCCACGGCTTCGGCGACGGCGTGGACTACACGGACATCGCAAACCTGCTGCTGCACGGCGGCAACGGCGGCCCGGCAGACCGTTATATGAGTCTCAAGGACTTCGCTTCCTATGCGGTTGCGCAGGAGCGCGTTGGCGAGATGTACCGCCGTCCGGAGAACTGGAACTATATGTCCCTGATGAACATTGCAAACTCCGGTCGCTTTGCGGCGGACCGTTCGGTCGCGGAGTATGCGCAGAACATCTGGCGCGTCAAGACCAACTTTGCGTTTTAAAAGAAGTCGAGTGAAAGGCTCGCCTTTCTATCGATAGGGTTTATGATTTCCGGCCATTTGATGGCCGGAAATCTTTTTTATGCGCGCCTGCGGCGCGGAAGGCTCCTTCCCCT
>DXIC01000032.1 GCA_019113065.1 Candidatus Agathobaculum stercoravium
AAGGCGCTGCGCAAGCTGCGCCACCCCTCGCGCTCCAAAAAGCTCAAGGACTTCTTAAACTAAACGAAAAAAAGGCGCTCAAATCGAGCGCCTTTTTGCATCCGCGCCGCAGGCGTACATCAAATAGAACCCGACTGAAAAACAGCCGGGTTCATAAAAAATCAGGACATGCGCCTGATTTTTATACAAGTGCGGAGAAAAGTTTCGACAGCGGAGGAACTTTTCGCGGCTTCAGACGCATCCGCGGTTGCCGCGGTGCGTCGTCCTCGCCCGAAAACATGGTTTAGGGCGAATCAAAAAAAGGCGCTCTTTGGAGCGCCTTTTTGCATGTTCTTAATAGTGTGACTGGTGCGGTAAGCCGGGTTCTGTCGTTGGACGGTCATCTATCTGGGACGCGCGTTGCCGCGCGCCTCAAGCCGCCAGTCGGGACGGGCGGGCCGCCCATGGTCCCTGTCGGCGTTGCTGCGGATAGAGTTTACAGGCCCCCCATGTTACCATGGGGCGCGGTGAGCTCTTACCTCGCCTTTCCACCCTTACTGCCGCGGGGCGGCAGCGGTATATCTCTGTTGCACTATTCCTGGGGTCGCCCCCGGCGGACGTTATCCGTTATCCTTGCCCTGTGCAGCCCGGACTTTCCTCATGCTGAAAGCACGCGACCGTCTGCACCAGTCACGACAACCAGTATACCGCAAAAAAACGTCCCCGTCAAACCAGACTTGCAAAATAAGCGAAAATCCTGTATACTGTACTCTGTGAAAAAGGCGGTGTTACGCATTTATGACAGCATTGGAACAATATCTCGGCGGACTGTCGGATAAACGGGTCGGCGTCATCGGCGCAGGGGTGAGCAATATGCCGCTCATCCGCATGCTGCGCGCGGCGGGCGTCAAAGTGACCGTACATGACAAAAAGGAACCCACCGAGCTGGGGGACGGCTATGCCACGCTCGCAACGCTCGGCGTGGACTTCGTGCTCGGCGCGCACTATCTGGACGCGCTGGATGAAGATGTGATCTTCCGCACGCCCGGCGTGCATCCGCGCTTCCTGGAAAAGGCGCGGGAAAACGGCTCGGAGATCACCAGCGAAATGGAGCTGTTTTTCGAGGTCTGCCCATGCCCGATCATCGGCATCACCGGGTCGGACGGCAAAACCACCACGACGACGCTCGTCAGCGAGATCTTGAAGCACGCGGGCTATACCGTGCATCTGGGCGGCAATATCGGCACGCCACTGCTGCCGCGCGTCAACGAGATGCAGGAGAGCGACCTCGCTGTGGTTGAGCTTTCCTCTTTCCAGCTGATGGGCATGAAGCATTCGCCGCATATCGCGGCGATCACCAACCTGACGCCCAACCATCTGGACTATCACAAGGATTTCGACGAGTATGTGCAGGCAAAAACCGCGATCTACCGCAGCCAGACCGAGGACGACCGGCTTGTGCTCAACCTGGACGACGAGGTGACGCGCTCGCTGCACGCCTCGGGCAATCTGTTCTGCACCAGCAAGACGCAGGAGCTGGCCAACGGCGTGTTCCTCAGGGATGGTATCCTGTATATCGCAGAGGGCGGCGCGCGGCGCGAGCTCATGCCTGCGGCGGATATCCGCATCCCGGGCGCACACAACGTATATAATATGATGATGGCGGCCGCCATCGTGCAGGGCTATGCATCGGACGACGATATCCGTGCGGTAGCGACGACCTTTGGCGGCGTGGAGCACCGCATTGAGTTCGTGCGGGAGAAGGACGGCGTCAAGTATTATAACGACTCGATTGCCTCCAGCCCGACGCGCACCATTGCAGGGCTCGAGTCCTTCCAGCAGAAGGTGATCCTGATTGCAGGCGGCTATGACAAGCATATCCCGTATGATGTGCTTGGGGGGCCGATCTGCGCGCATGTCAAGTCGCTCATCCTGACCGGCGCGACCGCGCCCAAGATCCGCGACTGTGTGCTCGCGGTGGAGGGCGAGCATCCGCCGATCGTAGAGGTGGAGAGCCTAGAGGCTGCGGTGCGCGAAGCACAGTCGCAGGCGCAGGAGGGCGATGTGGTCATCATGAGCCCGGCGAGCGCTTCGTTTGACCGGTTCAAGAACTTTATGGAGCGGGGCAAGCTCTTCAAAACGCTGGTAAACAACCTCGAGTAAACCCGGCCTCGGATGAATGAGAACAGCCGCCCACGGCATTAGCCGTGGGCGGCTGCTTTTATGTGTTATGTACGGCGGAAGGCGCGCCATGCGCACAGGAGCGTCAGAATGGCGACAATGGCCTCAACGGCGGGGAAGGTAGCCCACACGCCGCCGATGCCGGCAAACGCCGTCAGCGCCAGCAGGACGGGCGGGATGACGATTACCCCGCGCATCAGCGAAATGGCAAAGCCCTGCGCCGAGCGCCCGGACGCGCTGAAAAACGCGGCGGAGACGATGTTGAAGCCCGCGCACCAGAAGCCGAGGAAATAGATCCGCAGGCCGGATACTGCATAGCCTGCCAGCACAGGGTCGCCCGAACTGTTGAATGCCGCGGCAATAGGGGCGGCAAAGGTGAACACCGCCGCAAACAACACGGTCGCGATCGCCAGCGCCGTGATGATCCCGTAGCGGTACAGGCGGCGCAGCGAGCCGGATTCGCCCGTGCCGCTGCTGTGGCTGACCAGCGGCTGGATGCCGGTGGACAGGCCGGTGAAAATCGCAATGGCGACCAGTGCAAGGTTGGCGACAATGCCATAGGCAGCAACGCCGGTGTTCCCGGCGAGGCGCAGCAGCACCTGGTTGAACAGCAGCAGTACGATGCCCGACGACAGCTCGGAGATCAGCGAGGGCAGGCCGGGGGTGCAGAGCGAGGGCAGGAGCCGCAGGCGGGGCTGTGTGCGCAGCAGATGGAAGCCGCGGCCGGGCGCGCGCAGATGGCCGGACAGGATGAGCATGCTGATAATCGGGGAGACACCGGTCGCAAGCGCCGCGCCGAACATGCCCATGCCGAGCGGGAAGATGAAAATATAATCCATCACGACATTGGACAGGCTGCCGATAATCATGCCGCTCATCGCGCGGCCCGGGCCGCCGTCGTTCCGGACAAAAGCGAGCAGCACGTTATTCATGATGAAGAACGGGCCGAAACAGAGCAGCGTGCGCAGGTATACGCGGGTCAGCGGGAAGGTTTCGGCGTCCGCACCGAGCAGACGGGAGAGCGGGCTGGCCGCAAACACGCCCAGCAGCAGGAAAAGCAGCCCCATGGCAAGGCCAAGCCCTACGGCATGCGTAAATGCGCGGTCTGCTTCTTTTTGCTGGTTCTGCGCGCGGCAGATGGTGAAATGCGTGGCGCTGCCCACGCCGATCATCAGGCCGATGCCGTTCATCAGGTTGTAGAGCGGCAGCGCGATGTTGAGCGCGGCCAGTCCGGTTGCGCCCGTGCCGCGCGAGACGAAAAAGGTATCCGCCAGGATATAGCAGGAGATACCGACCTGCCCCAGGATACCCGGCGAAGCGTATTTCCCGAAAGCCCGAAGGCTCATAGTCTGTTCCAATTTGACCAATCCTCCTCAAAATAAAAGAGCGCCATGCTTCCCATCTTCAAAGGCCTGCGATGGGAAGTGTGACGCTCAAATTTTTATCCGGCGATAAAAATTAAGGTTGTTATTGATATGCAGCGATGCTTAGTATAGCATGAAGCAGCATGGCTGTCAAGAGGTGGAAGTGCCGGTGCGGCAAATCCCTATTCCTGTGTAATACTGCTGATATGCTCGTAAATGCCGGTTACCCCATTCTCGATGATGCTTTCCAGCAGGGCGACGACCTCTTCTGCACTGATATCCGGCATATCACCGTGGATCCATGCGGAAAGCACGGAAATAGTGCCCGGGACAATGTAGGAAAAGGTGAGCATTTTGTGGCTTTCGCTGGCCTCGGGCATGCGGTTCTGCCAGCCGCGCTGGAACGCATCGTAGATCAACTGCTGCAAGCGACGGACAAAATGCGGGTCGTCCTGATCGTGGCTGAGGGCGTAGAACAGCTTTACCTCGCGCGGGGACTGCTTGAAATGCTTGAGGAAATTGACAAGCCGGTCAAGCGTTTGCAGGGAAGGGGGATTCGCAAGCTGTTCTTCGATCCCTGCAATGATCTGATCCTCAATTTCACTCAGCAGCTCGTGCACGCCCTGGTAATGCAGGTAAAAGGTGCTGCGGTTGATGTCCGCGCGCGCACAGATATCCGTGACCGAGATATTGGCCAGCGGTTTTTCACTGACCAGATCGATCAGTGCTTCGCGCAGGGCACGGCGGGTATACTGTACCCGGCGGTTCAGCTTTGGTTCCGGCATGGCTCGTCCTCCTTGGTGATGCTATTTTATCAGCATACTGACTTAAAGTCAACACAGTGTTGTTAAGAAAGCGTAAAAGAAAAGGTGTTGACTGTGTCAACACCTTTTGGTGCGGATGGGGGGACTTGAACCCCCACGTCCTTGCGAACACTAGCACCTGAATTTTATTTGGGGTTGATTTCAAACTAAAAATAAAAGTGGAAAAAAGTTTTAATATACGCGGATTATATGATGATAATTATGTATTACGCGCAATGAAAGTTGATGAAAACTGCATGTTCTAATAATTGCAAATCGGTTCTTTCAGGGACATATTTTTGCACTTTTGTCGTCAAAGTGTCGTCAGAATCCGGGCTTATTCTGCGCTCTCCTGCGCGGCTTCCGGGGCGTACACCGGGCGCAGCGCACTGCGCAGTTGGTCGATTTCATTATGCACATATACTTCGGTGGTGATCTGAATATCCTTGTGCCCGAGCAGTTTCTGGATGGTGTAGATGTCCACACCATGCCGCCGGAGATAGGTGCCATAAGTGTGGCGCAGTTCATGTGCGGTGAGCGTCGGAACCTCTGGATGAGCGGCGTGCAGATCGCGCATAAAGCGTCCGAGCTTCTGCGACCAAGAGTAGGGGCTGTGCGGCCGGCCATGTTCGTTCGGGAAAATGTACAGGCTGTCATGCGGCTGTGCGCGGACCACCTGTAAGGCTTCATCGCTCAAAGGCAGCGTGCGGAAGCTGTTCCACTTGGGAGGGTTGGCGACAACGCGCTTGTTCTTCAGCGCCATTGATCTCTGTACACGGATTGTTCCGGACTGCTCGTCTAGGTCGCTCCACATCAGCCCCAGCAGCTCACCGCGGCGCAGACCAGTCTCCAGCAGCACGATCACTTCGGGCATGCGGCCGCGGGCGAAGTCTTTGGTGATCTGGATCTGCTCGTCGCTCAGCACCTGTTTTTCGTGCTTGGTTGCCGTGCTGCGGAATGTGCTATGCTTGGCCGGGTTTTTATAGCACAGGTCGTTTTCAATCGCAGCCTCAAATAGCGCGTTAAGGATGGAGTTCATCTTTTTCAGGCGGGATTCCGAACACTGCGTCTTGGTTGCAAAGAAGTTCTGAATATCGACTGGACGAATATCGGTCAAACGTGCCTGTCCAAAGTAGGGGATCAGGTGGCCATTAACTAAACTTTCATAAGTGAGCGCATAGGTGTTGGCATCGACAAACGGTTTTTTGTAGGTTGTGAGCCACTTTTTCGCCCATGATGTAAAATCATACTGCGAAGGAATGAACGCTTCACCAGTGCGGGCTGATACCTCAGCGGAGATCTTGTATTCCTCGGCTTTTGCCTTGGCATCAGCAAGACTGACCGTGCTGTAAAACGATTTGCGAATCAGCTTGCCGCGAAAGTCCCGGCCGAGCGTGGCCTTGTACTCATAGCGGTTGTCTGAGCGGTTCGGTTTCTTTTTCGGCATAGTAAAAATCCCCTTTCCACCATGAAAAATGTATGGTAAAATAGAGGTTGATGATTAGGTGTAGGAATTTAGTCATCAACCCTGCTCCCGCTCTGGTGCTACCAACACCGGGGCGGGATTTTTTATTCTTTTCGCATTTTTGCAAACGCCACATACGAAAGAGCTGTTTGCGCTGCTACGAATGCAATCATAAGCGGGAACGCAGCAATCGATACAGAATACAATATAGCTCCCGTTAGCGCCAGTTTATGATTATTGGAATACCATGCAGCAATATTAAATGCAAGTCCCAATATTTCAAACGCAGCATGTGGAAGCATCGCAATGACCATCATATTGAGCGCGAAGTCCCAAATGGATGCAACTTGGGGAGTGATACCCGTTGCAAGTGCATATACTAACCAGATAGCGTATATTCCGCCAATAGCCCATGATACGAGCAAAAGGTTCGAGCGTTCAGAACCATAATGGGTCGGCGTTGTATAAAAAGATTCTATACCCTTTGATTTATCAAGCTCGATGATTGGCTGCTCTATCTGCTTGCGCATCCTGCGGGCATCGCGATCGCTGTATTGCACCGGTGTAACATTCCGCTCAATATAGTTTATGGCTTCGTTGATTTCCTGCAGAGAATAATTCGTACACAGCCTGAAAAAGTCTGTCATATCAAACCGATTTTTATATACTCCGCGCACCACCGCAAGGTCGATCAAGTCCCCTTCCTTGTCGAAGTATTCGTGAAGCCGCTCTGTCGTCGCTTCTGTTTCTGCAGGCGTACCGCAATTAGAGTCGCACATTTTTACCCTCCTATAATTGACAAATAGTGCCAATTCTGTATAATATATTTGGAGAGTGTGCGTGTCATATCGTACTTTCCGTAAGACCGTCGAGGGGTAGGAGCCTTGACGGTCTTTTTTCTATCTGATCGGCCAGCTGCTCAAGCTGCGCGAGAGGAATAACTTCATTTGTAAAATGATCCTCATAGATATGCCGAAGTTCGTGCATCAGTGCCTTTCTCCGGCTTTCCTCGCATAAATACTCGCTCACGAAAATCGTGAACTCCATATAGTCGTCTGTTACAACGACGGCCTTAACCTTTGCAGGCAGCGGAGCCAGCCGAGCAAAGATTTCAGGGGTCATCCGATCAGTCCTTTCCCAACATTGCCTCGATCACCTTTACTGCTTTTTCGACATCTTCTTTGGTTGCGTCCTTTGTGAGCTGGAACATCATCTTTAGTTCCGGACGTGTGCGCAGCTGCTCCAAATATTCGGTAAGCTCTTCGTCATCGTTGACGAGGGGCTTTTCTTTTGGCTCTTTTCCTAAAAGATAATCCACAGAGACCCCAAAATATTCAGAAATCTTTGTAAGATTCTCTGTTTTGAGTGTCTTTATACGTTCCATTTTTAGTTCGGTTAAATTTCCTCTGCTGATTGAAAGGTCTTTGCACATTTTACCAATGCTAATACCTTTACCTTGGCATAATTCATAGATGCGATTATACAAATCAGACATTTTTTCGCCCCCGTTTTTGTGCACAATAGAAAAGCTCTAATTTTTGTACAAACGAGGTTGACTTGTACTAAACTTTGTACTATAATCAATTCAGACAGGTACAAAAAGTAGTGCTTATATTTGGTGGTACTTATATAATAGTACAACTTTTAGTACCTGTCAATGAATTTTACATGGAAGGAGGATTTTTGTTGGGAAACACCAAATTTTCCCCGTTCGGTTTGTGCGTGAAGAAAAGGCTTCTTGACCTCGGTATGACGCAGAAAGAGCTTGAGGAAGAGGTCAATAAGCGCACAGGGCTTTTTGTTGATGCTGGGTACATGTACAAAATACTGACCGGCCAGCGTGAAGCCCCGAAGATTGCTCAGGCTGTGCGTGAAATTCTTGACTTACCTGAGCAAGAACAGCATAGCACATCGTAAGTCCGATAAAGCGGACTTAAAAGAAAGGAGCGTGATCCCATGATAACCCCAAAACCAGTGATGGACAAGCTCGCGGAACTGAACCAGCTTTGCGAAAAGTTTCCGCTCAAGATCCCACTGATCGACTGTGCGGCCTTCCTCGGCATGGAAGCTGAGAGCCTTCGGGCATGCCTCGAGCGGGGCAGCTGTCCGTTCGGGCTGGGCTGGATCAAGAAGAACGCGCATAACCGCGCATTTTACATCCCGACGCCTACGTTTTATCTCTGGTATACGCAGTGCGCCGGTTTCAGGGAGGGAACAGCATGAAACATAAACTTTTCGCCGCATGGCTTGCCATCCCGTTCGCGGCCTCGATCGTATCAGAAAATGGTGTGCCGTTTTCCGTGGTTGCTTGTATCCTGCTGGCGTGGATCGTGTCCGCGCTGGTGTGGCTCGAGCTGTACCGGCGGCACGAGGAAGAAAAGCGCCAAAGGAGGATGAGCCAATGCCGCAGGCAGGCACGGAAAGCCGGGTGATCTGGCGCCACCCGCACGTCCGGTTTGATGTGGTCGAGATTTGCGGGACAAGCCCGCTGGGGCCGCCGTACCGCATCCGCGAGGCTGTATTTACGCCGGAGCGGGACGAGCGTGGACAGATCAACGAGACGGTCAATAACAAGGTTTTTAATTCCGGGACGAACAAGTCTTGGAACCCGCCTAAACCGATCAAGGCACACCGGGAATACAAGCCGATCACCACGCAGGAGGGTGTGATGATTATGGACATGTACCGCGAGGGCTGGGCGGTCAGTAAAATCGCACAGGCGGTGCACCGTGACAGGACGAAGGTCAGTGAGTACATTACAATGCAACAATGAAAATGCCGCCCCGGAACGGCAATTCCGAGAGCGGCAAGTAAAACTTTAGACACCTTTATAATACCCGCAAGGAGGCGGGAAGTCAATGAAAATTGAGACATTAACTGAAAAAATCACAAACGGAAAGTTTTCGGCAGTCGTGGACTACGCCAGCGACACCGTCAGCGTAGATATCGGGGACGGCAGTGAGCCGTTTGCCATTTCATTCTGCGCGGTGGACGGCCTTGCCGATTTTCTCGGCATCGTGAAAGAGAGGGTCGACTGATGAATATCGAGATCAAGAGCATGGATATCTCGAATTTCAAGGGCATTCACAGTCTGCACCTTGATTTTCACAGCGGCGTGAATACGCTGTACGGCGACAACGCCACCGGCAAGACCAGCGTCTATGACGCGCTGACCTGGTTGCTGTTCGGCAAGGACAGTCACGGCAACAGTGCCTTCTCGATTAAGCCCACCGGCGCAGCGTCCGGTGTCATGCCTGAGGTCACCGCGGTACTGCTGGTGAATGGCGAGACGCTTATCTTGCGCAAGACCCTGCGCGAACGGTGGGAAAAGCATCGCGGCAGCACGGAAGCGAGGTTTGCGGGCAATACCACGGACTATTTTGTGGACGATGTGCCGCGCAAGGAGGGCGAGTACAAGCGCATCATTGCAGGCTACATAGATGAAGCGCAGTTTAAGCTGCTCACCAGCGTCTACGCCTTCGCCCATGATATGCACTGGAAAGACCGCCGCGCGCTGCTGTCCGAGATTTGCGGTCTGCCGGATGATGCGATCCTGCTGGCGGGAGCACCGCAGTTTGCGGAGCTGGCCGAAGCCGTCGGCCGCCGGACGGTGGACGATTACAAGGCGGCGCTCATGGCGCAGCGCAAGGGCGCGAACGCATCGCTCAATACCCTGCCTGTCCGCATTGATGAATGCGAGCGCATGGTGCGGGAACTGGCCGGGTTGCCGTTTGAACAGGCACGCCGGACCGCTGAAGCACTGCAGAACGACCGCGCGCGGGTGCAGACCGATCTCGCCAAACTGGATGGCGATGCGCTTATCGTCCAAGCAGAGAACGAGCGCGACGAGCTGAACAACCAGCTGCGCGAGCTGGAAAACGAGAACCGCGCCCATCGGGACAGCCAGTATGTGCCGGTGGAGGATGAGACGGCCAACCTGATGCACGCAGACGAGCAGGCACAGGAGGCGCTGGATCAGGCCAAGCGCATACAGTCCGACCTGCAGCAGCGCATCACAGGCGGAAACGCTCGCTTGGATGATTACCGTGACCGCTGGCGTGCGATCGACAAGGAGCAGTTTACCGGCGGCACCTGCCCGACCTGCGGCCAGACCCTTCCGGCGGCAGAGCTGGATGCGGCAAAGCAGCGGTTTGAGACCAGTAAGCAGGACCGCAAGAACGGCCTGCTCGAGGACAGCAAGCTGCTCAAGGCTGATATTGCATCCATGCAGACACGACTGCAGGAGGTAGAGACGTCCTTGCCCGGCCTGCAGGCGGCTGCAGATCAAGCTGCGCATGCTCTTGCTGATTACACCCCACCTGCGGCACCGGTGATCGAGGATTTGCCGGACTATGCGCGCCGCAAGGAAGCGATCACCCGTTCCATTGACGACTGCAACCGCCGGATTGAGCGCCTGCGCACGGACAAGCAGGCTGAGCGTGACCGGCTGGAAAGCGAGTATAAGACGATCACCTCTCGAATCCTCGAGAATGACGCCACACTCGCCAAAGAACAGACGCTTGTGGACACTCGCCGCCGCGTGACCGAACTGCAGGACGAGCAGCGCCGCGCCGCCGCCGAGGTAGAGGAAATGGACCGTATGATCGAGCTGTGCGAGGAGTTTGCACGGTTCCGCGTGCAGTCGGTTGAGCAGTCGGTCAACAGCAAGTTCAGGCTGGCGCGTTTCAGACTGTTCCGCGAACAGATCAACGGCGGGTTGATGGACTGCTGCGATGTTACGGATTTGAAAGGGATTCCGCTTGATACAAACGTGAATTCCGCAATGAAGGTGAACATTGGCCTCGATATTATTGAGACATTGTCGCAGTATTATGGCGTGCGCGTCCCGCTTTTCGTTGATAACGCCGAGGGTGTAACGGATCTGCTGGAGATTGGCTCGCAGGTCGTGCGGCTGGCGGTTTCCGCAGAGGATAAGGAGTTGAGGCTAGAATGAGTTTGAAAGCCAAGCGCAAGCCCGCCAACAATATCCCGCCGCTGGATGGTGGCACCTACATGGGCGTCTGCGTGGGTGTAATCGATCTGGGCGAGCAGTACAAGCAGTTCAATAAACAGAAGCAAGGAAAATACGTCGAGGAATGCATGTTCATCTTCGAGATCCCAAGCGAGCGTGTGCAGGTGGACGAGGAGGACAAGCCCCGCTGGCTGTCCTCCAAACCTTACACTTTATCGCTGCATGAGCGTAGCACGCTGTACCAGATGCTGACCTCGTGGCGTGGCAAGGCTTTAAGTGATGCGGAACTTGACCCGCAGGGTGGCTTCGACCTGATGCAAATGGCAGGACAGGGCGCCATGCTGGGCGTATCTGTGGTGGAGAAGGATGACGGTAGCCGACGCAACAAAATCGAAGCTGTTACCGGATTCCCGAAAGGAATTGCACCGCCGCAGCCGGAAAGCGAGATCCTCGTGTTCGACGCGGACGACCCGAATATGGAGGTGTTCGGCAAGCTGCCGGAGTGGATTCAGAACATTATCCGCAAGTCCACGCAGTTTGCAGACAATGCGCCCGATGAAAAGGTAGACATCCCGCCGGATCAGGAGACTAAGGCAGAAGAATCAGCAGGAGAGGAGTGCCCGATTTGACATTTGCATCGCTGGCAAGCAGTTCCAAGGGGAATGCCTATGTGGTGAGCGACGGGGACACGACGCTGCTGCTCGAATGCGGTCTGACCTTCAAGGAATTGCAGAAGCGGCTTGGTTATCACATGGCAGGCATAGCCGCCTGTCTTGTGAGCCACGAGCATCAGGATCACGCCAAAGCTGCACTGCAGATGTTAAAGCACGGCATGCCGATGTACATGAGCTATGGAACGGCTGCATCCCATAAGGACCCGATGGACGGCGTGCATATCATCAAGGCAGGGGATACGCTCCGGTTCGGCGCGTTGACGGTTGTTCCGTTCCGGACGTTCCATAATACAGATGAGCCGCTTGGCTTCCTGATTGAGGACAGGCGAACAAAGGAACGGCTGCTGTTCGCGGTTGATACGAGCAATCTGAACATCATTGCGGATCGGCTGACTTATATCGCAGTAGAATGTAATTATGAGGAAAGCTTGTTGGAACGGAGCGACAGAACGCCGTCTTTTTTGAAAGATCGCATCCGGCACAGCCATTTCGAAATCGACAAGGTAATCCGCTGGATGCACAAGCAGGATCTGTCCGGCGTGCTGGCCATCTATCTGCTGCACCTGTCCGCAGGGCACAGCCGGGCGTCCGCCTGGGAGGCGCGTTTCCGGCAGGAGTTCCCGGGCATCAATATTGTGATTTGCGAGGAGTGAACAAAATGCAGAAAAATTTGTGCTTATCTTGCGCAATGGATCTGGCAAAACGGGCCGACATTCGCTCTTTTGGGCGCCCGACGCATTTGGGAATGTGCGCGGCGTGCGGCGATAGAATGCTGGTGACCGCATACGATGTGCCGGATATTCCGGCCAAGGCAGAAAAGCCGGAAGCCAAAGTAATGGATGTGCCAGCCGTGCCAACCGTCAAGGCGCAGGAAAACCCGAAAACAGAAGATCAGCCACTTCGGCAGAAAATCACGGTTGAGGTGGATGTGCGCACGGCGAACAAAATCCTGTATTTCTCGTGCCTCTGGGGCACGGAACAGGGGCGCGTGGTGGACACGCTTATGACTACATTCTTAAGACGCGGAAGGGAGCTGCATGGAAAATGAACACCGGTGAGGTCAAGGAGATCAACCTGCTCGATATGATGGGCGGCGCAGTTGGTGAGCGCGTCAGCTATGAGCTGAGCAAGATCATGCGCAACTGTAAAGATCTGAACACTGAGCCGAAGAAGGCACGCACACTGACCATTGAGTTTTCCATCACGCCGACAGAGGCGCGCGACAGCGCGGCGATCCGGGTATCGGTGAAGAGCAAGCTCGTACCGGTCCGTGCGCTGGACAGCACCCTGCTGATCGGCGGCACGGCGGATGATCCGGTCGTGATGGAATACACGGCGCAGGTACCGGGCCAGCGCAATTTCGCTGGCGGCGAGCAGGAAGAACCCAAGCTGATTAAACTGGCAGACGCCAAGCAGGCATAAGGAGGACAAGGATATGATTAAGGAAGCATTGCAATACATCGTCGAACTTGGATCGGTTGCTGTGTCGGAAATCAATGGCAGCCAGTATGCGACAAGGCAGCTCCACAGAATTCCGGAAGAGTTGACCGCGGCGCCGCTTTCGGTACATACCCTCTCGGCGATTATCGACTATATCACGAGTGGCACGGATGAGTGCGCGGAGAGCGATGACAGCATGGACCGCCGGTTTGTGATCCATGTGGCGGATTATGACCGCGTGTACCTGTACCGCGAGCTGAACAATGACAAGGTGCGCGAGTGCCTTATCGAAGCGGAGTTGTCCGTGCCGTCGTTCCCGTTCGGCCGCTGGATGGACATGGAGACATTCACCATCAATCTGCAGACGTGTTTCGCGCCGGATGGCGACCGGGACAAGCTGATCCAGCTTGCAGGCACTGTGCGGACAGATCAGGGCGTTACGGTAGCGGACGACGGTATGACCCAGCAGGTGACTGCGCGCAGCGGCATTTCCCTGATCCAGCAGGTGCCTGTGCCGAATCCGGTGGAACTGGTGCCGTTCCGTACCTTCACGGAGATTGAGCAGCCCGCAAGCCCGTTTGTGTTCCGCATGCGGCGGGATGGCGATGCGATCATGGCGGCCTTGTTCGCGGCGGATGCGGATATGTGGAAGCTCGAGGCCATCTTGAATATCCGCGATTATTTTGGCAGCGAACTGCCCGAGGAAATGCGGGACGACGTTATCATTCTGGCGTAAGGCAATCCGGCGCGGGGCGGTGCAGACCGCCCCAGCCTTGCCCGGCTGGAGGTGATGCGGTGGGCAGGAATCGTAAGAAAGGGCTTGAATTTTGGATACGGAATATTGGACTGTTCCGCGATCCGAAATTCCGTGTGATGCGCCAGGAATTTGGCGTGCTTGGCCTCTATGTTTACGAGTGCTTACTTGATATTGCATACGGGGACAAGGGGTATTACATCAATTATTCAGAATCGGGGCGCGATGATACGCTGTGGTTGCTATCCGAAATGACAGCCGGGCGTTATGCTCCGACAGTGGAAACATTGGCGAACGTAGTAGACCGCTTGGTGGCGTGTGGGCTATTCAGCAGCGACCTTTACAAGCGAGGATTTATTACGTCGAAAAGAATGCAGACGGAGTACTTTACCGCCACATTGGGGCGTACCGCCGTCCAAATCAATTTTGACATTTGGCTTCTGACCGAAGAGGAAATGCGGGAAAAGAATCCGAGTGGCAAAAGTTTTGTGCTGCAATCTTTTATTTCTTGGCGAGAAAATAACATATCTGGACAAGAAACTGGTATTTCCGGCCAAGAAAGTACACAGAGAAGAGAACAGAACAGAAGAGAACAGAACAGAAGAGAACAGAACAGTAGAGAAGAGTACAGTAGAGAACAGCAGAGCAGAGAACGCGCCGCGGCGCTGGCTGCTGATCTGGAGCGGCTGATTGGAACCGAGATTGATGATAATTTCCGGCTGGACATTGCCCGGTTGATGCAGGCCGGCATGCAGGAAGCGGTTATTATGGAGGCTGCACGCCAGACCGGCAATAAGCATCCGCGCAAGCCTGCCGCCTACCTGCGGACCATCCTGCAGGGCTATGAGCGGGACGGCGTGCTGACAGCGGCCGATCTGGAGGCCACACAGGGCAAGGAGCCGCCGCGCCGACAGCCGCCGGACGATGGATACCTGCATCCGGGCAGTGCGGCGTACGATGAGGAGTGGGTGCGCCGGGTACGAGAGCACCAGAAAGAGCGTCGGGCGCGTCGGCTGGCGGCAGAGCAGTATGAACAGAAAGAAAGAGGGGATTGACTTTGGCATTGATCGAACTGTACGCTGCGCTTTACCAGGAGTATAAGCGCATCCTGACCGACCGGCAGTATGAAGTGCTGTGGCTGCACGAGATCGAGGGCTTGAGCGGCAAGGAGATCTCGGGAAGGCTGGACATCAGCCAAAGTGCGGTATCGCGGCATCTGACGCGCGGGAAGATAAGCATCCTGAAGGAAATAAAGCGGGAGCGGGCAAAGCAGGAGGACAACGCATGAAATGGATTTATATCTGCTCCCCGTTACGAGGGGACTATGAAGCAAACACGGCCGCGGCAATCCGGTACTGCGGGGAGGTAGCGCTGGAAGGTGACTTTCCAATCGCGCCGCACATTTACTGCCCGCAGTTTCTGGACGATACCAAGCCGGAGGAACGGGCGCGCGGCATGGCGATCGGCGCAGAACTGCTGGAACTGTGCAGTGAGGTGCGTGTTTACGGCGACCACATCAGCGAAGGCATGCAGGCCGAGATCCGGCAGGCGGAGGCGCTGGGCATCCCGGTACGGTATGTGCGGGGTGACCGCGCATGACCTACATGGATTTCCTGCGCAGCAAGATCGTGACCGCCCCGGGAACCGGCTTTACTGTTTCGGACAGTGACATAAATCCGGCGCTCAAGCCGCACCAGCGCGATGCAGTGAAATGGGCAGTATCCGGCGGCCGGCGCGGCCTGTTTGAGCGGTTCGGTCTCGGCAAGACCGTTCAGGAGCTGGAATACTGCCGCATTGTCACGGAGCATGAAGGCGGTAAGGCGCTGATCGTGCTGCCGCTGGGCGTCCGGCAGGAGTTCACGCACGACGCGGTGCAGCTGCTGGACATGGAGCCGCCGCGCTATGTACGCACCATGCAGGAGGCGCAGAGCGCGACCGAAACCATCCTGCTGACCAACTATGAGCGTGTACGGGACGGCGACATCGACCCGGCCGGGTTTACCGCCTGCTGCCTGGATGAGGCGAGCGTGCTGCGCAGCTTTGGCAGCAAGACCTACCAGACGTTCCTGGACAAGTTCCGGGGCGTGCGCTTCAAGCTCGTGGCGACCGCAACGCCCAGCCCGAACCGGTACAAGGAGCTGATCCATTATGCCGGGTTCCTTGAGGTCATGGATACCGGACAGGCGCTGACTCGGTTTTTCCAGCGGGACAGCTCCAAGGCGGGCAACCTGACACTGTACCCGCATAAGGAGGAGGAATTCTGGCTGTGGGTATCGACGTGGGGCTTGTTCCTGTCCAAACCGTCCGACCTCGGCTATGACGATACCGGCTATGCACTGCCGCCACTCGACGTGCGGACGCACATCCTGCAGGATCACTACGGCGACGAGATCGAGCGCGACGGACAGGTCAAACTGATGCGCGATGCAGCGGTCAGCCTGTCCGAGGCGGCCCGAGAGAAGCGGGACAGCATTTCCGTCCGTGTAGCCAAGGCAAAGGAGATCGTGGACAGCGACCCAGATGCGCATTTTATCCTGTGGCATGACCTTGAGGCGGAGCGCCATGCGATCAAGACGGCCATGCCGGAGACGGTAGACATCTACGGCAGCATGGACTACGACGAGCGCGAAAAGCGCGTGATCGCGTTCTCGGAGGGAAAGACGCGGCTGTTTGCGACAAAGAAGGAGCTGTCCGGTTCGGGCTGTAACTTCCAGCGGCATTGCCACCGGGCGATCTTTGTCGGCATCGACTATGAATTTAACGATTTTATACAGGCCATCCACCGTATTTACCGCTTTTTGCAGACCGAGCAGGTGATTATCGACATCATCTGCACCGAGAGCGAGCAGGAGATCCTGCGCGTGCTCATGGAGAAGTGGCAGCGGTATGACGAGTTGGAGCACAAGATGGGTGAGATCATCCGCAAATACGGCCTGCACCAGAACGCCGCAGCGGCGATGGCCAGAAGCATAGGAGTTGATCGGGTGGAAGTCAGGGGAGAGCGGTTTACTGCGGTCAATAATGACTGCGTGGAGGAGACGGCACGGATGAAGACGGACAGCATTGACCTGATCCACACGTCCATCCCGTTTTCCAACCATTATGAATACACGCCCAGCTATAACGATTTCGGGCATAACGAGGACACCAGGCGCTTTTTCGAGCAGATGGATTATCTGACGCCCAACCTGCTGCGCATCCTCAAGCCCGGCCGGGTGTTTGCGTGCCATGTCAAAGACCGCGTGCTGTTCGGCAACGCGACCGGTATGGGCATGCCGACCATGGAGCCGTTCCACGCAATGTGTATCCGGCATTACATGAAGCATGGGTTTGCCTACTTCGGCATGATCACGGTCGTGACCGATGTGGTGCGCGAGAACAACCAGACCTACCGTCTCGGATGGAGCGAGCAGTGCAAGGACGGCACCAAGATGGGCGTTGGCTGCCCGGAGTATATCCTGCTGTTCCGCAAGCTGCCGACCGACCATAGTAAGGCTTATGCGGACGATCCGGTCACCAAGAGCAAGGAGGAATACACGCGGGCGCAGTGGCAGATCGACGCGCACGGCTACTGGCGCAGCTCGGGCGACCGCCTGCCGACCAAGGCGGAACTGCAAGCCGCGCCGGTGAAGAAGCTGCAGGCGCTGTACCGCAAATACAGCCGTGGCACAGTGTATTCGTATGAGGAGCATGTAAAGCTGGCCAAGGAGCTGGACAAGGACGGCCGTCTGCCGGCCACCTTCATGGTAGTGGCGCCGGGATCGTGGAACATGGACGTGTGGGACGATATCAACCGCATGCGCACGCTGAACACGACCCAGAGCCGCCGGCGGGAGCAGCTGCACGTCTGCCCGCTCCAGCTGGATATTGTAGACCGGATCATCAACCGGTACAGCAATCCGGGCGATCTGGTGTTCGACCCGTTCGGCGGGCTGGGAACAGTACCGCTGGAGGCAATGAAGGCCGGGCGGCGTGGGTACATGTGCGAGCTGAACCCGGACTACTTCCGCGATGCAGTGGGCTACCTGAAGGCGGAAGAGGAAAAGCAGGAAGCGCCCACACTGTTTGATCTGCTGGGGGAGGGATGATGTGTGAAAAGCGTCATCGAGCGTATGCAGGAGGAAAACACGGCCGAAAACATTGAGTTGTTCCGGCAGTACATGCTGCTGCCCTATGAAGCGAAGAAAAACCATGCCGAGGTGCGCGCGAGGGAGTTTGTCAATGACTGCGCGCGGGAAGGGTTGAACTATCATGTATCCGTCGGCGGGCTGGACAGCATCACCCTGTTGCTGTTCCTGCGCAGCATCGGTATTGACGCGCCCGCGATCTCGGTTTCCGGGCTGGAAGATATCAGCATCCAGCGCGTGCACAAGCAGCTCGGCGTGGAGCGGCTGCAACCTGCTAAGCGGGAGGACGGCAGGCCGTGGGGAAAGGCGCAAATCATTCAGGAATTCGGCTTCCCGGTTCTGTCCAAGGAGATCGCTTCCAAGATCGAGCTGCTCCAAAACCCGTCGGAGAAAAACGCGACAGTCCGGCACGCGATCATCACCGGCGAGACCGGAGAGTACGGCGGCTTTCGCACCGGGACGCGGATGCAGCTTGCGCAGAAGTGGCTCGAGCTGTTCGGCGGCTATGAGAACGAGAATGAGGGGGTTAACTATAAAATCCCGCCGTTCAAAGTATCATCCAAGTGCTGCTATTACCTCAAGGAAAAACCAGCGGACGACTGGGCAAAGGCGCACAACAGCGTCCCGTTCCTCGGCCTGATGGCGTCCGAGGGCGGCCGCCGGCAGAAGTCATTGATGATGCACGGCTGTAACTACTGGGGCAAGACGACGATCCGCTCCTGCCCGTTCGCGATCTTTGACCGACAGGATCTTTTACGGCTCGCACTGGAGCTGGATGTGCCGGTACCGGAGATCTACGGCGAGATCGTACGCGACCCGGACGGGACACTGCGGACGACCAAGGCCCAGCGCACCGGCTGTTCGATGTGCGGGTTTGGCATCCATCTGGAAAAGCGGCCGCACCGCTTCGACCGTCTGCGAGAGAGCAACCCGAAGGAATGGGAGTACTGGATGCTGCACTGCTGCAAGGATGCGGACGGCACGGAATATGGCTGGGGCCGCGTGCTCGACTATATCGGCGTGGAGTGGCGGCAGGAGATGCTGGATGGGTTTTGAAGGAGGATAAACAATGAGACCAATTGACGCAGAGATGCTGAAAGAAAAACTGTCCGAAGCGATCAAGGACGCGCCGTTATACATCCAGGTGACTGTGGATCAGTACATTGACGAAGCGCCCACCCTCACCCCGCCGAACGAGCCGCTGACGCTGGAGCAGTTGCGGGAGGCACCACACGGGAAAATCAAAGATAGCACATTGCAAAGTATCTGCAATAGAGCGAATGAAATTGCCCGCCGCCCGCCGGAGGGAGAAACCGATGAATAAGCGCCGGAAGTTAAGCAGATCGGAGCGCATAGCCGTGTTTGATAAAACGCGCGGGCATTGCGCGTATTGCGGGTGCGAATTGAAATTTGCAGATATGCAGATTGATCACGTCGTCCCGATCAATGGCTGGTCTGAGCAAGGCCGCGATACTCTGGACAATATGCTCCCGGCATGCCGAAGCTGCAACCATTACAAAAGCCGAAGCACATTGGAGGGTTTTCGCAAAAATGTGGAAAATATGCCATCGGTGCTTATGCGGAACAGCGTGACTTATCGAAATGCTGTGCGTTTCGGGTTAGTTACACCAACACCACATCCTGTACGATTTTATTTTGAGAATAACCCGCCGGAGGGAGATGATGCAAAATGAGTGAACGCCCGATTTTGATGAACACTGACATGGTGCGTGCCATTTTAGAGGGGCGGAAAACGGTAACTCGGAGGGTAATAAAACCACAGCCGGAAGGTCAGCCCATTCCCATGACGGCAAATAGCTGTTACCCAGATTGCTTTGGAATCGAGGAAACGCCGAAGGTGATTCGGCCTCCATACCAGCCATGCGACATTCTGTGGGTGCGAGAGACATGGACCCGGCTGCCGGAGACCCCGGGCGGGCACTTCCGGCCCCGTGGTGTGTATTACTATAAGGCGGGAGAGGATCTACGGCCTGAAAAATACCGCGGGAATGGCTGGCACCCCTCAATCCACATGCCTCGCGAAGCCGCCCGCATTTTCCTGCGGGTGACGGATGTACGGGTCGAGCGGTTGCAGGATTGCGGGAATGTGCAAGCGAAAGATGAGGGCTGCACATGTAGCAGCCAGTTCGCCCGCCTCTGGGACAGCACTGTCAAGCCTGCCGACCGCGCCACCCTCGGCTGGGAGGCTAACCCTTGGGTGTGGGTGATTTCGTTCGAGTGGATCAGTAAGGAGGATATTTATGGGACTTAATCTGTGTGATCGGTGTGCTGCTGATTGCAGGCACGAAAGAAATCCGAACGAGATCGTTGTTAAGTGTGGTGCATATAAGCCGCCTATGACCAACGCCGACCGAATCCGGGGCATGAGTGATGAGGAGCTGGCAAACTTCATTCCAGATTGGAGCTATACAAAAGCCTGTAAATGCGATGAGCATGAATTTATCGGCTGTGACAATCAGTGTGAGAAGTGCGTTTTTGAATGGCTCAAACAGCCAGCGGAGGAGATCCTGCATGGCTGACTATTCGCCTGAGATCGAGCGGTATTTGAAATGGAGGTATGGGCGTGAGACAACGCGAAGACTGGTGGGAGTACACCAAGCGGATCATCCGGTCATATCCGGCGTTGGAGCGGAAACGGAAGGCAGAGGACACGCTCACCGAAAAAGAACAGCGCCGGTATGACGCTGTGCGTGCAGCGATTGGAGAGACGGAGCGTATGCCAACAGGAACGCAACGCCTTGCGTTGGTTGACCTGGTGTATTGGAAACGGTCGCATACATTGTTTGGGGCTGCAATGCGGATACCGATCAGCGAGCGCACAGCGCAGAAATGGAATGCACAGTTTATCCGGATGACAGAAAAATATTTGGATTTGCCGTAAAGTGTGCGGGTTGGATACCTAAAAATAAAATATCATCAGGGTGTAAGGTGCAATACGCGGCTGCCTCCCGCCGCGCGCGGGTGAAACATAGACCGCAAGCGCCTTACACCTGATTTTTTATGGGAGCAGGGTATCGCCGGTTCAACTCCGGCAGCTCCTAAATCGTGCGGGTCAGAATTTATCTGGCGGCTCAAGTGCCGGGGCGTATAGTCGTCCCGGCTGTGGGCTTATTTGAGAGAAAGGACGGTGATCTCATGGCAAAAGGCAAATATCAGGAATGGCTTACGCCGGACGGGATCACCCGTCTCGAAGCGTGGGCACGCGACGGTCTGACGGATGAGCAGCTTGCCGCGAAGATCGGCATTGCGGCAGCGACGCTGTACGACTGGAAAAACAAGTATCCGGGGATTTCCGAGGCCCTAAAAAGGGGCAAGGAGGTCGTTGACATCGAGGTCGAGAACGCGCTGCTCAAGCGTGCGCTCGGCTACGACTATACGGAAGAGCGCGTCGAGGTCAGCAATGAGAATGGCAAAAAGACGGTCAAGACCACACAGACGGTCAAGCACGTTGCCCCGGACACGACCGCGCAGATCTTTTGGCTCAAGAACCGTCGGCCGGACAAATGGAGGGACAAGCCTTCGGATGATAGGGATCAAAGCGATGTCGAGGACCTTTCGCCCTTGGCTGATAAATTAAAACTATGAAAGTACGAGCAACGATACCTTGGGCGGATTTCAGCGAGAAGCACAAAATCTATATCAACAACGCCCTGCATAACAAAATGAACGTAGCCGAGGGCGCGATCCGCTCCGGCAAGACCATTGACCACTGCATTATCGCGGCCATGTATCTGGAGAAGTGCCGGGACAAGATCCATCTTGCCAGCGGCTCCACCATCGGCAATGCAAAGCTGAATATCGGCGTGTGCAACGGCTTCGGACTGGAAAACCTGTTCCGCGGCCGCTGCAAGTGGGGCAAGTACAGGGACAATGAAGCCCTGTTTATTCGCACGCAGACAGGCGAAAAGGTCGTGGTGTTTGCGGGCGGCGGCAAGGCGGACAGCTATAAGCGCATCCTGGGCAACTCGTACGGTCTGTGGATCGCAACCGAGATCAACGAGCACTACGACAGCGAGGACAGCCGCACGTCGTTTATCAAGGTCGCTTTTGGCCGACAGGCGGCGGCACTGGATCCACTGGTGCTTTGGGACCTGAACCCCTGCGGTCCGAACCATCCGATCTACACGGACTACATCGACAAGTATCTGGATGGCTATGTGGGCGGTTATCAATACCAGCACTTCACCATCGAAGATAACCTGTCGATCCCTGAACGTCGCCGGGAGGAGATCAAAAGCCAGTACGACCCGCAAAGCGTCTGGTATCGCCGGGATATTCTCGGAGAGCGGTGCGTGGCCGAGGGCCTGATCTATCCGCTGTTTGCGGACAAGCCTGCCCGGTATGCTATCAGCAAAGATAAGCTGCCGGACTTCGACTACATTACCATTGGCGTGGACTTCGGCGGCAACAAATCCGCGTTTTCCTTTGTGGCGACGGGGATCACGGCAGAGTGGGCGCCTGTGGCGCTGCGATCCCTCCGCATTCCGGCAAAGGGTGTGAGCGTAGAGCAGATGATGAGCAAGTTTGTCCGCTTTGCGGAAGGCATAGAACAGGACTATGGGCCTGTGGACTATGTATATGCTGACAGCGCCGAGCAGGCCATCATCAATTCCATGTACCAGCAGACCAAGTATAGCGTGGTCAATTCCGTGAAAGGGCAGATCATCGACCGCATCCGCACCGCTGACCTCCTTCTTTCCACAGGCCGGTTCAAGTATGTGGAAGGGGAGTGCGACAGTCTGGTGAAAGCCCTGTGCGATGCGGTTTGGGACTCCAAAGCATTGGACGATGTGCGGCTGGACAACGGCACAAGCGATATTGACACGCTGGACGCATGGGAATACAGTTGGTCGGCGTTCATCAGGCAGATTTTGAGGGAGATAAAGCCATGATAAGTACAGCATTGTTTGTGTGGCTCGGCGTAAAAGCCGGAATGCCTGCGGGATATTTTGTTCTATGCGGTGTGTATATGTTTTTCCGCATAATTGACGCCTACATAGACTCAAAGAAAGAATAGGCGGTGAACTATGTTTCAGCAGTTGATCCAGTGGATCAGGACGCTTTTCGGAAAAATTGTTGGGCAGCGAACCCAGCGGGAGATGATGGAAAGCGACAAATACAAACGGCAGTATGAGGACACGCGGAGTATCAACTTCGATGCTATCTTTGCTGGTTCTCTCGCCAACAAGTCGGTGAACGACTGCAATATGACGGTCACGGACGCAAACGACGGGGAGAGCCGGCGCAGCGCCCTGATTTCCGACGTGCTGACGCCGGTATGGGACAACATCAAGCAGACGCTGACACAGGCGCTGGGCAAGGGCGGGAAGTTCCTTGTGCCCTATGTGATCGGCGACCGCATCTATGTTGCCGCTCTCGACCAGACCCGATGCGTGGTGAATGAAACCAACGGGGCGGGCGAGATCGTTTCGCTATCGGTTGTTGCGGAAATCAAGCAGGTCAATAACAACTACTATCAGCGCATCATCGACTATACGCTGGACGGCGGCACGCTTTCGATCAAAACCCGCATCATCAATACATCAGGCGGCCCGGTGTCGTTCGACATCACGCCGGAGTGGGCCAGCATCACGCCGGAGATCACGATCGGGAATGTCGACCGCGTGCCGGTGGGATTTCTGAAATGCCCCAAGGACAGCCGTCGTGAGGACGACTTCTATGGCGTTCCCATTACATACGGATCCGGGGATACCATCCGGCAGCTGCATGAATGTATGGCGCAGATCGAGAGCGAATACAAGCTCAAGCGCGCTTTTGTGGGTGCGGACGAACTGCTGTTCGGGAAAGACGGGAAACTGCCAGACAGCGGGCTGTTCAAGAAGTTCCACACCGGCGGCGCGCTGAATGAAGGCAAGAGCTTTTGGGAGATATTTGACCCGACGATCCGGGACAGCTCCTATTATGCCCGATACAATGCCCTGTGCGCTCAGCTGGAAAAAGAGGTTGGCACGTCCAAGGGCGTCCTGACCGAACCGGCGAGCTTCGGCGCCACGGCAACCGAGATCAAGAGCGCAAACCACGACACCTTCTGTCTGGTGTCCGACATCCGCAAGAACATCCAGTCCTGCTTTGAGGATCTGGCCTATTCCATCGACATGTACGCGGAGTTCTTCGGGCTGACCCCGGCGGGAGCGTCAGGGGACTATAAAGTCACGTTTGACTGGGATATGTCCCTTGTGGAGAGCAGCAGCGAGACCTTTGACCAGCTTTCTGAGCTGGAAAGCCGCGGCCTGATTTCCGGCGCCCGCCTCAACAGCTGGGTTACCGGGCAGAGCATGGAGGATGCACAGGCGGAGATCGACGCGGTGCAGGCGCAGAAAGCAAAAACGGCGGCAGCCCTGTTGCAGCCGGAGGACTTAGAGCCGGAAGGAGGCAATTTATGAAAATCCCTGATTCCGTCCGCATTGGCGGCGTAGAGTATGAGGTGTTCGACAACCAGCCGTCCCTGAATGACGGCGAAAACCTGCTGTATGGTCAGATCGACTACCGCGAAAGCACGATCCGGCTTTCCGATCTGTGCGAAGGGCACCAGATGAAGTGTATCACGCTGCTGCACGAAATCCTTCATGGCATCCGGAACCATGCAGGCCTTGAAGTAGAAAACGAGGAAGAGGTCGTTGATATGTTCGCTCGCGGCCTGTACCAGGTGTTGCAGGACAACGGCAGGCGGCTGTTTGACCTGGAGGAGTAACCCATGCTGACCGACAAGCAGATAGAGGATGCTTACGAAATCATCCGCGGGCGCATCGACCAGGTGAACACGGACTATCTGCAAAAGGTCGGGGCGCAGATCAAGGCCATTGGGAAGCTGAACCCCTCCAGCATCAACCGGCTGACGCAGATGCGTGTGTACGGCGCGAATGTCCGCAAGATCAAGGAGGAACTTGCAAAGGCGCTCGATATGAGCGTGCAGGACGTGCAGCAGCTGTTGGAGCAGGCAGCCAAAGAGGAATATTCCAGTGCGGATTTTCTGGCGGTGGAGCGCGGAAGGCGTATTGTGCCGCTGGAATATAACTACGCCCTCCAGCAGTACATACAATCCCTTGCAGCGCAGACAGCGAGCAGTTTTTTGAACTACTCCAACACGACGAACATTGATGCAGTCTATCAGGAAGTCGTGTCCGAGGCGATCGACGCCGTTTCCCGCGGCGTGACGGATTACAACTCGGCCATCCGCTCAAGTATGCGGAAGATGGGCGGGGACGGCCTGCGGGTGACCTATGAGAGCGGCGTGACCCGGCGGCTTGATACCGCGATCCGCATGAACATTCTGGACGGCACAAAGCAGATCGCCCAGGAGGCGCAGCGGCAGATCGGGGAGCAGATCGGCGCTGACGGTGTGGAGCTGTCCGCGCACCCGTATTCCGCGCTTGACCATGAACCGGCACAGGGACGGCAGTACAGCCTTGCAGAGTATCAGAAGATGCAGAGCGGGCAGGGCTTCCAGGACGTAGACGGCAACCAGTTCGCGCCCTTCCAGCGGCCGATCGGGCAGTGGAACTGCCACCACTTCCCAAGCTATATCATTCTGGGCGTATCGCCCCGGCGGTACACAAATGCACAGCTGCGGCAGTGGCGGAAAGCTAATCACGAGGGCTGCGAGATCGACGGCAAGCACTACACCACCTATCAGGCCAGCCAGCTCATGCGGACACTGGAAACCAAGGTGCGGCAGCAAAAGGATATTGCGAACCTTGCAAAAGCGTCCGGGGATGATGTGCTCCGCCGGGAAGCGCAGGCCAATATTCGGGACCTGCGCGCCAAGTATGCAGAGGTAGCTCGCAAGGCCGGGCTGCGACAGCGGACAGACAAGATGATCATAGAGAGCTATACAAAGTAACGATAAAACCCGCGCTGGCGGTTTTACAATATTTGACCGGCCCGAAGTCGCAAAACTACGGGGCCACAGGGGATGCGACCCCCGCAATCAAAGCGCAGTGGTAAAGGAGATCAAATGAAACGAGAAGAATTGAAGGCCATCGTGGAAGGCATTACCGACGAGCAGCTTCAGAAAATTCTGGACATCAACAATGCTGATGTGGAGAAAACGAAGGGTAAGATGCAGCCTGAAATCGACGGCCTGAAACAGCAGGTAGCAGAAAGCAAGGAGACCATCGCCACGCTGGAAGCCAACAAAGGCGACACTGCCGCCCTTCAGGCCGAGCTTGACAAGTACAAGCAGGCCGAGGAGCAGCGCAAGCAGGAGGAAAAGGACGCGGCAGAGCGCGCCAAGATCCTGGAACGCTTCAATGCAGCCAAGGGCGATAAGGAGTTTTCCAGCGAATACGCCGAAAACGGTGTGCTGGATGCGTTCTCCAAGGCCATCATTGACCCTGCCAACACAGGGAAGGGCGACGCGGAACTGTTCGCGTCCCTGACCCACGACAAGGAGGGCGTGTTCAAGAGCGCCCACCCGCCCGTCAATATGGGCGGTATTAAGGGCGTATCCGGCCCTGACACAGACAATATGACCGACGCCGAGTATTATGCTACGGTGTTTAAGAAAGGATGATCTGAATGCCCAACGAGTTTATCACCATCAAAAATATTGCACGGCAGACGCTGCCGCGGCTGATCGAGAATCTGGTATTCCCGAACCTGATCTACAAGGACTACTCCGAAGCCTTTGCTTATCAGGGCGACACCATTCAGGTGCGCAAGCCTGTTATGCTGGAGGCCAGCGAGTTTGTACAGGAGAGCGGCACCACACCTCAGGATGTGCAGGAGACCAGCGTGGATGTCACCCTGAACCATCTGGCCACGGTTGACATCGAGTTTACCGCCATCCAGCGGGCTACTAATGTGGACGATCTGAACCGGCTGTTTCTGGAGCCTGCCGCCGTCGCTCTGGCGCAAAAAATCAACGCGGACGGCCTTGACCTGTACAAGGATATCCCCTATGTGGGCGGAACCGCCGGAACGACTCCTTCCGAGCTGACCGATATCTCCAATGTGCGCAAGCTGCTGAATATCAACAAAGCGCCTACCACCCTGCGCAGGGCAGTGTGGGATCCCGAGGCGGACGCTTCCTTTGTGACCATCCCGGCCATCGTCAATGCGGAAAAGTCCGGCTCTACTGCCGCTCTGCGCGAGGGCAGCATTGGCCGCATTATGGGCATTGACAACTATATGTCCCAGGCGGTCAAGAGCCACGTTACCGGTGCCACTGGCACCCCGGCGGTTGACCTTTCGGGCGGTTATCAGGTTGGCACCACCACCATCCATGTGGACGGCCTTACCACGGCCTTTATCCCGGGCGATCTGTTCACCCTGGGCGACTATACCTATACTGTCGTGGCTGCCGGCGCGCTGTCCACCGCCGATCAGGACATCACCATCTATCCGGGGCTGAAGGCGGCTGCCGCAAACGACGCTGCTATTACGGTGATCGGTAACCACACCGCAAACCTGGGCTTCCACGAGAACGCCTTTGCGTTCGTCACCCGGCCTCTGGTTGCCCCTGCCGGTGTGGAGAGCTATGTCACCAGCTACAATGGCGTAACCATGCGCGTGGTGCGTGGCTACGACATGAAGTACAAGAAGGAAATGCTCTCCATGGACGTGCTGTACGGGTACAAGACCATGTATCCCGAGCTTGCTGTACGGTATCTGGGCTGATGAAAGGGAGGGGGAACACCGTGTATCTGGATTTCGCTACTTATAAGAGCATGGGCGGGAGCGCCGAAGAGACGGCGTTCCCCCGCCTGGAATATCTGGCAGAGAAGAAGATCGACCGGTATACCCAAGGACGTGTAAAAGCGATGGAGACCGTCCCCGAGGCGGTGCAGCGGTGTATGGTGGAGATCATCAACGCCATGTCCACCGCAGACCCCGCGAAAATGGCCGCAGAAGCGCCCTTGAGCGGCTTTTCAAACGACGGATATTCGGAATCCTACGCCGAACCCGTAACCGCTGAGAGGCTGGAGGCGAATCTATACGGCCTGATTCTGGACTATCTATCCACGGAGACCGACGACAGCGGAACGCCGCTGCTCTGGCTGGGGGTAGACGCATGAAGAACGCCACACAGGATATCACCCTGTATAACTATTATCTCGATCCTGTCACCGGATACGACACCTGCCAGCGGCTTTACATACAGGGTGTGTCCGTCTTTGCGCAGACAAAGGTCGAGGTCAGCAAGGACGGGCTGGCTGCCGCCGATGTGTACACCCTACGCATCCCTGAGGCGGTGCCAACGGCCCGGTATGTCACGCCCAAACAGTTTCAGGCGCTGGAGGACAAGACGGGATATTTTACACTGTCGGAAGCGGACAAGATCGTATTGGGATGTGCCAAGGAAGAAACGCCTACGCCGGCGCAGCTGGAAAGTGCTTATGGCAATGGAACAGTGCTGACGATCACGGGCGTAACAGACGACCGGGGCAAGCGCGCGCCGCACTGGAAGGTGACCGGGAAATGAAGGTTGTAGCGAAATTTGAAATGGATTCCGCAAAGAAAATCCTTGCAAAGCGGAATTTGGAGCAGGGTGGCGCCGTGCAGAGGTACATCGACAGCGAGGTGATTCGCCAGTGCGAGCCGTATGTGCCCTTTGATGAGGGCGCTTTGACCCGCTCGGCCAGTCTTGCTACCCGTATTGGAAGCGGGCTTGTGGTTTATGCCACGCCCTATGCGCACTACCTGTATTATGGCGTGGTGTACGGACCAAACATCCCCATGACCATCGGTGGGGAACAGACCTTTCGCTCTCCTGCGGGGCAGGCAAAGCATCCGACCAACCGGAAACTGACGTACAACAAGGAAAAGCATCCGCTTGCCGGTTCGTACTGGTTCGAACGGATGAAAGCCGACCATAAAAAAGACATTCTGAATGGCGCAAAAAGAATAGCGGGGGTAAAGTAATGGCCGAAATCAATACAACTGAAAACCTGCGGCTATGGCTGCGAACCTGCCCGGCTATTTCCACGATCGACCGCTTTAATGTAGATTTTATGGGGCGTGGGCCGGTGGAATATGCGCTCTACTCCAGCCCGACCACAATGGATTCCGGGATAGACGTGCTTGGGAATGTGTTCCTCCGTCCCATTCAGGAGTTAAACTACATCTTCCAGGCGCTGTTCCATTACTCCAAGGACATACCGCAGAATTTGAACAATCTGGAGTTCTTCACAGACGTGATCAATTGGATCTACCAGCAGAATGTAACGAAGAACTTCCCGCAAATCGAGGAGGGGACGGTCCTCTCCATCATGCCCACGCTGTCGCCCTATGTGTACGACGCGGACAGCGACAGCGGACGCTATCAAATCCAACTGAAAATCCGCTATCGGCGGAAACCTGATGTAGAAAGGATGAAGATCAATGCCCAGAAGTGATCTGGATTTCAATACCACAGCCGGCCAGACCGTAGCCCGTGAAATGCTGATCGCCTATCTCAACGTAGGCGAGAGCTCAACGCCTGACTGGGCGCCCATTGGCAAGCGCGTCGAGGACAGCTCGATTGAGTTCGACTGGCAGACCGAAACCAAGGTGGACATTTTTGGCGATACCTACACCACCGGCAAGAAGGCCACCCGCACCCAGACCTTTGATCCCTGTGAACTGGACGGCGCTGACGAGGCGCAGCAGAAGATCTGGAACCTTGCGATCAAGGACGACAATGTAAACGCACTGCTCAATCAGGATATGCTGATCGTCCACCTGTACGCAGGCACGGCCAATACGGCGGTCTTTGCCGAGCGATACTCCGCGTGTTCTGTGCTGCCCACCAGTCTGGGCGGTGAAGGCGGCGGCGCAATCGGCATGCCGATTGACGTAACCTATGGCGGTACCAGAACGACCGGTACGGCCGCTGTTTCCGGTGGTACGGTTACATTCACTGCGGACGAGGAGTAACGTAAATGAAAGAACTGAATTTTGAATCCGGCCTTGTGACCTATTCGATCAACGGGGCGTGCGAGGTGTCGTTTAATCCGACGGACAGCAACTTCGTGGAACGCCTGTACTCCACGTTTGAAGAACTGGACAAAAAGCAGGATGAGTATAAGGCACAGGTCGAAAAGCTTTCTGATAAGCGCGAAATCTTTGACTATGTGCATGAACGCGATGCAGAAATGCGCGGCATGATCGACGGCCTGTTTGCAACGCCGGTGTGCGATGCGCTGTTTGGAAGCATGAATGTTTATGCCATCGCAAACGGGCTGCCGGTATGGTGCAATTTCCTGCTTGCGGTCATGGATGAGGTTGACACCACATTCACGAAGGAGCAGAAAGCAACCAATCCGAGAATTGCCAAGTACACAGCCAAGTATCAGAAATACCGCAGGAAATGATAAAAGGAGCACAGCATGGGTTACGGTTTGCCAAAAAGCGTAGAAATCAATGGTCAGGAATACGCAATCAGATATGATTTCAGGGTGATTCTTGATATTTTTGAAGCGCTCAACGACATTGACCTGAACGATCAGGAACGCGCCCTTGCTGTGCTCCAGATGTTTTATGTGGATTTTGATGGCTTGGAGGATTATGACGCCGCGCTGAAGGCGTGCTTCCAGTTCCTAAACGGTGGGAAGGAAAACCAAAACACCAAAAAGGAGCCGCAACTGGTGAATTGGGAATCCGACTTTTCACTGATTGCAGCTCCTGTAAACAGGGTTTTGGGATATGAAATTCGTGCAGTGGAATACGATGCGGGGAATAATTCCGGCGGTGTGCACTGGTACACATTTTTGAGTGCGTACATGGAAATTGGGGACTGCTTATTTGCACAGGTGATCAATATCAGGGAGAAAAAAGCGAAAGGAAAGCCGCTGAACAAGACGGACAAGGAATTCTACCGCAAAAACCGCGATCTGGTCGATATTAAAATGCACTATACCGAAACGGAAAAAGACGTTTTGAAGCAGTGGACGGGAGAAAAATAAAACCGCCCGGAAAGGGCGGTTACTCGACAGGCACAAACTGTACGTTTAGGCTCATTTCGATATAAATTTTATCGCCGTCGGTCAGCGTCAGATTATTGTAGCTTTTACTCCCTTCGACAGTGGAGGAATAGCCTCCGATAGAAGACGTAGATTCTCCCATTGTCTGCACCAATCCGGCGGGTTCCAGCGACGCAACATCGCCGCGGAGTACACCCAAACCCGAGACAGCGATACAGTCGTATTTCCCGGCTGCAATGTCCTGGCCGACTACATAAGTTCCAGGCCCAAAAACGAGGTCTTCACTTTCGATTTCTTCGGAAGAAGGTGCAGAATCCGATGTATTTTGTGCGGAATTATTCATTGCATTCTCGGCAGTAGCGGGAGAATGATCATTCTGAGACGAAAAAGCAATCTGTAATGCGCAGAATGCAAATATAAACACAATGATTACAGCGCATAGCATATATGCGGCTTGGTGTTGCTTTTTCCCGCAATGCGGGCAAACGCGCGCGGATTTGGCGATTTGCTCCCCGCATTTCTTGCACGTCACAAGCTTGTCTCCCATCCATGCGCTCATGGATTTTGCACCACAGTGCGGGCAGACGGATGCTTTTTTCGGAATTTCGTTTCCGCAGACTTTGCAAATTTTTGTCTTCATCTCATCCCCTCCAAATAATTACAATATAACACATTTCATTTCAGAAGTCGATAAAAAGGTGGTGACGGTCTATGGCGGCCGATGGGTCTATTGTATTTGATGTGCAAATTGACGACCAGCAGGCACAAAAAGAATTGAATCGGTTGAATAAGAGGATCCAAACCCTTACCGACCAGATATACAGTAAGCAGAAATTACAAATGCCGCTTGTCGAGCAGTCGAGACAGCTTGCCGCACAACTGGATGCCGCTAAAGTGTCATTGCAAAACATGCAGGGGACAGGAGGCGTTTCTTTCAATGCGGATCAGATAAGCGACCAAAGGGAACGTGTGCGGCTTTTGCAGGCTGAATGGAATAAAGTGCAGGGAAAGGTCGACCGTTACGAAGATGCAATCCAAAAGGCGACCACTGAACTCGAGATCGCAAAAACCAATGCAGGAGAGATGCAGCAGCGCCTTGCAGCTGGCAGCACAAGCAGCGAGCGAATGACCAGCGCTTTTAAAAGAGCCAATGCACAGGCAAAGAAGTTTACGCAAAACATCCGAAGTGCCGTGGGAATGAGTTTTCTTTTCAGTTTCGCGTTTCAGGCCATGTCCTCTTTCACGGAATGGATGGGGAAGGTAATTCAGGTAAATGACGAAGCCTCTGCCGCGGTTGCACGATTAAGGGCGGCGTTTCTCACATTGGCGCAGCCGCTTCTTAACATTATCATTCCGGCGTTTACCACATTGGCGAATATCCTGACCGATATGGTAATGGGCGCTGCGGCTCTTGTATCTACGCTCTTTGGATCCACGGTGGAAAACTCCAAAGAAGCAGCAGAAGGATTGTATGAGGAAACCAACGCGCTTGAAGAAACCGGAAAGGCAGCAGAGGAAGCGAGCAAATCGCTGGCCGCATTCGATGAGATCAACAAGCTTTCCGATAGCACCAAAACGGCTACGAAGCAGGATCCGGCGGAAGGAATCCAGCCTGACTTTGCTGGCCTGGAAGAGGGTAATAGCTGGATTGCCAATATGATGAGTCAGGTTGCGGGGTGGGTCCCTGTTGCGTTGATGCTCGGCGGAATTGCACTTATTGCAATCGGCGCGGCGATGGGCAGCCTCCTGCTGGTTACAGCCGGATTGGGCATTCTAGGATTTGGCATACTATCCGCCGTTGAAAATGAGCAGTTACAGTCGTGGGCGGAGACATTAGGCCTAAACAATGTGCAGGAATTTGTCGTTTTGGCAGTGATGCTGGGTGGAATCGCTATTACGGCCATTGGCGCATCAATGGGGAATATCCTGATGGTCGTTTCCGGTTTGGCCCTGATCGGTATTGCCGTTGCTTATGCCACTCAAAGCGGCATGATGCAAGACTGGGCGGAAACTCTTGGGTTATCCAGGGCGGCTCAATATGTCACCGCTGCATTGCTGATTGGCGGCATGGCCCTTGTTGTTATTGGCGCGGTCACACGAAACTATCTGATGATTGTTGCCGGCCTGGGATTACTTTCTGCGGGTATTTATGTTGGAGCGCAAAGTGGTGTCCTGCAAAGCTGGTGGGACGCGCTTCAGTTATCCGGCGCGGCCGGTTGGGTAACAGCAGGCCTGCTGATTGCAGGCATGGCATTTGTCGTTTTCGGTATTATCCTGCGGAATGTCGCAATGGTTATTTCGGGCGTTGGGCTTTTTGCAGCGGGCGTCGCGGTCGGCGCTGGATCAGGAACTTTTGAATCATGGTGGGAAGTCTTACAGCTCCCTCAGGCGCAAAGCTGGGTTACCTCTGCGCTATTGATCGGCGGTATCGCGCTGACGGTAATCGGTATTGTGACCGTCAATATTGCGATGTTCATCGGCGGTCTGGCCATGATTTTTGCGGGCATCAATTACGGTGAGCAGTCCGGCACCTTTGACAACTGGTGGGATGTGCTCGGCTTGGAGCACGCGGACAGCTATGTCACCGCCGCGCTCCTGATCGGCGGCATGGCTCTGGTCGTGTTTGGCATCGTGACCGCGAATGTCCTGATGGTGATTGGTGGCCTTGCGCTTTTGGGCGTTGCGGCCGTATACGGCAGCAGCACAGGTACATTTGAGAGCTGGTCGGATGCGTTGCATCTGGACGACGTTGCGGGTAAAGTGACCGCAGCGATTATGCTTGCAGGCATTGCTTTGATCGGAATCGGCGCCTCAACGCTGAACCCTGTGCTGGTTCTCGCCGGTCTGGCACTGCTGGGTGTTGGTGCAATCGGCAATTACCTGACTGGAGATGGCGGAACGGGAAGTGCGCGCTCACGCATGCTTGCGGCTCCAAATTTCCAGCAATATGAGATCCCCGCGCTGGCAAGAGGTGCAGTCATCCCGCCCAATCGTGAATTCCTTGCCGTATTGGGCGATCAGAAAAACGGCACCAATATCGAGGCGCCGGTTTCCGAAATCGAAGCCGCTGTTGCGCGAGGTATGCAGAAGTACATCGGAACAGGAGGCGGCCAGCAAACCGTTATTTTGGAGGTAGACAAGAAGGTTCTGGGCCGCGTCGCCTATCAGGTGAACAAGGAAGAAAGCCGCCGTATTGGCGTGAATTTGGTAGGTGTGTGAATTGAGTTACATCAAGTTAAATGGGGTGGAATTTGACGCGAATGTCGCGATTTCCTCGTATAACCGGCATTTTGACGTGCTCGACGGGGATAATGCCGGTCGCACGCTGTCGGGACTGATGAGCCGGGATGTGATCGGTACTTATATCGGCCATCAGATCACAGTGTTCCGCAGGGGTGACAACTATCAGGGGCTGGATGCCTTCTGGGACTATCTCATCGAACATTCGGTTGATGATTCGGTATTGCTCGAAGCTGCGGACGGTCAGACGACGATTTCTTATCAGGCATACTACACAAGCGGTTCGCAGGACTTGGAAAAGGTCGAGAATGGCATCAATTATTGGGGCGAAATACAGATCAGTTTCGTCCCGATGGACGCACAGATCAAACCGTAGGAGGTGTTTACTATCAGCAACAGGATTGAATATCTCGATCATGTGTTCGAGGGGCAGGCCATCAAAAGGGGCAACCCCTACTATGCCCGGTCGCTGACCTCAAGTTCTCTTGAAATTGATTCGTTTGACTTTGAGGTGCTCAGCTCCGACACCACCCTGACAAAATTCGTGCGCAACACGCCGCTGACCTACTACCACGACGACGTGCAAATGGGCATCTTCTACGTCCAGAAGATATCGCGCATTAACGGTTATGCATACCGCTTTGAATGCACGTCCACCGTCGGCCTGCTGGATGAATCCTACCACAACGGCGGGATCTATACCGGCGAGACGGTGAAAGAGGTCGTCGAGGACATCTGCGGGCCGTTCCCGGTCTGGATCAAAACCAACATCCAGAATATCCAGCTATACGGCTGGCTTCCCATCGCGACCCGCCGGGAAAACCTGTCGCAGGTGCTGTTTGCCATCGGCGCAACGCTCAAGGTGGACTACAACGGCACACTCCGCGTCGAGGGGCTGTGGGACGGCCAGTCAACCGAGATCGACGCAGGCCACATGCATGCCGGCGGCTCAGTGGAATACAGTACGCCGGTGACGCAGGTCATCGTGACCGAACACGCCTACACCGCGAACGCGACTGAGACGACCGAGCTGTTCAGCGGCACGACCGCGGCAGGGGACAAGATCACATTCGACGAACCCTGTTATGATCTGGCGGCGGAGGGTTTCAGCATCCTCGAGGCGGCCGCCAATTACGCGATCGTAAGCGCAGGCAGCGGCACCTTGATAGGCAAGAAATACGTCCACACCACCCGCCAGATCGTCAAGGACGTGCAGCCGGCAGCCCGTGAGCTGGTCTCGCAGTCGGACAACATTGTCACGGTTGAGAATGCGACGCTGGTTTCCCTTGTGAACGCGAATGCGGTTGCGGACAGGCTGGTGAATTACTACGCCTGCACGGAGCGCATCGTAAACAAGATGGTGACGCAGCGCGAATCGCCGGGCGATGTGGTGAGCGTGTATCATCCATACGAAGACATCGCGGTGCAGGGCTGCATGGAATCGTCGGATGTCACGGTATCGGGCAAACTGGCGTCGGCGGAAAGCATCCTGATCGGCTACACCCCGTCGGACATCGGCGAGCAGGAATACTATGACACGGTTGAGGTCGTCGCCCAGTCGGGCGCATGGACCGTGCCGGAGAACGTCACATCGATCCGCATTGTGCTGATCGGCGGCGGGCAGGGCGGCGCGAGCGGACGGAAAGGCGAGGACGGGGAAACTGGTACTTCGTCTCCGGGCGACGGCGGCGCGGGTGGCCTTGGCGGGGATGGCGGTTCCGGCGGCAAGATCAATCAGGCCGAAATCACCGTGGAGCCGGGTTCCGTCCATCAGGTTTCTATTGGTACCGGTGGCACGGGCGGCGCATTTTCCGGTGACGGAAACAATGCGGGCAATGCTGGCACCGATACGACGTTCGACGCTTACACATCGGCCGACGGCGCGTCATCGCCGAACGGGATAACCGACCCTGTCAATCAGGTCACCTATGCCACACCGGGGGACACCGGCGGCAGTGGTGCGGATGGCGGCAAGGGCGGCAGCTGGTCGGAGAGTGCCCATCCGGGCGGATCGGTTGGCAATTATACTGGCGGATCCCCGGGCGAGGATGACAGTGTAATCCTCTCGAACGCCGAATATTACGCCTTTGCGGGTGGCGGCGGTGGCGCTGCCATGGGCGCAAACGGCGGAAATGGTGGAGATGGCGATGTATCCCACGTCGACGACCATCTGGGGCAAGGCCCCGGCTATTTGGGACAGGGCGGCTCTGGTGGCAACGGTGCAAGCGCTACTCTAGCTCCTTTGCAGGCATCTGGCTATGGAACCGGTGGCACCGGAGGGTATGGCGGTGGCGGTGGCGCTGGAGGCGGCGGCACGCAATCCACCTTTACTTGGGATAGCGCCGGGGGCACTGGTGGCAACGGAGGCTTGGGCGGCACAGGCGCACCGGGGTGTGTCTTGATCTATTACCGCGTCTATGCGGCATCGAGCGCCGGTCGGTTTCTCACCAAAGACGGCTTGGGATTTAACGAGCTTCACAACAGAATGGTGGTGGTTTGATGTCAACGTATTATACCAGCAAATACAGCGGTGAGGAAATCGATGCATTACTTGATGGCGTGGCCGTCTTCGGCGGCGCGACGACCCCGCAGGGAGCGCTTGCCAACCTGGGCGCGGGGGTGCGACCGAATCTGCTGATAAATCCATTTTTTGAGGTGAATCAGCGGGGGCAGACAAGTTACAGCAGCACATACGGTGTATATACCGTTGATGGTTGGCTGCTCAACAATGCTGAAACAGCAACAGTAAATGTGCTATCCAATGGGGTGCAAATCGTTGCCGGAACCGTCACTGCGCAGTTCAGGCAGTATCTCGAATCTTTGTCGGATGGAGTATACACGTTATCGTTCCTGTTTACCGACGGTTCGCTGGGATATGCGGTATATGAAAAATCCGGTACGGCATATACCCGGAAGGACTATACTCCATCGAATGTATGGGGCATGGGAATGCAGGATACCAGCGGAAAACCGACTGCGTACATGTATGTACAAGCCGGAATGAGTGCGGCTCCTGTCGCATCAAAACTTGAATCGGGCGAAGGCCAGACCCTCGCCTATCAGGACGATACCGGCGCATGGCAGCTCCTGCCGCAGCCGGAGAGCGATTATGCGACGCAGCTGGCGAGGTGCCAGAGGTATTACCTGCCGATTGATCAAATGGAGTACCGCGCTGGGCAGGTAGGAACAAATTATATTAGTTTTTCTGTTCCGACTCCGGGGACAATGAGAACAAACCCTGTTTTGGCTGGGACAGCCAATATCAAAGCAACGAATGGAACGACGCAAAGCGGATTTGCAATATCGTTTGTAACGCGTGGCGGAATTGCACGCGCTTATGCGGCCAAAAATGCGCATGGACTTACAGATGCGATAATCGCATTTGAATCCGGCTCGGCGTTGTCTGCTGAACTGTGAGGTGCCACATGAACGAAAACACATCAAAAGTATATGTCCTTCTGGACGACCAAAGCCGCATTATCCGCTGCGAAGGCGGCTACACCACTCCCAATGACCTGACCGACTGGGTGCAGATCGACGAGGGCACGGGGGACAGGTACAACTTGTGCCAGAGCCATTATTTCGACGGCGGCCTTTACACCGACGACGGCTTTCCGCGGTACAAGCTCGCAGACGGCGCGCCGGTGCTGCGCTCAGATGAGGAAATCGAGGCGGACAGGGCGGCGATACCTGCGCCGGAGCTGGACATTACCCCGCAGCTGCGCGTGGCGGCAATGGCCTTTGTAGCGAGTGCGACCACGATCCCGGACGCGCAGGCGCTTGAGATGCCCGACCTTTTCCCGACGTGGGAGACTGTGCTCGCAGAGGGCAAGGAGCTTGTCGCAGAGCGCGTCATCAGCAAGGACGGCCAGCTGCACCGCGTGGTGCAGGCGGTCACGCCGCAGGAGCACCAGCCGCCGGACGGCGAGGGTATGCTCGCAATCTATCGCCCGATCAATCCGGAGCACGCAGGCGACAAGTACGACCCCATCCCGTACAGCGGCAATATGGAGCTGGAGGCGGGGCTGTACTACACGCAGGACGGCGTACTGTACC
>DXIC01000033.1 GCA_019113065.1 Candidatus Agathobaculum stercoravium
TCTAACCAACTGAGCTACCGGGCCGAATCGCCGCCGCCGTAATCATCAGCGGCGAGATTTATTATATCGAAGAATGCGCAAAATGTCAACAGGTTTTTTACGATTTTTTTAATTTTCTGCGTGTGCCAAAAGCTCACGCAACTCTTCCCGGGAAAAAGTGTAGATTTTATCGCAGAACTGGCAGGTTACCTCACTTTTTTCCTGTTCTTCCGCCATCTTGCCAAGTTCGTTTTTTCCCATGCTGATCAGCGCGCGCTCGACCTTCTCCCGGCTGCATGCGCAGCGGTAGCCGATTTCGTCGGTTTGCAGGAAGTCTACGGTAAAGCCGTCCAGCACAGCCTGCACGATCTCCTCAAGCCCCATGCCCTTGTCCAACATGGTGGTCATCGGCTCGATCCTGGCGAGGTTGGCCTCCAGCCGGTCGATATCCGCGTCCTTGACGCCGGGCATGAGCTGCACCAGCCAGCCGCCCGCGCACTTGACCGTGCGGTCGGTATCCACCAGCACGCCGAGCGCGCACGCGGACGGGATCTGCTCGCTTTCCGCAAAGTAGCGCGTCAGGTCCTCTGCGATCTCGCCGTTGACCAGCGCCACCGTGCCGGTGATCGGGTCTTTCAGGCCGATGTCCTTGATGACCATCAGATAGCCGCGGCCGACGCCCGCGCCGACCGCCAGCTTGCCGTCTGCGCGGAGCGGCAGGTCTGCCGCAGGGTTTTGCAGGTAGCCGCGCACATAGCCGTCCGCGTCGCCGACGCAGACGATTGCGCCCAGCGGGCCGTTGCCCTTGACCTGCACGGTCACCGAGCCGTCCTCCACCTTGAGCTGGCTGCCCATGATGGCGGTCGCGGTCAGCGTGCGGCCGAGCGCCGCCGTCGCCACCGGTGTGGTATCGTGGATCTGCCGCGCGCGCTCGACCAGACCGGTCGTCACGGCGGCGGAAATCTGAATGCCCGCGTCGCGGGCGATTGCGCGAAGCAACATATCGCTCATATAAATTTAGTCTCTCTTTCGTGCGGTAAAATAAATACGGTCCTCCCCGCCCCGGACAGGCGCAAAGGACTGGTCGCCATAGGTTTTGATCTCGCTGAATCCGGCCTTTTCCAGCATCTCTGTCAGCGTCCGGACGGTATAGATGCGCTCCTCATGCGTCTCCTGCGCACGCGTCCATGCGTCGCCGTCACGTTCAAAGATGTCGAACTGATAGGCGCACAGGCCGTCTTCGACCGCGGCCTGCCACACACAGAACACGTCCTCGTCCTCGCGTACATATGCGTTGCCGTCGATACGGGCAAACTTCCCCGGCGTGTTGATATCAAACACAAACAGGCCGGTCTTGGGCTCGAGGAACAGGTGTACCCGCTCGAACGCCTTTTGCAGAACATCCGGTTCGGTCACATAGTTGACGCTGTCCAGACAGCACAGGCAGACGTCCACCGTGCCGTACAGGTCAAGCTCCTCCATGCGCTGGTTGAGGAACAGCGGCCGCGGGTCGCAGCCGATGGTGTTCTGCATCGCCTGCATGAGCATCTCGGGCGAGGCGTCCGCGCCGATCATCTCATAGCCGCGGTCGGCAAGTATTTTGGTCAGGCTGCCTGTGCCGCAGGCAAGATCGAGCACAAGTTTGGGCTGGATCCCCTCGCGCGCGAACAGGCGCTCGAAAAAATCCGCCCAATCCGCATAGCCGACATCGTCCGTAAAGCGGTCATAGTATGCCGACAGGGTCTCGTAGCTATTCATCGTCTTCCTTCAGGCGGTCGAGCATGCGGCGGTAGCCGTCCGACCCGTAAACCAGGCACTTGTTTACGCGGCTGATCGTCGCGGTAGACGCGCCGGTCTCCTGTACAATATCGCTGTAAATCCGTCCTTCATCCAGCATGCGCGCTACCTGGAAACGCTGCACCATCGCGCGCAGCTCGGCAATCGTACAAAGATCCTCGAAAAAATCATAGCATTCTTCCACGGTCTCGAGCTTCAGGATCCCGCGGAACAGGATGTCCATGTCCTCATCCTTCAGTTTTCTGTTCAATGCCATTCCCTCCCTCTCCAAACTTTTTACGACGACTGTATTATATCACAACACTTTCATAGTGTAAAGTATGAAAAAAGCAGAGAATTAACGTATTGCCGCCTTCCCTTAACAAAACACCCATGCCAAGCCCTGTTTTGGGACAGAAGCGCCGGAATAAAACGAACCGCATCCATACAGATGCGGTTCGCCTTGTTTGTAAATTCCGGTAAAAACCTATGCTTTAACCGAATTACGCCTTGCCGTTGCAGCCCAGAACATTGATCAGCTTGTGGGCGACCATGTCCTTGACAGCCTGACGCGCCGGCTTGAGGTACTGACGGGGATCGAAATGATCCGGATGCTCGTCGAAGTACTCACGGATGGACGCGGTGATCGCCAGACGGATGTCGGAGTCGATGTTGATCTTGCAGACAGACAGCTGCGCTGCGTGACGCAGTTCCTCTTCCGGAATGCCGATTGCGTCCGGCATCTTGCCGCCATGCGCGTTGATCTTCTGAACGAACTCCTGCGGAACAGAAGAAGAACCGTGCAGGACGATCGGGAAGCCCGGCAGGCGCTTGGAAACTTCCTCCAGAACGTCGAAGCGGAGCGGAGGCGGAACCAGGATGCCCTGCTCGTTGCGGGTGCACTGCTCCGGGGTGAACTTGTAGGCGCCGTGGGAGGTGCCGATTGCAATGGCCAGGGAGTCGCAGCCGGTACGGGTTACGAATTCCTCAACCTCTTCCGGATGGGTGTAGGAAGAATCCTCAGCGGATACCTTAACGTCGTCCTCGACGCCGGCCAGGGTGCCCAGCTCAGCCTCAACAACAACGCCGTGTGCATGCGCATACTCTACAACCTTCTTGGTCTCTGCAACGTTCTCGTCGAACGGACGGCTGGAGCAGTCGATCATAACGGAGGTGAAGCCGCCGTCGATGCAGGCCTTGCAGGTCTCGAAGTCCGGGCCGTGGTCCAGATGCAGGACGATCGGGATGTCCGGGCACTCGATGACAGCAGCCTCGACCATCTTGATCAGGTAGGTGTGGTTCGCGTAAGCGCGCGCACCCTTGGATACCTGAAGGATAACCGGAGCCTTCTGCTCCTGGCAAGCCTCGGTGATACCCTGAACGATTTCCATATTGTTCACGTTGAAAGCGCCGATGGCGTAGCCGCCGTCATAAGCCTTCTTGAACATCTCGGTAGAAGTAACTAATGGCATGGTTAGACTTCCTTTCTGTGTGTGAAATGATAAAGAATTCCATCCCTATTTTATCAGTATGTCGCCAATAAATCAAGTGCATCCGAAAAAAAGCATACATTTTTTGCGGCGGCGCCCGAAAAACGGCACCCAAGGCAAAAAATTCTCTTTTCCATTGATTTTGCAGCGGTTTTATGATACCCTTATATTGCAAGAAAATGCAGCGGGCAAACCCTGTGTTTTAATTTGTTAGGAGGTTTATCATTATGAGCGAACTGAAAGGCGCTTGCGTCATCGGCCAGTCGGGCGGCCCGACTTCGGTTATCAACTCTTCGGTTCTCGGCGCAATCGAAACCGCGCTGGACAACCCGGCAATCACCCGTGTATTCGGCATGGCCCACGGCATCAAGGGCCTGCTGAACGACGAACTGTACGACATCGATAAGGAAGACCGCGACGAGCTGGCGCTGCTGCGCTACACCCCGTCCTCCGCGCTCGGCTCCTGCCGCTACAAGCTGGCTGACCCGGATGTGGACGACACCGATTACAAGCGCATCCTTGAGATCTTCAAAAAGTACGACATCCGCTACTTCTTCTACAACGGCGGCAACGACTCCATGGACACC
>DXIC01000034.1 GCA_019113065.1 Candidatus Agathobaculum stercoravium
GTGCCGTGCTGGTCGTCGTGGAACACCGGGATGTCGCAGACTTCCTTGAGCTTGCGCTCGATCTCAAAGCAGCGGGGCGCGGCAATATCCTCCAGATTGATGCCGCCGAACGAGCCGGAAATCAGCTGGATGGTGCGCACGATCTCGTCCACGTCCTTGGACGCCACGCAGAGCGGGAACGCATCCACATCCGCAAACGCCTTGAACAGCGCGCACTTGCCCTCCATGACCGGCATGCCCGCGATCGGGCCGATGTCGCCCAGGCCGAGCACCGCCGTGCCGTCCGTGATGACCGCGACCAGATTGTGGCGGCGGGTATAGGTGTAGCTCAGCGACGGGTCGTCCTTGATCTTGAGGCAGGGCTCGGCTACGCCGGGCGTGTAGGCGATCGACAGGTCGTCCTTGCTGTTGACTTCGCAGCGGGCAACGACCTCGATCTTGCCGCCCCACTCCTCATGCGCCTTGAGCGCGCGTTCCTTTAAATCCATTTTGGTTCCTCCGTTATATCATAAATTGGGATAACTGATTCATATATCCGATTATACACCCATCCGACCTGCTTGTCATGTCTTTTGCGCATCCTCTGCTTCGCGCTGCCGCATCAGCCTGGGGTACAGCACAAGATAGGCGACGCCGGAGAGCACCGCGGCTAGGATATCCGAGATCGGCTCCGCATACAGCAGCGCCGTTGCGGAAAACACCGCAGGCAGGATAAATACGCCTGCGAAAAACACCGCCTTGCGCAGCATGGAGAACGTCAGCCCCCATTTGACCAGCCCCATGCCGGTCATACCGTCGACAAACGGATACTGGATGGCAAGGCCGATGACGCCCAGCGTATAAGTACGGATCATCCACGTTGCCATTTCGATATGGGCAGGCTCGGAGGTGAAAATGCGGACAAACAGCCCCGACAGCGTCTGCGCGATGACAAACAGGATCACCGTAAAGATAAAGCACAGCAGGACGATGTATTTTTCCGCCCGGACAACGCGTTTGGTGTCCCCCGCGCCGTAGTTATAGCCGAGGATGGACTGCGTACCCGCCGTGATGCCGCCGAGCGGCATAGTGATGATCAGCATAAAGCTCTGCAGGATGGCCGCGCACGCAATCAGCATATCGCTGTCCGCGCCGCCGTATTTGCGCAGCATGACGTTGACCGAAATCAGCAGCACATTGTCCAGCGCAATGATCAGCGCGGGCGACAGGCCGACCTGCATGATGCGCCGCATCCAGCCGGTGTTTACCGGCTGCTTTGTAATGCCGACCAGCGCGCGTTTGCCGAACAGGAAACGCAGGGTATACGCGGTCGAGCACACCTGCGACAGCACGGTTGCCAGCGCCGCGCCCTGTACCCCCATGTCCAGCACAAAGATGAACACCGGGTCGAGCGCAATATTGACCGCCGCGCCCAGCATGACCGAACGCATCGCCGTGCCCGAGAACCCCTGGCTCATCACGATCTGGTTCATGCCGCTGCTGAGCAGGGCGAACACGGTGCCCAGCACATAGGTCGTAAAATACGCCTCCGCATACGGCCAGAGCTGCTCGCTCGCGCCGAAGGCAAATAAAATCGGCCGGCGGAACACGAGCACCGGGATGGTCACCAGCACCGAGAGCGCCAGGAGCAGGTAAAAGCTGTTGGCAACGACCTGCCGCGCGCCGTCCATATCGCGCCGCCCCATGCGAATGCTCATCAGCGGCCCGCCGCCGAAGCCGACCAGCGCGGCAAAGGCCGTAATCATGGTTACAACTGGGGCGCACACGCCCACGCCCGCCAGCGCGTCCGCGCCGACCTCCGCAATATGGCCGACATACATGCGGTCGACCACACTGTATAAGATGTTGACAAACTGCGCCAGCATGGCCGGAATCGCCAGCTGCAAAACCAGCTTCCCGACCGGCGCAGTCCCGAGCGGCGTTTCCACCCGCTGCATATCCTGTCCCGCCTTTTCTCTTCAAATGACTCTACTATTATACGGTCGGGAGGCGGTTTCGTAAAGGGAACTTTTCCATATTTCTCGCGTTTCAAAGGTTTTCTGCATCTTAGCCCGGGAACAAATAAAACGGGAGGCCGACTCCCGTGGGTGGCCTCCCGTCTGAACCGCCTTTTGCGGCGCTTCCCTTTTCATTTTTCAGCAGGAAAATCCCCTGCGGATGTGCGGTTACCCGATCACCTGATCCTCGAACCCGTCGCGCGCCGCCTTGCCGCGGAAGTTCTCCACGACAACGTCCTTGCAGCGCTCGGTGCGCAGCGCCTCGCCGAAGTCCGAAAGGTCCTCGCCCTCGAAGCGGACCGTGCAGTCGCGCAGCGTCACATCATCCGTGTCGCGCAGCAGGAAGCCGGGGGAGGTGATCTTCTCAATCCCCTTGCCGTAGCCCGGGCGCAGATCGTACAGGCCGCGCTCCCACTTGGTCTTTTTGCGCAGGGTCACCTTGACCTTCTCGAACAGGACGTCCTCGATGTGGTTGTCCGCATTGCCCGAGAGGAAAACGCCGTTTTCGCTGTCGCAGGTGATGTTGGAGAAGCGGACATTGGAGATCTTGCCCGAGGGCACGCCCTCCACGCGGTCGTGCGTCGTGATGACGATCGGCTCGGCAGTGCCCCACCAGCAGTCCGCAAAGCGGCGGGTCTCGATGATGATGTTGGAGAACGATACGTTCCTTACATTGCCGCCGTCGCGGATCTGGATGGAGATGCCGCGGTTGGTGCCCGTGACGATGCAGTTGTCCACGATGACGTTTTCAAAGTCCCCTGTGCCCTCGGTGCCGATCTTGAGCGCGGCCGAGGTCGAGGTCAGGGTGCAGCCGGAGATGATGATATTCCGTGTCGGGCCGTATTCCATGTTGCCCGCCGAGGATTTCAGGCAGATGCAATCGTCCGCGCAGGTGACGTGGCAGCCGATGATGCGCACATTGCTGGAGTGGTCGGGGTCGATGCCGTCCGAGTTCGTGCAGTCGAGCGGGTTGAGCACGCGGATGCCGGAGATCAGCACATCGTCGCAGCCCGCGGGATGCAGCGTCCAGAACGGCGAGTTCTGCATGGTGATGCCGGTGAAGGTGATGTGGTTGCAGTGCTCGACATAGCACATGGTCGGGCGCGGGTAGAAATCACCGTTGAAATAATAGGGGCTGACGCGCTTCATAAACGCATAGACGTTGCCGTCGATCGCGCCCTGGCCGGTGATGGAGAAATTGTCCGCGTCCTTGGCATAGATGAAGGCATAGCTCGGCTTGAGCGTCACCGGGCAGTCCACCGCCTTGGCGCCCGAGACCGCGGTGTCCCCGGCTTTGACCCCGTTGGGACGGAAATAGGTCGCAATATCCGCATGCGCCTTGAGCACGCTGCCCTGTTCCAGATGCAGCTCCACGTTGGATTTCAGGATGATCGAGCTGGAGTAAAATACGTTCCCGCCCTCAAGCAGCACCCGGCCGCCGCCCGCCGCGTGGCAGGCGTCGACCGCAGCCTGGATGGCAACGGCATCGTTGGTTTTGCCGTCTGCCTTGGCGCCATAGTCCTTGACGTTGAATATCATAATTCCTCTTCCTTTTTTCAAAATTGGTTCATTTCGTAAACGGGAAGGGCAGGCAAAATGCCCGCCCTTTCCGTTCATACGCAATAGGGATGTACGGCTGCCGCGCGTGCCCACGCGCAGCAGGAACGGCATTCCATTGGGTTGATCAGCCCAGAACCAGATTGGGCAGCACCATGGAGAACCACGGCACATACGCGACCAGCATCAGGGCCACGAATACCGCCGCATAGAACGGCAGCAGCGGTTTGACCATTTCGTCCATGTCAAACCCGGACACCTGACAGCCTGAGAACAGCGACGAGCCGACCGGCGGGGTCATGTTGCCGACGCCGAGGTTCATGACCATCATGATACCGAAGTGGATGGGGTCCATACCGAAGCTGGTGACGACCGGCAGGAAGATCGGCGCGAAGATCAGTACGGCCGGGGTGATGTCCATGAACATGCCCGCAACCAGCAGTAACAGGTTGATGAGCAGCAGGATGACATACTTGTTGTCCGAAACGCTCAGCAGCGCGTTGCCGATCGCATCCGGCAGGCCGGTGAAAGACATGACGAAGCTCATTACCGCGGAAGCCGCGATCAGGAACATGATAACTGCGGTGGTCTCGCAGGCGTCGCGCAGGATCGCCGGCAGGTCGGAAGGCTTGATGCTCTTGTAAACGACCATGGCGAGGAACAGGGTATAGGCCACTGCGACAGCTGCGGACTCGGTCGCGGTGAACACGCCGGAGCTGATGCCGCCCAGAATGATCGCGATCAGGATCAGGCTGGGGATTGCATCGACAAAGTACTTGAACACGACCTTGGCCGGCAGGCGCTCGGTGGTCGGGTACTTGTTCTTCTTCGCGATAATGTAGGCGACAACCATACATGCGATACACCACATAACGCCCGGGATATAGCCGGACATGATCATGCCGACAACAGAGGAGCCGGACAGGACCGCGTAAATGATCAGGATGCCGGACGGCGGGATGATCAGGCCGGTCGGCGCGGAAGCGATGTTGGCAGCGGCTGCAAACTTCTTGTCATAGCCTGCCTTTTCCTCCATCGGCAGCAGGACGCCGCCGACTGCAATGGACGCCGCAACAGCCGAGCCGGACAGCGCGCCGAACATGGTGTTGCCCACGATGTTGGTGTGTGCCAGGCCGCCGGGGATGCGGCCGACAACGACGTTTGCCAGGTTGATCAGCCTTTGCGCGATGCCGCCTGTGTTCATCAGTACGCCGGTCAGGATGAAGAACGGCACGGCGAGCAGTGAGAAGCTGTCAACACCGGAGACCATCTTCTGGCAGGCGACGAAGGTGCCGAGGTCAAGCGGCAGGTTCGCCATGACGGTGACAATGGAAGAAATAATCAGGCTGATGGATACCGGGACGCTCAGCGCGAGCATCAGGAAGAAGCTGCCGAGCAGCAGCAAACCGATTTGCAATACACTCATTGTTGTTCTCCTCTCTTATTTCTGTTCCGCCGCAGCGGGTTCGGCAGGCTTGCCGTTCATCTCCTTGATATCCTCCATGATGAAGATCAGAGAGTAGAAGATGATGAGGATACCGCCGACCGGGATGCTCGCATAGACATACGGCATGGGGAGATGCAGCGCCGCGGAGATCTGGTTGCTCGTTGTGCCGACCAGATGGAAGCCGCCCATGATCATAACAACGACCGCGAACGCGATAACAATGATCTGGATGAGGATATCAAGCATCTTCTGCTGCCTGAACGGCAGCTTTTTGGTCAGCATATTGATGGACAGATGCTTGCGGCGGCCATAGGCATATGCGCCGCCGACCATCGTGGTCCAGACAAGGAGGTAACGCAGGATCTCCTCAGTCAGGGTAGAGGGGTTTTTCAGAATGAATCGCGTGATAACCTGCCAGCATACTGCCAGCACCATGTAGCCCATAATCAAAGTACACAGCACTTCGATGATTTTGTCAATAACTTTTCTCATTTACTGGTCCTCCTCCGGCAGATAGCTCTGGAAATCAGCAAAGTAGCGGGCGTTGTCCTCGCTCTGCGCGCAGAATTCCTCCTGCTGCGGGCGGCAGGCCTCGATAAACGGGGTCTTGTCAATCTCATAGAACTGGACGCCCATTTCCTTTGCGCCATCGATGTTGCGCTGGACAACCTTCTGCCATTCGTCCTCATGCGCCTGCCATGCGTCAGCCATGGAATCTCGTACCACCTGGCGCTCCTCCTCGGTCATCGCGTCATAGGTCTCGGTGGACATGATGACGATATCCGGCACATACTGGTGCTGGGTGTAGGTATAGGACTTTGCGACTTCGCCGTGGCCGTCGTCGACCAGGACGGTCTCGTTGTTCTCGGCGCCGTCGATGATGCCCTGCTGGAGGGAGGTATAAACCTCGCCCGAGGACATCGGGGTCGCCGCGCCGCCCATGTTGTTGATCATCTCAACCGAGGTCGGGGAGCTCTGGGTGCGGATCTTGAGGCCGTGCAGGTCGTCCGGGGTCTCTACCGCGCCTTCCCTGGTGGTGTAGATCGAGCGGGAACCGGAATCGAACCAGCCAATCGCAATAAAGCCGTCCTCGCGGGTGGAATTGAAGATTTCCTGCACCGCTTCGCTGTTGTTCATGACATTGAAATAGTGCTCGGTCGATTTGAACACATACGGCAGCGAGAAGATCGAATAAGCCGGGTTGAACTGCTCGAGCGCACTTGCGCTGACCTTTGCAACGTCCAGCACGCCCGCCTTGACCAGCTGGATCATCGCGCTGTCATCGCCGAGCTGGCCGTTCGGGAAAACATCGAATGTATATTTGGTCTGTGCTTCCATATCCTCCGCAAATTTCGTCAGACCAATGTGCACCGGGTGCCAATCGCCATGTGCATGCGCTACCAGAAGCAGGTTAGGGTCCTGTGCGCCGCTGCAGCCGGATAACGCGGCAATGGAGACTGCCGCAAGCACGCCTGCCACCAGCCTTTTTACCATGTGTTTCATGAATGCAAACACTCCATTTCTCTTCATTTTTTGCCCTGTAAGGGGCGGCGTGAAATACCGGAATGATCCATCGACAGAAGTCGCTGCCGGCCGGCCTTGCCTCTGTTTCTGGTTTCTGGTATTATTATAAAAACAATCTTTCGCTAAATAAATGGCGTTTTTTGTTTAATGCATTGTGATTCTTGCTTTTTATTGGATAGGATATATCATACTTGCATAAAGCAATGTGCAGAAAATTGGACAGTATATACAAAACCAAAGGAGGAAGCTGCTATGAGAAAACGGGACGAAAAACAGACCGACTGGCTGTACAAGCACTACATGACCGAGCGTGATTTCGAAGTCGAGCATGCCCTCGACACGAACTATCACGAGGTCGCGCCGCACTACCATGAATTTTACGAAATGTTTTTCTTCGCGGGCGGCCATGTGGACTATATCGTCAACGACGAGCTGTTCCATCTCCAGCCCGGTGATCTGCTTATCATCCCGCCCAACATCCTGCACAATCCCATTTTCCTGGATTTTGCGGTGCCGTATGAGCGGTATGTCGTCTGGATCTCGGCCAATGCACTCGGCCGCCTGATCCGGCAGGACCCGGATTGCGGCTACTTCCTGCGCGACGATACACCGCAGATGTACCTGCTGCGCGGGGATGAAGCCGCGCGCGGCGCCCTGCGCGGCAGCTTTGTCACGCTGTCCCAGTCCTACCGCAACCGCGAGCTGTGCTACCGAAGCGAGGGGCTTTCCGTTATCACGGGTATCCTGGTCGATTACAACCGCGCGCTTGCCGCCAAAAGCGGGACCGCGCAGAGCGGTTCACGCAATACGCTGCTCAGCAGCATCCTGCGCCATATCCAGAGCAACCTGACCGGCGACCTGTCGCTCGATGCGGTTGCCGCTGCATTTTTCTCCAACAAATACAGCATTTCCCACATTTTCAAGCAGAATATGAATATTTCCTATTACCAGTACGTCATCCAGATGCGGCTGATCGCCGGGAAGAACAACCTCCTCGCAGGCGTCCCGGTCAACAAGGTCTGGGAGACCTGCGGGTTCAGCGACCACGCGGGGTTTTACCGCGCGTTCCGCAAATGGTACGGCGTCAGCCCGAGCGAGTTTAAAAAGCTGCACGCCGAGCGCATCAGTCTCAGCGAGTGAGCCCCGCCGTGCGCGTCCGGTAACCGCGCCAGACATTTTCAAACCACAGGTCGCGTTCCGGGATCGGGCGGACCGGCGCAAAGGAAGAGTGAACGCCGCCGTCCTGCCAGACGGTCTCAATGGTCTGATCCGTGCCTGCGCCTGCCGCCGGACGGCAGCGGTACGCTTCCAACCCCTTGGCGGGCACGGTGCCGGCATCGTCCAGCACGAGCGCCGAGCCGCGGCTGCCCCAGCTCGTGGCCGACAGCGCCATCGCAGACAGCACCGCCGTCTGCGTCAGCAAAAGATCGCGTGTTTTCAGCATCTGGGCAAGCCCGCCCGGCGCCGCCGGGATATATGCCTGCCAGAAATCGCGCAGATACGCCTCGATTTCGGCGCGCAGCGCGTCGAGCGCACGGCTGTCGCGGATGTGCGCGGCCTCCGCGCTCATGCGCTGCTGCATTTTCCGCCGGATGGTCCAGGAACGGCTTGCGGGATCGCAGTGTCCGATGCTGCTTTCCATATTTTGTAGCAATTCCTGCAATGCCACTCCGGCTTTTCCGGCGAATGCATCCCGGTCGAATGCCTGCACCGCAGAGGTGAACGCAATGTGCTCTGCGGCGCGCATCGAGCCGACCTGCGTTGCATTGAGCGCCGAGCCGCCCGGGCGGTAGACGCCGAACGTGCCCGCACACTCGCCCGCGGCATACAGGCCGCGGATGCTGGTCTGCCAGTTGACATCGACCGCAATGCCGCCGTTGTTGTGCTGCGCGCACACCGCAATGCGGAGCGGCTCGGTATACAGGTCGATGCCGTGCGCGCGGTACAACTCGATCGCGTCCGGGTTCATGTGCGCCAGACGCGCGATCGGCGTTTGCAGCAGCGCGCCCGAGTTTTTGAGGTAGGTATAGGTCTCCTCCCCCAGCCCCGAGAAAGCTGCGTCCAGACCGGCCGGGTCGGTGCGGAAGTCCAGATAGACCCGCCGCCCAAGATCGACCGTCTCATGCTGCACGATCAGGTCGATCACCGAGGAGCCGTCCAGCTTGCGCACGTCAAACGGCCACTGGTAGCCCTTGAGGAACACCGCATCGAGCGCCTGCTGCGGGGTGTCGAAGTAATCCGGCAGGAACTCGCGTTCCACGCCCTGCTCGTCCACCGAAATGTAGCGCGGGAGCACCTGCTGATAGGTGCCGGACACGTTCCATCGGAAATCGACCGACGCGAGGCCGTACTGCCATTCCTGCAGGTTGTTCATGCGTGCGCCCGCTTCGAGCGCCATGCCGGTCATGCCGGTGTGGCCGCAGGGAAAGACCGATGCCTCGTAGATCCCGGCGGGGCCGCCGGTCGCGAGGATGATGTGGTCTGCCGCGAACAGCGTCAGCCCGTCCAGCCCGGACCTGGTCAGGTCGAGCGCGAGCAGGCCGAACACCGCGCCGTCCTGCACCAGCAGGCGCACTGCCTGCATCTGGCCGAAAATACGGATGCCCTTGCGCCGGACGCTCTTTTCCAGCGCTTCGGTCATAAAGCGCGAGGTGAGCGGCCCGGCCGAGGTCGCGCGCTGGCGCGGGTCGTGGTCGGTCTTGTAGCCCGCGTACTCCCCGAAGCCGTTGCACGGGAAGGGCACGCCCAGCCCGACCAGCTTCATAAAGCTGCGCACCGAACCGGCAGCTTCTGCGAGCGCGGTGTCGCCATGCACGCTGCCGCCCTCGAACAGGGTTTCGGCCATCTCCTGCACGGAGTCCGCCGCGTCCCCGCAGAGCGAGAGCTTGTAGTAGGTCTGCTTGTCGCTGCCCGTGTTGCGCGACGTGCCCATCTGCACGCCCTCGGTCATGATCGCGATATCCGTGCGCCCGAGGTCATACAGGCTGTCCGCGGCGTTAAAGCCCGCGCAGCCGCTGCCGACCACCAGCGCGTCCAGCGCATAGACCGGGATCTCCCGGCCCGCGCATGTGATCCTGTGTTCTGTCAACGGGAAAGCCCTCCTTCCCGTCTTACAGGCGGCGGATGTGGAAGCCGCCGTCCGCGTTGAGCACCTGGCCGGTTGCGAAGTCCAGCAGGCCGCTGACCGCCGCTGCCACGCAGTTGGCAACGTCGGCCGGCTGGCCGAAGCGCCGGATGGGCGTCACGCCGCCCTCGATCAGCTTCTGGTACTTTTCCGACACGCCCGCGGTCATATCGGTCTGGATGATGCCCGGACGCACCTCAAACACCGGGATGCCGTACTCGGCGAGACGGTCCGCGAACAGCTGGGTGGTCATCGAGATGCCCGCCTTGGAGATGCAGTATTCGCCGCGGTTGACCGAGGAGGTATAGGCCGACATCGAGGAGATGTTGACGATGCGCGGGTTGTAGTCCTCGAGGCCCTGCTGCTGCATTCGGATCATGGTGTTCGCCGCCAGCTGGCACATGAAGAACGTGCCCTTGAGGTTGATGCCCATCAGGCGGTCGAAGCTCTCTTCCGTGGTTTCCAGCAGGTCAAGGCGCACGTTCGGCGCCACGCCCGCGTTGTTGACCATCACGTCCAGACGGCCGTAGCGCGCGCGGATCTCCTCGAAAATGCGGGCGCGCTCGTCCGCGTGCGCGATGTTGCAGGGGATGTAGGTGCAGTCGATGCCCTCCTGCTTCAGTTCGGCCACCACCGCGTCATCCTGCACCGCGGTCGCGGACAGGACGACAAAATAGCCCTCCTGCCCCAGCTTGCGGGCAATGCCAAGGCCGATGCCGCGGCGGGAGCCGGTCACCAGTGCGATTTTCTTTGCCATTGCCGTCCTCACTTTCCCTGTACGTCCCGCCGGTAGATCGGCAGGTATTCCGGGTCGCGGATGACGCAGCCCGCGGTCGAGCCAGCGCGCATCAGCTCGGTGCACTTGCCGCACGCGATGCAGCACTTGTTCGCGTCCATTGCGCCGCTCTTCAGCAGGTCGTTTGCAAACTGCGGATACGCGAACGCTTCGCGGCCAAAGCCCGCCATCGTGCAGTAGCCCTGTTCGACCGCGCCTGCCGCCAGGTTTGCCGAGAACTGGCGCAGGTAGCTCAGGCCGGAGGAGATGACCTTAAGCTCCGGATACGCCTTCTGCACCGCGCCCACACAGTGGTACATGCGGGCCACGCCCTCAAGCGGGTGCTCGTCCGGGATGTAAGGGCCGTTGTCATACGGGCGGTTGACATGCGGGTTGAAATACGGGTTGCCGATGGTCACGTCGAGCAGCTCCATGCCCAGCTCCTTGTGCAGACGGCCGATCAGATCGAGCGGCTCGGTCAGATCGACCTCGGTGCCGCCCTCCGGGCGCACGCCCCAGCCGTACGGATGGACAAAGCCGTCGTATACGTTCAGGCGGGAGGTGACAATGAAGTCCTTGCCCGTGGCGTCCATCGCGTTTTTGACGCCGTGGCGCAGCAGGCGGGTACGGTTTTCCAGGCTGCCGCCGAACGCTCCCTCGCGGGTGTAGGCGGAGAGCAGCTCACTGTTCAGGTAGCGGTGGCAGCACTTGATGTCCACGCCGTCAAAGCCCGCGCGCTCGGCCAGCTTTGCCGCCTCGCCGAACTTCTCCTCGAGTGTCATCAGATAGTCGTCCGACAGGATGCGGTCGGCCGGGATCGGGTTGTCGCCCTCAAAAATCGGGTTGTTGTACGCGATCAGCGGCGCAGGCGTGCCGTGCGGCTTGGAATAGCGGCCGGAATGCGTCGCCTGCATAATGACCACCGGCTCGAAGCCGTTTTCCTTCATGCAGGTCTCCTTGATATCCGCCACGAATTTCTGGAACGCCACGAGGTTTTCCTCATGCAGCCAGAGCTGGCGCGGGTTGGCGCGGCCCTCCTCCACGACCGCGACCGCCTCCGCCCAGATCAGCCCGGCGCCGCTCCTGGCGAAGCGGTCGTACCGCCGCAGGGTCAGCGCGTCCGGACAGCCGTCCGCCGTGCCGTCGCAGCCCTCCATCGGCTGGATAGCGATCGAGTTGGCACAGATTTTGCTGCCGATCTGCACTTCCCGGTGCAGCACGTCCATGTTTTCGCTCAGCGGCAGCGTCACATCCAGCTCGTTGAGCTTTGCTTGCAGCTCATCCAGTTGTTTGTAATGAAACTTTTCATGTTTCAAAACGCTCAGCCTCCTTCTTTTTGCATCTCTTTAATCCATATGTGCGGTTTTTTCGCCTCGCAGCATAGTCCGCACGCCGTGATTATGATATAATAGGCCAAACCGCAATAGTCATACCAAGTTGTTTTTTAATACGTATTTTTTGCTTTTTCAAAGCATCGCACAGAAAGGGGAGATCGGCTTGCCGGAAAAGGCTTTGGTTCAGGAGTGTTGTTTCAAGGACAGCGACGTCAATATCCGCATCCATTTTCACAATGCATATGAGCTGCTTTTCGTCAAAACCGGAAAAATCCGTATCAATATCGACAACAATACCTATGAAGGGGAGGCCGGTTCGGTCTTTGTCATCGGCTGTTTCGAGGAGCATTCCCTCGAACTGCGCAGCGCGCTTTATGAAAGATATTACGTCATTCTTGACCCGCTCCGTCTGGAATACCTGATCACCGACCGCAGGCTGCTGGCGCCCCTGCGCAACCGCCCGAAGGGGTTCTGCCACCGGTTTGACGTTTCCGGCTGTATGGACCGCATCGAGATCCTGTTCCGGCGGCTGGTGCAGGAATATGAGGACGGCGGGGAATACAGCGACCTGATGGGCATCAGCCTTGTGACCGAGCTGCTCATCCTGCTGCTGCGCTCGCGCCCGGCGGAGCGGCAGGCCCTGTCCGCGCCGGGCAACAACGCCGTGTTCGCGGTGCAGACCTACATCGACAGCCACTATGCCGAGCCGCTCTCGATCAGCAATTTGGCCGCGCGCGTGTTTTTGACCCCCTGCTACCTGACGCACTGCTTCAAGGAAGCCACCGGATACAGCCCCAAGCAATACCTGATGCGCACCCGGCTCGCCTGCGCCAAAGACCTGCTGGTGCACACCGCGCTGCCGATCAGCGAGGTCGCGTTCCGCGCGGGCTTCTCGGACGTCAACAATTTTATCCGCACCTTCCGCCGCGAAACCGGCATGACGCCGCTGCGCTACCGCGACCGGGAAAGGCAAACATAACAGCTTTTACATATTATTGCGCAAGTCCTGCCGACACGCCCGGCACCCCGGACGCTATAATGGGGAGCATCAAAAACGCTTTGTCCTGTGTGTCGGGACACGAAAAGAGGCTGCAAAGATATGAAAAAAGTCAGACTGGCCCTTGTCGGCGCCGGCGGTTACGGCGATTACTGCCTCGGGCTGATGGAGCGCTTTGTCGATCCGGAGACCTATGCGCTGGTTGCTGCGATCGACCCGTTTTACGAGCGCGTGCCCCGTTTTGAAAAGCTGAAGGCGCAGGGCGTGCCGTTTTACCGCACGCTGGAGGACTTCTTCGCGGCGGATACCGCCGATCTTGTCCTGATCGCAAGCCCGATCCACATGCACCGCGAGCAGTGCATCCTTGCGATGCAGCATGGCGCGCATGTGTTGTGCGAAAAGCCGCTTGCCCCGATTGTGCAGAACGCGCTTGCCATCCGCGATGCTGCTGCAAAGTACGGCAAAAAGCTCGGCGTGGGCTTCCAGATGTCGTTCTGCGACCCGATCCAGAACCTCAAAAAAGACATCCGCGCCGGCCTGCTGGGCGCGCCCAGGTCCCTGCGTTCCTATGTCTCCTGGCAGCGGTTCGACAGCTATTACAACAGCCCGTGGAAGGGCCGCGTCCGGGACGCGCAGGGCCACTGGATCCTGGACTCCATCCTGACTAACGCCACCGCGCATTACCTGCACAACACCTTTTTCGTGCTCGGCAGCGAGCAGGACAGCGCCGCGATGCCGCAGTCGCTGCGCGTCGAGCTGTACAACGGCAAGGGCATCGAAACCTTTGACACCGCGTTCGTGCAGGGCGAGTTTGCAGATGGCAGCGATTTCTTCATCGCGGTCACGCACTCGGGCGACCGCAACATCGACCCTGTCCTGCGGTATGAATTTGAAAACGCAGTTGTGACCGCGTCCGGCAATGACGATTCTGCGGAGATCATCGCGACGTTCCGTGACGGCACGACCAAAAATTACGGCGCGGCGCTCGGCGAATACCATGTGGCGCAGAAGATCCGCACCATGCTTGCCGTTGCCGCCGACCCATCGCTTTCCGTGCCCTGCACGGCGGACACCATCCTGCCCCAGCTGACGGTGTGCAATGCGATCTGCGACCAGGCGGACGTGCATCCGCTCCCCGTGGCGCGCATGGAGCGCGTCAGCGAGCCCGAACCCGGCATTTTCATGCCCGGCCTGTCTGATGAGGCATGGCGCTGCTTTGAGGAAGGCAAGCTGCCGTCCGCACTCGGCTATGACTGGGCCTGCCCGCCGTCTGAGATCCGGCTGGACGGCTACACCGCCTTTTCGGGCGCACGATTTGACAAGGAGGCAAACTGAATGTTCCGCATCTGTATTGCCGGCAACTCCGGCCACGCCGCTACCGTGACCCGTGCGCTGCCGCGCCTGCCGCAGGTGGAAATTGCGGGCTGGTGCCGTGCCTGGGACGGCGAACCCATGGCCGAGGTGCTTGAGGATTTTGCAAAGCTCGGGCTGACCCCGCCGGAATTCCCGGACTGGCGCGCCATGCTGGACGCAGTGAAGCCGGATGTGCTTGTTGTGGACGGCCTGTTCTCCGACCATGAAGAGATGACCTGCGAAGCGCTGGCCCGCGGCATCCATGTGTACTGTGACAAACCGCTCGCGCTGACGCTGGAAGGTCTGGCGCGCGTCGAGGCTGCGGCGCAGACTTCCCCTGCCCTGCTTTGGGCGATGCAGACCGCCCGGTATGATCCCTGGTTCTACACTGCGAAGGCGCTCATTGAGGAAGGCGCGATTGGCTCCATCCGTCTGCTGACCGCACAGAAATCCTACCGTCTTGGCCAGCGCGCAGACTTTTTCCGCCATCGTGCGCTGCATGGCGGCCTGATCCCCTGGGTCGCCATCCATGGTATTGACTTTATCCGCTATCTGTATCCGCATGCCGTGGATACGATTTATGCACACCACTCCACGCAGGCCAACAACGGCTACGGCGACCTTGAGGTCACCGCCCAGCTGATGATGACCATGGAAAACGGTGTTTCCGCGCAGCTCAGCGCGGACTATCTCCGCCCGGCCAATGCCGCGACACACGGCGACGACCGCGTACGCGCAGCAGGCACCGAGGGCGTGATCGAGGTCCGCGGCGACGAGGTCTGGCTGATCAACGCGCAGAACGACGGCTCATCTCCCGTGCCGCTGCGGCAGTGCCCCATGATCTTCGAGGACTTTATCCATACCCTCGAAGGGCACGGGACCGGTGCGCTCGATCTTGCGGAATCCATTGCGGACAGCCGTCTTGCGCTGCTCGCCCGCGAATCCGCAGACACCGGCATGCTGGTGCATGCCGCTCACTAAGCCCTCTTTTTTCATTTTTTATCCTTTTCTTCTTCCGCCCTGCCGAGGACGGAAAAAGCCGGTGCTTCCCCAGCGCCGGCTTTTGTTTTTGGCGTTATCCATTCCCTCCCCGTTCTCTTTACCGCACCAGGAAACAGATGCATCCCGCCAAAAACAGAAAACCCCTGCGGGCATCGTAACTTCGATGCCCGCAGGGGGGATTCCATACAATTTGCAGATATCCGTATCAGAAGGATATCCGAAACTGCTGCTTCTCCTGATGCAGTTTATCGCCGCTTACTTGCGGGAAATCGCCTTCTTGGCAGCCTCTACGATGTGAGCCGCGGTCAGGCCGTACTCCTCACGCAGGAAGCTCTCCGCGCCAACCTGGCCGAAACGGTCCTCTACGCCGACCATTTCCATCGGAACCGGGGTGTTCTTGATGACGACGTTCGCAACAGCCGAACCCAAGCCGCACTTGACCTGATGGTTCTCCGCGGTAACGATCGCGCCGCACTCCTTGGCGGAGTCGATGATCAGCTGCTCGTCGAGCGGCTTCCAGGTGAACATGTCGATCACCTTTGCGGAAATGCCCTCAGCAGCGAGCTGCTCCTGCGCCTTGAGCGCCTCGTCAACCATGATGCCGGAGGCGATAATGGCAACGTCCTTGCCTTCCTTCAGGGTCACGCCCTTGCCGATCTCAAAGTCCGAGCCGTCTGCGTAAACCGTGGTGAACGCCTTGCGGATCATGCGCATGTAGGAGAACTTGCCGGAAGCCGCCAGCTTCTTGGTCAGGCAGTTGATCTGCGCATAGTCGACCGGATCGATCACGATTGCGTCCGGGACAGACATGTACAGCGCGCAGTCCTCAAACGGCATATGGGTGCCGCCGTTGTAAGCCGCGCATACGCCGGGGTCAGAGCCGACAACGTGTACCGGCAGCTGTGCGTAAGCCGCAGACATGAACGCCTGGTCAAACGCACGGCGGGACGCGAAGCAGCCGAAAGAGTGCATGAACACAGTCTTGCCGGTCGCGCACAGGCCGGCGGCTACGCCCATCGCGTTTGCTTCCGCAATACCCGCATTGATGGTGCGCTCCGGATAAGCCTTTGCCAGCTTGCCGGTGTTGATGCAGTTCTCCAGGTCGCAGTCAACGTGCATGACCGTGGGGTCCTTCTCCATAATCTCGAGCATCGCGGAAACATAGCCGTCGCGGTTTGCACGAGAATCCTTTTCATGCTTGCCAATCAAAGTAAAGCTCATGTTCAATACCCTCCCTTACTGTGCCTTCATTTCAGCGAGCTTGCTCTCAGCGTAAGCAATGGCTTCATCCCACTGCTCCTTGGACGGCTGAGAGGAATGCGCGCCCGTGCCGTCAGCAAAGGTAGCGCCCTTGCCCTTAACGGTGTTCAGCACAATGCAGGTGGGCACGTCCTTGGTCGCGTAAGCGTTCTGGATCGCGTCGTAGATCTGCTCAACGTCGTTGCCGTCAGCGCACTCGACAACATTCCAGCCGAACGCCTCAAACTTCGCGCCGATGCCCTTGGCATGCTTCATGACCTTCTCGCAGGCGCCGTCGAGCTGGTACTTGTTGTCATCTACAAAGCAGACGAGATTGTCCAGCTTGTAATGTACAGCGAACTGCGCAGCTTCCCAAACCTGGCCTTCATCCGCCTCGCCGTCGCCGACGAATACGAACACATGGTTGTCGCGGCCGTCGATCTTGTTGCCGAGCGCCGCGCCCGTCGCCGTGGACATGCCCTGGCCGAGCGAGCCGGTCGTCAGGTCAACGCCGGGGGTCTTGGTGCGGTCGGTGTGGGACGGGAAGTTGGTGTGGGGCTGGTTAAGCGTGTAAGCGTTCTCGATCGGGTAGAAGCCCTTCAGGCCGAGGGTCGCGTACATCGCCGGGCCGGCATGGCCTTTGGACAGTACGCACCAGTCGCGGTCCTCCCAGCGGGGGTTCTTCGGGTCAACCTTCATCACTTCGCCGTACAGTACAGCGAGCGCATCGATGATGGACATGGAGCCGCCAACGTGGCCGAAGCCAAGCGATCCAATCGTTTTCAGGGTTTCCAAACGGATTTCCTGTGCAAATACGCGAAGCTCCTGCATCTTTTCTGCTTTCTGCATTGCATACACCTGCCTAATTCAAAAATATTTTCTCTCCGCGGAACAGGTTCCAGCGCACAGCGGCACACAACCACTGTTATCGATAACAGTTTAACACCAAGCTACCCAGATTTCAACCAGAATTCACACAATTGTTGACAAAAATTTGTTCCCACTTTTTGTACCAACCGTAATATTCCATAAAAAAGCCCAATCAAAAATATGAATTTTGTTTGTTATGTCTTGGTTTTATTTTTGTTATTTTTTGTATCCTTTCTGTTTCAATATCATGCCTGCCATATCCTGTCTGCCTGCACCCTCTCCTCCATTTGCCGCTCCATTTATGACCGATCCGGCAGGAAATTATTTTCCGGCCAGAAACAGACGGATATTCCGTATTTTTTCTACTTTCAGGCATTATTTCCTTCGGATACTGCATCTTTTCCATCTGTAAATGAAATTTCCAATTCCTGAAAACAGTAGACAATTTGTGCAATATTTGATACACTTAAAGAAAGTATTATGGATATATTTCGGTAAAGATTGGGGATAGGGAAGATGAAAGTCAGCCGTCTCAATTCGATTGAACAATACGTCATCTCGCGCGAGACCGTCAGCATCGACGAGCTGTGCGAGGTTTTCGGCGTTTCCAAGAACACCATCCGCCGCGACCTGAATGAGCTGGAAATGCGCGGGCACATCACCAAGGTCTACGGCGGCGTCACTGCAACCGTGCCCTCCGGCGCCGTCCCGACGCCCATCCGTTCAGGCCTCAACCCGATCGACAAGTCGCTGATCGGCCGGCTCGCCGCAGAGGATGTATCGGACGGCGACACGATCTTCATCGACTCGGGCACGACTACGCTGTGCCTGCTGCGCTTCCTTGTGGCGAAAAAGCGCATCACCATCATCACGCATTCGCTCGGCGCGCTCAGCGAAGCCGCCAAGTTCGACAACCTGAATATCATTTCGCTCGGCGGCATTTACAGCCCGACGACGGATTCATTCGTCGGCCTGTCCACCATCGAATCGCTGTCCTCCATGCGCATCAACAAGGCGTTTATGGGTGCAACCGGTGTGTCCCTTACCGCGGGCATGACCAATACTACCTTCCTTGAGGCGGAGATCAAGCGCGCGGTCGTCCAGCGCGCGGACAACATTTACGGCATGGTGGATTCCTCCAAAATCGGCAAGGAGGCCATTGTCACCTTCTGCCACCTCAAGGATCTGACCGGCCTGATCACCGACCGCGAGCCCCCCAGGGAATATGTCGACCTGTGCCGGCAGGAGAACGTCAAGCTGCGGTACGAATAAACAAGCGCAGCAGGCTGGCCGCAGCGGATATCATATGCTATAATTAAGTGCCATAAGGAGGCGTCAATCATGAAGGAACTGTATAAAGGGTTTGCCCATGTTGCGATCAACACCGCGGACATGGCGGAAAGCATTGCGTTTTATGAGAAGATCGGCGGCGAGGTAACCGCGCGTTCGTCCGCAGGAGAAAAGCAGCTGGCACTGGTCGCATTCGGCGGGCTGGTACTGGAGCTGATCCAGCCGCCCGCGGGAGAGCTGGTGCCGTCCGGTACGGGCAGTATCCCGCACTTTGCGGTATATGTAGACGATCTGGAGAAAGCTGCCGCTGCGATCAGGGAAGCGGGCGTACATACGTTTACCACGCCCGAGAAGCGTGTCCTGCCGGATACCTTCGGCGGCTTGCAGAACTGGTTCTTCACCGGCCCGTCCGGCGAGCAGATCGAGCTGCTGCAAATGTTTTAATATCCGCATAGGATGGATTGATGCAGGAAAGGGCTGCCGGCCGGCAGCCCTTTCCTGCATCAATCCATCCTATG
>DXIC01000035.1 GCA_019113065.1 Candidatus Agathobaculum stercoravium
CCCGTAGTCTCGTTTGGGCGGTATCTCTGCGTAAGATTGGCAGTCCATTGTTAATTTTTATAATGTTCCCTTTGTACACCGTTGCAACCTTTACTTGGTATATACTATCATAAAAGCCCACTTGTTGGCAAACCTTTCGGCTGGATTTTCAAAAAAACAGCCGCCCCAGGGCGGCTGTGATGCTAAATCAGCAGAAAAGTCTGGTAATCAGGAAAGCACTCCTCCATGCCATGAGATACGGCGACCACCGTCCGGCCGCCGCGGTACGCCGCGATGACCTGCGCCGCACGTTCCGCTGCTGCCGGGTCCAGCCCGGTAAACGGCTCGTCCAGCACCAGAATATCGCTTTCCGCAGCCAACGCGCGCGCCAGTGCAACGCGGCGGCGCATACCGCCGGACAGCGTGCGCACTGGCTGATTCAGCGCCGCGCCCGGCAGAAGCGCGGTCAGGATCTCCCGCGCACGGGCTGCATCCGAGCACACCAGCTCCACATTTGCCTTTGCGCTCCAATGCTCGACCAGACGGTCCTCCTGAAACACCGGCGCAAACCGCAAGCCGGAGGCGCCGGATATCCGGCCGCTGTCCGGCGTTTCCAGCCCCATCAGCAGCCGGAGCAAGGTGGTCTTGCCGATACCGGAAATCCCGCTGACAAGCCACTTCTCCCCTTCTTTGATGCGCCAGTTGATCCCCTGCAAAACCGGTTTGCCGTCAAAGGATTTGCCAACCTCCCGGAACACGATCATCTGCCGTCCCCCCATTTCCGCTGCATCCGCTCTGCAAAGCGGACAAGCAGCTTTTCCAGCACCATGCTGAGCACAATAATGACAAACGACCACGCAAACAGGTCTGCCGTATTCAAATACAGCTTGGACAGATACAGCTGCTCGCCGATCGACCAGCGCGGCAAGCCGATGATCTCCCCTGCCACGCCCGCTTTGAGCGCCATGCCGACCGAGACACGGCATGCGGACAGCAGATACGGCATGACAGCGGGCAGATAGACCGCGCGCCACTTTTTCCCGCCGGGCAGGCGGAACAGCCGCGCCATTTCGAGCATTTTGGGATCGACACTGCGTAGCCCTTCGTACAGATTGATGTACACCGCCGGGAATACGACAAAAAATGAAGTCAGCACGGAGATCCACGCGGAACGGATCCAGATGAGCGCCACAACCACAAAGCACGCCACCGGCACGCTTTTCATGATCTGCACCGCAGGCTCGAGCAGGATGCGCACAAAGGGGCAACAGTATGCCAGTGTGGCCAGCAGGCACCCCAGCGCGAACGCCAGCACGAAACCGCCCGCGATTTTTCCCAGCGAATGCGCGATCGACAGCCAGAAATCACCCTCTGCAAGCATGCAAAACAGGCTCTGCACGGTTTGCACAGGGCCTGCAAACAATAAATCAGGAAGCGGCAGGGACACCGCCTGCCAGACCGCCAGCCAAAAGGCGGCGGCCGTCAGGCGGCGCACCCAGCGCTTATCCCAGATAGTAGAAGCCTTCATCCGGCAGCTGTCCTCCTACCGCGTCGGGTGCGATCTCATAGAGCATTTCCAGATAACCCGAGACCCATGCCTGCATTTCCTCGCCGGACGCCGCGGTCATCGGATTGAAGTTTTCGATCACCTGCTGGGCGACCGAAGCATTGACAATACCCGCCTGCTCGATCAGCTGGGCGGCGCGCGCGGGATCCTCCTCCGCTGCAGCAACCGACTGCTGATGGTCGGCAACAAACTGCGCGACCGCCGCCGGATGTTCCTCGGCGAATGCCGTGCGCACAACCGTCACGCCGGTGGCAATACCGCTGCCGTCCGGGCTGTATTCCTTCCAAGCGTTCTCCAGCGGGAAGTTCAGGCTCATCTCCTGATCCTGCATCATGGCCACGGTAGCAAACGGCTGCGGCAGGATGCCGACTGCCGCGCTGTCCTGCGCCAATGCGGAAACCACCTCAGTCGCTTCGGATTTGAACTCAATCGTCAACTCGTCCGTGCTAATGCCGCTCTTTTCCAGCAGGTATTGCAGCGTCCAGTCCGGCGAAGTGCCTTTGCCGGTCATGTAGACGGTCTTGCCCCCCAGCCCCTCGAGATCGGTCAGCGTCTCGTCATGCGAGACAACGTAAAGCACGTTGCCCGCGTTGACATCCAGCACCTGCACGCCGCCCTCGGTGCGCTGGTACAGGGTCGCCGCCAGATTGGTCGGGATGAGCGCGATGTCCACCTCGCCCTGCGCAATCAGCGGCACGATCTCATCGCCCGACGTATAAAGGTCGAACTGGTACGGCGCGTCCTCCGCCTGGTTGTCGTCCATCAGGCAGACAAGCCCCATCGCGGTCGGTCCCTTGAGCGCCGCAATGCGGGTGGTCAGCCCCTCTTCGTAACCGGGTTCGACCGTTTCCTGCTGCTGCGTATCCTCCGCGGCGGGCGCGGTGTTCTCCTCCTGCCCACAACCTGCAAGCAGCGAAAGCGACATCGCTGCGGCCAGAAGGCCTGCAAAAATACGTTTCATTTTGTCATTTCTCCTTACTTTGCCATCATGGATTTGACCTGTACGTTTTTCAGCCGCCCGAGTTTGCCCGACAGCGCGTTGATCGTGTCGGCCGGGCAGTCCATCACAATGGTGATCACCGAGAACTGCTTATGGTGCGGGATCCCCATGCGGCCGATGATGCTGTCCCCGTACTCATGCAGCAGCCGGTTGACCTCGCTGCTGGAATCGCGGTCCTGCACAATAATGCCCAAAATTGCAATGCGGTTTTCCATATTTCCTTCCCCTCTGCAAAAATGCGCCCCGCATCAACGATGCAGGACGCAAAATTTTCGGATTTTGGCTCTTTCATCGCAGATCAAATCTTTGATAACAGATTACTGGTTCGCCGGATGCTCACCTGTCAGCCACGGCTTCCCGGAAAGGATATCCGCTGTTCCAGTATACCCTGCCTGCTTCTGTCTGTCAACACGATATAAAAACAAGGAGGGCATCGGAACGCTCCGGTGTCCTCCTTGCCCGTCAGGCACTGTAAATTATGCCTTGCGCTGGAATGATTTGCAGTCCGTGCACTGGTCTACCGTCGGGTTGGCCTCATGCGTGCCTACCGTGATGCAGTCAAGCGCACAGTACTCCGCGCCGCTGCTGTGGTTTGCGCATTGGTCAACCGTACAGCGGATTGCCTTGTTGCAATGGGATTTATCCATGAGAAAGACCTCCTTTTTTGATTTCAGTAGTAGTCTGTCCGTTCCGCCGGGAATTATACACCTGCCTTGCTTCCTGCAAATAAAGAGCAGGTATTGACTCCACATTCAAAAGTGATAAAATTAGTGTAGGTTCGCAACAGCGGCCTTCCCGAACTACATACACTTGCTGAAAGGATCGTGACACGATAAAGTATGTTGGTACTGAACGATATCAGCTGGAGCGTACCGGACAAGCCGGTGCTCCGGCATCTGAATTTGACCATACCGGACCGGAAATGTGTTGTTGTAACCGGCCCAAACGGCGGCGGCAAGACCAGCCTTGCCAAGCTCATTGCAGGTATCACGCAGCCGGACAGCGGCAAGATCCTGCTTGACGGGCGCATCATCAATAAAATGAGCGTAACCGAGCGCGCGCGAAACGGCATCGCCTATGCATTCCAGCAGCCGGTGCGTTTTAAGGGCATCACCGTCCGCGACCTGATGGAGCTTGCCTCAGGCCAGCAAATGGAGGAGGACGCGCTCTGCGAGATCCTCTCCAAGGTTGGCCTGTGCGCAAAGGAATATATCGACCGTGAGGTCAGCGCCGGGCTGTCCGGCGGCGAGAGCAAGCGCATTGAAATTGCGACCGTGCTGGCGCGGCGCGCGCGCCTGACCGTATTTGACGAGCCGGAAGCCGGCATCGACCTGTGGAGCTTCCAAAAGCTGATCGACGTGTTTGAAAATCTGATGCAGGAGATCGACGGCTCGCTGCTCATCATCTCCCATCAGCGCCGTATTTTGGAAATTGCAGACGAGATCGTCGTCATCGCAAACGGGCAGGTGTCCGCACAGGGCAGCCGGGATGAGATCCTGCCGCAGCTGCTCGGCGAACCGGAAAAAGCATGCGGCTGCCCGCTGGAAGGAGCGCATCATTCATGAACAAAATCACTGAACGGCTGCTCAAAGCGGTTTCCGACTGGACGGGTGTGCCGCAGAACGCCGCTTACAACATCCGCGAGGACGGGCTGTGCGCCGGGCGGCAGTCCACCAAGAACATCCAGATCACTTCCAAAACGGATAAACCCGGCATCGACATCACCATCCAGCCCGGCACCAGGGGCGAAACCGTATATATCCCCGCATGCGTGACCCACAGCGCGGTGGACGATCTGGTTTACAACGACTTTTATGTGGGCGAAGACGCGGACGTGACCATTGTCGCGGGCTGCGGCGTGCATTCGGACGGCGAGGAGGAGGCACGGCACAACGGCATCCACCGCTTTATCCTGAGCAAAAACGCACATGTTTTATACCTGGAAAAGCATCTCGGCACCGGAAACGGCACGGGCGCGCGTAGGATCGACCCGGTCACCGAGGTCGAACAGGCCGAAGGAAGCCAGATGGAAATGGAGACTACCCAGATCGGCGGCGTAGACCTCACCCATCGCACGATGAAGGCCAAGCTCGCGGCGGGCGCCAAGCTCAAGGTGCGCGAGCGTCTGATGACGGACGGCAGCCAGCAGGCGTTTACCGATTTCGTTGTCGAGCTGGACGGGGACGGCAGCGGCTGCGACCTGATTTCGCGTTCGGTCGCCAAAGATCAGTCGCACCAGGAATTCCGCTCGATGATCCGCGGCAACCGCCCCTGCACCGGCCACAGCGAATGTGACGCCATCATCATGGGGCACGGCACGGTGAACGCGGCGCCCGAGCTTGCCGCAAACCACGAGGATGCGGCGCTCATCCATGAAGCTGCCATCGGCAAAATCGCGGGCGAGCAGATCCTCAAGCTCTGCACGCTTGGCCTGACGGAAGAGCAGGCGGAAGCGAAGATCGTGGAAGGGTTCCTGCGCTGAAAAACAGAAAAACCGCAGCAGATGCTGCGGTTTTTGTTTTATGCAGAGGGGATAAGCCCCGCCTTGCGCGCCATCCACGGCTGGGTGAAATGGTTGAACAGTGCGATTACACGGCCGACGCCGACCACTGCCACCACCGTACCTACACCGACGCCGACAATGCGCCCCGCAAAAAGAAGGCTGATGGCTGTCGTCAGTATAATATTGAACAGGTCAAAGCAGTTCTTGGTAAAGCCTACGCTCTTGCCGATCGTGTCCGCGATGGCCTGCACGATCCCATCCCCGGGATTGGGTACCAGACGCATATTGAGCGACATCGCTGCGCCGATCCCGGTGCAGACGATGGCAATGCACAGGAATACGAACCGTCCGGGCAGGCTGCCGGAGAAAGAATCCGCATATGCCGACTGCAATTCCGGGATCCAATCGGAAAACAGGTTGAGGAAACGGGTAAAGACCAGGCTCAGCGGAAACTGGAGCGCATCAAAAAGCAGCGTCAGTTTGAGGTCGATCCGCTTCGCATGGGAGAACGGCTCCCCGTCCTCCTGCCTGCGGAAACAGCGGTACTGCCATAGATGCAGCACCATCTCCACGATGACAAATACCGCATACAGCACGAGCGTCATGTTGCCGAAATTCCAGTCACAGATGGTTGAAATGCTGTATGAGACCGAAATAATGGGTGAAACACCCAGCCCGACCTTGGTATTGAGTGTCAGGCCAAGCGCCAGCACCAGAAGGCCGATTAAGTAAAATATGCCGCGATAGAAAAATGTTTTGTTCATGGATACCCACTTTCTTATGTATTTTGGCTGGGCAAGCGCTTTAGTTCCGGCATGACCGTCAGCCGCATGGTGATATAGCAGGCCAGGCCGCCGACCAGGTTGGAGACCGGCTCAGCCAGGAACACCCCATTGACCCCCAACCCACCAATATGCGGCAGCAGCAGGGTCAGCGGCACAACAATAAACGCTTTTCGCAGAAGGGAAAAGAATACGGCAAGCCTTGCCTTGTTCAGGGATTTGAATACACACTGCCCGGAAAACTGGAACGCCATCATCACAAAGCCGAAAAAGTAGATATGCAGCGCAGGCACCGCCGCCGCAACCAATTCAGCGTCATGGTTGAAAATCATGATAAAAGCCGCCGGGAATGCTGAAATCAACGCCCAGATCAGCAGGGTGTATCCAAATGAGAGCTGCGTCATGAACCGGATCGCGGCGCACACACGACCATACACCGCGGCGCCATAGTTGTAACTGATTGCCGGGGAAGCGCCGTCCGTAATCGCCATAACCGGTGTCTGCGCGATTTGACGGACCGAATTGATGACCGTCATCACACTGACATAGATATCCCCGCCAAACATACACAGGGTAGCATTGCTGGCAACCTGTACCAAGCTGTCTGTAAACGACATCACAAAGCTGGAGCTCCCCAATACAGCGATTTTATGGATGCAGGCAAAATCCGGCCGGAACCCTCTGAAATGCAACCGTAATTCTGCTTTGGGGCCGGTCAGGAAGCGGAGCACCCAGAGCGCAGACAGCAGTTGGGACAGCACGGTCGCGATTGCCGCACCGCGCACGCCCATATCCAGCACGAAAATGAACAGTGGGTCGAGTACAATATTGGCCACCGCCCCCAGCAGTACGGTCAGCATCCCCATACGCGGGAACCCCTGGCTATTAATATATGGATTGAGCCCCAATGATGTCATCACGCAGACTGTACCCAGGAGATAAATAACCATATAAGTCGCCGCATATGGATAAGTGGCATCGCTTGCGCCAAACAGATACAAGATCGGTTTGTGGAAGATGATTCCCGCCGCAGTCAGCGCTGTCCCGGTCAGCAGCAGCATGAAATAAGCGTTCGCCATGATTTTCTGTGCGCCCACTTGATCCCGTTGGCCGCGCGCAATCGCGCACAGCGGCGCACCGCCCACCCCGAACAGATTGGCAAACGCCGTAACCAGTGTAATTACCGGAAAACAAAGCCCCAGCCCAGCGAGGGCTATCGTTCCCTCACCCGGGATTTTCCCGATATAGATCCGATCCACGATATTGTAAAGCAAATTGAGCAGTTGTGCAATCAGCATCGGCGCCGCAACCGCCAAAATACTGCGCTGGATACTGCCCGAAGAAAAATCAATCTGCCGTACTTTCACCTTTCATCCCTCTGCACATATGCAAAGCCTTTCCCTTTTTGCCGGAAAGAGGCTTCTCGCTTTTTAAAAATATTTTAAATACTGGATTAATTTATTTTTTTTGATAAGGCGGGCACTGATAGCGCACCTTCTTCCGGGTTGCTTTGCCGTATTCGATGGCATGCACCGGACAGCCGCAGATGCAAGCCATGCAATGCGTACAATCTGCGCCCCACGCCGGCCTGCCATTCTCAAGCCGGATATTATGCAGCACGCAGTCAGCTGCGCATTTCCCACAGCCTATGCATGCATCCGTTGCATAAAACGGCGCCGCCCTGATCGTGAAGCGGTAAAGCATTGCATTGACCGGATTGGATTTGAGCCAGTCCACCACCCCTGTTTTATGCGGTGGGAAGCTCTCCCCCCTTCGGATGCATGCAATACCGGACTCGATATCCGGACGCGCCGCTTCAATGATCTTCTGTGCCTGCGCCTGCCCCGGTGCCCGGAACAGCACAATATAATTTTCCGGCATAACGACCTGCAGTACACCTTTATACTCGAACGACTTTTCTTTGCACAGCTTGGCAATCCCGCTTCCAGCGCAGCCGATCTCGCTGCCACAGGTCAGGACAAAATACGCTTTACTGCTGCCCGAAAAGTTGCTTCGCTGCACAAATTCCGCAAAAATATGCGGCAGCTGCCAGCCGTAGGTGGGTGCAACAAAAACCCACGGCCTGTCAGACTGTAATTCCGCCGCTTGACGCGCCCGGATATGAGGGAATACGTCTGTCAGGCTGTCACCCAGCTCATCAGCTATCATCTCCGCACAATACCGGCTGTTCCCTGTACCGGAAAAATATACGACCATTGTTTTGCTCCTTTAATTTCGTACTGCTCTCACGCACATAGCGTGCAAAACTTCTTCCGCCTTTTGGTTCTTAAATATGTCTTATCTCCCCACGCTGGAAAGGTCAAATCAGAACCCCTTCGCAATGATCGATCTCATGCTGGATGATCTGTGCTGTCCAGCCGGTAAAGGTTTTGTACCGGGTTTGGAATTTCCCATTCTGATACTGCACCTTGATCGACTTCCATCGTTTGGCCCTGCGTGTGCCGGAAAGAGACAGGCAGCCTTCCTCGGCTTCATACAGCCCGGATCTTTTGATAATCTCCGGGTTGAACATGATCATGTATTCCCCTTCATTATCAAACGCAATGATCCGCTTGTTTTCACCGATCATGTTGGCTGCCATACCGACACAGCCAGCCTTATGCGCCTGTAATGTTTCCAGCAAATCTGCTGCGACAGGCAGATCCTCCGGCGTTGCCGGTTCCGCTTTTTGCGACAGGAACGCAATATCTTTCATTATCTCCCTTACCACTGGTTACTCCCCTTTTGGCTGAACTTCTGATATAGTATAACACATTTCTTCCGGAATTGCACCGTCCGGCACATACTGACAATATCATCTTTTCATTACCCAATTTTCTGTTATACTATTCTTGTAATTGGATAAGGAGGTACGAATGGATAAAATCTATACATTTTATGCCCAAATCAGAAAAGTATCCAACATGAATGCTGCCTATATTGAGATCCCTTTTGACGTCAAACAGGAATTTGGTAAAGGGCGTGTGGCAGTGCATGCCACCTTTGACGGGGTGCCATATGACGGTCAGCTCGTACGGATGGGTACCCCCTGCCATATTATAGGCATTCGCAAAGATATCCGTTCGAAAATCGGCAAGCAGCCCGGAGACATCATCCATGTAACGCTGCGCGAGCGCAGCAGGGCAAAATGAAGGAGGCTATCTGTATGGCAAAACACAGAAAGATGCTGGGTAAGGCGGATGATCCACAAATAATAGCGCTGATGGGGATGATCGAGACGCAGAGCAGGGATACCCTCGCTGCCTGGGCAGCAGACTGTTCCCGGACACGGTATCTCCCGATCTATGAAAAGGCCTGTCCGGATGACCGCCGCCTGCACGAATTGCTTGATGCTGTCGCTGCGCACCTGCAAGGCAGCCTGAAGCTGTCCGCACTGAAACCTCTGCTCCGCCAGGGGCGTGCTGTCGCACAGGAACTGGATACTTTCCCTGCTGCGCAGGCCGCCGCCCGCGCGATCGCAACCGCCTGTGCGGTAAGCCAGACACCGACCAATGCGCTCGGCTTTGTGTTCTACGGCGCAGCCGCCATTGCCTACGATCAGGCAGGCCTGTCCGCGCCCCCGGCAACGTACGATGCGCTGGCAGCGGCGGAATTTGACGAACTCGTGGCTTCCCTGCGCGCGGTTTGTGTACCGGAAGAGCCCGACCCGGTAAACGTCAACTGGAACTGCTGAATAATACGGGGGCGGTGCGCTGTACGCACCGTCCCCGCTGTTTTTTATTGTGCCTCGCCACGCAGATAGGTTAAAATCTCCGCTGCATTGGTATCCGGCTTGACCTTAGGCATTACCTTTTCAATCATCCCCTGCTCGTCGATGATAAAGGTCGTGCGCACCACGCCCATGCTCACCTTGCCGTACAGCTTTTTCTCCTGCCAAACGCCATAGGCCTGAATCGCGGTCAGCTCCGGGTCGGAAAGCAGCAGGAACGGCAGCCCGTGTTTTTCTGCAAAGCGCTGGTGGGATGCGGTCGAATCCTTGCTCACGCCGATCACCGCGACATCCATTGTCTTGAAATCCGCATACGCCGCTGCAAAGGCGCACGCCTGCCGGGTGCAGCCGGGCGTATTATCCTTCGGATAGAAGTACAGCACCACTTTTTTCCCTGCGAAATCCGACAACGAAACCGGATTGCCGTCTTTATCCGGCAAAGTAAACGCCGGGGCCTTTGTTCCAACTTCCAGCATCGAATTTTCCTCCTTCTGTTAAAAACTTGTCCGGTACAGCGGGACGACGTTGATAACCGGCTCCTCATATGGATGCACTGCTTTGACTGCCTCTATCGTCTGATCGACCTTTTCCGTCCGGCAAGTCACTTCGACCTTAAACTCCGGCTCCTCGCTGATTTCGTTCTCCCGGCCGATATACGGGTCTGTTCCAGCCAGCGGCCGCCAGCAGCCGGTCACCCGGCTGTATGACAGGCAGCAGTCATATTTTCCAATGTGTCCGGCATCGACTGCCTGCAACGCCTGCTGCAGCGCCACAAAATGGCTCTCCGGAATGAAAATCTCTAGTTTGCAGTATGCAAAATCCGGCATTTGTTTTCCCTCCCGCTGTTTCCGACTTGTACCCAATTGATTATACCATATTCCCTGCCGCAATCCAACCGGCTGCATGTGGCGGCTTGCGAAACCGCCGGAATTCCTTTATACTAAAGCGGAAGATCCACGAAAGAAGGAAGCAAACATGACAGAAGTAGTCGCTGCCCTGATCTGGGAGGGCAGCCGGTTCATGATCTGCCAGCGCCCGGCACATAAGGCGCGCGGTCTGCTGTGGGAATTCGTTGGCGGCAAGGTGGAGCACGGTGAGACCAAAGAACAGGCACTCGTGCGCGAATGCCGCGAGGAGCTTGCAGTCACGGTATCCGTGGGCAGTTCCTTTGCCGAAGTGACGCACGAATACCCGGATCTGACCGTCCATTTGACCCTGTTCCACGCCGCCATCGCTGAGGGCATCCCGCAGATGCGCGAGCATAATGATATCCGCTGGATTACCACGGACGAGATCCCGCAATATGATTTTTGCCCCGCAGACCAGCCGATCCTGGAAAAGCTGCGGGCAGCGCACACAGCAAAACAGCCGGAGACCTGAGATCTCCGGCTGTTTTTTCCGCTCTCTTCATTCCGCGCCGAGCAGGCCGAGCTTGCGAAATGCATTCCACAGCCCGTCGTGCTCCACGTCATCGGTCACAAGATCCGCCATCGCGCGGATCTCATCCCCGCCGTTGCCCATTGCAACGCCATATGCGCAGTATTCCAGCATGGGAATATCCACCTTCGCGTCACCGAAAGCAATGGTATCCGCGCGCTCTGCGCCAAGATGTGCCAGCAGTACATCGATCGCGTGCGCCTTGGTGATGTCCTTTACGCCGAGGTCGCCAAACAGCGCGGCCTCGCCGCTGCCGCCCCAGGTGCCTGCCTTGAGGTCGGGAAATGCCGCTGCCGCGTCCAGATAGTCCTGATAACTGTGCAGCACGAAACTGATTTTGTTCACGTCCTCGCGGTACAGGTTCCCGTTATAGATCATATCCGGAAACGCATCCTGCACGGTCATAACGCCTGCTTCACCGTTTTTGCGGCGGCTGTATTCGCGGACTGCCTCCGCTGCGCCGGTCGCAAAATCTGTGCTGGCATACAGGCCGCTGTTGCTCTCCAGATAAAACGGAAGTCCGCGCTCATGCAGCCAGTCCACTACGCGGCGGCACTGCGCGCCGGTCATCATCTGATGCATGACGACCTCGCCACCGTCCTCCACATAGCTGCCGTTGCCGCCGATCATGCCGTCCAGGCCGATGTCCCACAGGTACGGATACACCTCCGCGCGGCTGCGGCCGGTGCAGATGTACACGCGGTGCCCGTTTGCGCGCGCCTGCTGCACCGCGCGCGCCGCGGAGTCCGGCAGCTTCCCCTCGTAGTCGACCAGTGTGCCGTCCACGTCCAGAAAAATGATTTTTCTCGCCATCTGTCCCTCCATGTAGCGACGGCGGCCGTTTGTCTCCCGGCCGCCGCCTTTCTCTTACAGGTTTTCTGCGAAGAACGCCTGCATGGCGGCCGCTGCGGCCTCCTCGTCCTCGCCTTCAACGGTCACGTTGAGGGTATCGCCGCACTTGACGCCAAGCCCCATCACGCTCATCATGCGGGTCGCGTCCGCAGCCTTTTCGCCCTTTTGCAGCATGATCCTGCTTGCGTGCTGCTTGGCTTCCTTGACCAGCAGGCCTGCCGGACGGGCATGGATGCCGACCGGATCGGTAATTACATATTCGAACTGTTTCATTTGTGTTCCCTTCTTTCTTTAATCCAGATCTTCGCCGTTGGTGGCGATAACCTTCTGATACCAGTAGAACGACTTTTTCTTCAGACGGGCAAAATCACCTGTACCGTCGTCATAGCGGCGGACATAGATCATGCCGTAGCGCTTGGCGTACTCGCCGGTCGAGGCGGAAACCAGGTCGATGCAGCCCCACGGGGTGTAGCCCATCAGGTCTACGCCGTCCTCCACCGCTTCCTTCATCTGCTCGATATGCTGGCGCAGATAGTCGATGCGGTAATCGTCGTTGATCGAGCCGTCGGCTTCGATCTCGTCCTTGGCGCCGAGGCCGTTCTCGACCACCATCAGCGGCAGGCCGTAGCGGTCGTACAGGTCGTTCAGCGCATAGCGCAGGCCCTTGGGGTCGATCTGCCAGCCCCAGTCGGAGGCAGGCAGGTTGGGGTTGGGCACGCCGCCGAGGATATTGCCCTCGCCGCCCTTCATATCCTTTGCCGTCTGGCAGGAGGACATATAGTAGGAGAAGGTGATGAAGTCCACGGTGCCGTTTTTGAGGATCTCCGCGTCCTCCGGCTGTACCTCCAACTTGACGCCCAGCCCTTTCAGCATGCGCTTTGCGTAGGCCGGATATGCGCCGCGCGCCTGCACATCCGTGCAGTAATAATTATAGCGGCGGTTATATGCCTGGCAGGCCAGCACGTCATCCGGATCACAGGTCAGCGGATAGCTCGCCGAATAGATCATCATGTTACCAACGCGGTAGTTGGGATCGATCTCGTGCGCCATCTTGACCGCAAGCGCGCTCGCCACCAGCATATGGTGCAGGCCCTGATAGCGCTGCTGCGGGATGTCCGGCTGCTTCATGAACTCGGTCGGATGCTCAAGGTCGTTCAGGATGCCCTGATTGAGCAGCGCGCCCATGGGCTCGGAAGCGCTGTTGATCTCATTGAAGGTCAGCCAGTACTTGACCTTGCCCTTGTAGCGGGTGAAGATCGCGCGGCAGTAGTTGAGAAAATAATCGATCATCTCGCGGCTGACCCATGCGTTGCATTTTTTGGTCAGTCCGAACGGCACCTCGTAGTGCGAAATGGTGATCAGCGGCTCGATGCCGTATTTCAGGCACTCGTCAATCACTTCTTCATAGTGGCGCAGGCCTGCCTCGTTCGGCTCGGCCTCGTCGCCGTTCGGGAAAATGCGCGTCCACGCGATCGAGAAACGGTAGCACTTGAAGCCCATCTCAGCAAACAGCGCAATATCTTCGCGGAAGCGGTCATAGTGCCGGATCGCCTCGTGGCTGGGGTAGAACGTGCCCTCCTCCAGCACCGGCGTGATGCGCTTGCTCTGTCCAAACTTGCCGCCCGTGCAGATGTCCGCAACCGAAACGCCTTTGCCGTCGCGGTCCCATGCGCCCTCACACTGGTTGGCGGCTGTTGCGCCGCCCCACAGAAAGTCCTTGGAAAGTGCCATGTTATTTTATCCTCCAATCACAATTTTATTGCCTTCAATGGTGATGCTGCCTACGTCCTCCGCATTGGTGACGATGACCGGGGTCTGGGTCTCGCAGCCCGCCGCCTTGATTGCATCGATGTCAAATTCGAGCAGCAGGTCGCCTTTCCTGAACTTGTCGCCGCTCTTGATATGCGCCTTGAACGGTGCGCCGTTCAGGCCGACCGTTTCCAAGCCGACATGGATCAGCAGCTCTACGCCGCTGTCCGATACCAGACCCATTGCATGCAGGGTGTCGAACAGGTTGTCGCAGGTGCCGTCGAACGGCGCATAGACCTTGCCTTCGGACGGGACAATCGCGTAGCCTTCGCCCAGCACGCCGGATGCAAACGTCTGGTCCTTGACCTCGCTCAGCGGGATGACTTCGCCCGGGATCGGGGCGTCGATCTCGATCTTGCCGGTAATGACCGGTGCAGCGGGCGCCGCAGATACCGCGGACGGCTCTGCTGCCGGTTCCTCCGCCGCTTCATGCGCCGGTGTCAGGATAAAGGACAGAACCAGGACGACCGCAAAGACGATGCAGGCAAACATGAAGTTGCTGCTGCCGTCCGGCGCGATAAACTGCACTATCGCGGTCAGGCACGGGGTTGCAAAGGCATATGCCTTCAGGTTTACGATACCGGAGATCAGGCCGCCGACTGCGCCTGCGATGCAGGCCGCCACCATCGGCTTTTTCAGGCGCAGGGTAACGCCGTACATGGCAGGTTCGGTAACGCCGGCAAGCAGTGCGGAGATACCGGCCGGGATCGCCATCTGGCGCATCTCAGGATCCCTGGTCTTGAATGCAGCGCCAAAGGTCGCGCCCGCCTGTGCAGTGTTGCTGCTCAGCATGGCAACGGTCAGCAGCACATCATAGCCCGGGTCAGCCAGCGCCAGCAGGCAGGCCGGGACGAACGCCCAGTGCATACCGGTCATGACAAACCAACACAGATGGATCAAATGAAGGAGACTGTAAATGGAACGACCCTATGTTTTCTGCCACATGATGACCTCTCTGGATGGGAAAATCATGGGCAGGTATATGGAGATACCGGAAAGCGAGCCTGCGGGCGAAGTGTTTTATCGCCTCGCCTTCGGGGAACACCCCTACTATCAGCATCAGGGCTGGCTGTCCGGCCGCGTCACTACGGATGATAACTTTACCTTCTACGAAAAGCCGGAGCTGGATAAAAATGCCGCTGCCGTGCCGGAAGGCGACTTTGTAGCGAAAAAAGCGCCGATGTACTATGTTTCCGTTGACCCTTCCGGCCGTCTGGGCTGGAAAAGCAGCACATTGACCTACGAAACCACCACTGCGCATGTGATTGAGGTGCTCACCGGAAAGGCGGACAACCGCTATAAGGCATTTCTGCGCAAGCGCGGTATTTCCTACATCATCGCTGGCGAACAATCACTGTACTATGCGCTTGCCTTGGAAAAACTCAAGATACTGTTTGGTATCGAGACGCTGATGCTGGGCGGCGGCGCAGTACTGAACTGGTCGTTTATACAGGCCGGCATGTGTGACGAGGTCAGCATTGTGATTGCCCCCGCTGCCGACGGCTCTACTGAAACGCAATCGCTGTTTATGGCAAAGGATGGCCTATTCAGCGACACACCGGTCAGCTTCACATTGCTGGAAGCCAAACCCATGGGCGGCAGCAGCGTCTGGCTGCGGTACAAAGTCAATTTCAACAAGTAAGGAGCGCGAAAAATCAAGGCTGACAAAATGCTGATCGTTTATTCTTCCCTTTCCAACGCAACACCCGCCGGATTGCCGGGCTGATGCAAAGGGCCAACGGCGCGGACATTGCGGAGTTCCAGACCGTAGAGCCATACACCGGCTCGTATAACGATATGGTTGACCGCGGTTATAAACCAGCGATCAAGCCACTGGGGGTTGATCTCAGCGACTACCAGACGATTGCCGTTGGTACCCCGACCTGGTGATACACCATGGCTCCTTCATGAATTCCTACCTCTTTTGCAGCCTTAGCGCCGCCGATTTGTTTGGCAAGTTTTACTGCCTGTACTTTGTATTGATGGTCATATTTACATGCCACTTTGAATACCTCCTTATT
>DXIC01000036.1 GCA_019113065.1 Candidatus Agathobaculum stercoravium
CCGCAATTTCCTATTTGATGCGCGCTGCGGCGCGAAAGACTTTTTCGACAAGCTGAAGCGGCCTTTCGGCCGCTTTTATTTCTGTCTGAAGGCGAAAAACCGCTGCCCGATGTAGTTGAACCCGGTGAACAGGCACATGCCCACGAGCATGGACACATTGTCCCGCACCGCGGCAGACGCGCCCGCGAGCAGATGCAGGCACAGCGGCTTTGCGATGCCGTAGGCCAGCAGGTAGCACACCGCGATGTTGAGCGCAAAGCGGAGCACCTCGCCCGCGCTGTTTCCCTTGCTTTCAAATGTGAAATACTTGTTGAGGAAAAAGCTCAGGATGCTGGTCAGGATATAGTTTGCCGCGCTCGACACCCAGTAGGAACAGTGCGCAAGGTTGTACAGCCCGAACATGATCGCCGTGCCCACAAGGGTGTTGACCACGCCGACCAGCAGGAATTTGGCGAGTTTTCTGTCGATCAGACCGGAAAGCCGGCTCATTTGACCCCTTCTTCCGTCTCCCGCACCAGATAAACCGGGCGGCGCTTGGTTTCCAGATAGGTTTTGGACAGGTACTGCCCCAAAATGCCGATGCACAGCAGCTGCACCCCGCCGAGAAACAGGATGACGCACATCATGCTCGGCCAGCCGCCGACCGGGTCGCCGAAGGCGAGCGTCTTGACCAGCACGACCACAACGAACACAAACGCCGCAAGGCACACCAGCACGCCCAGCACGGATGCCAGCGCGAGCGGCACGGTCGAAAACGCGACAATGCCCTCGAGCGAATAGCGGAACAGCTTCCAGAACGACCATTTGGTCTCGCCCGCCACGCGCTCGACGTTGACATACGGCACCCATTTGGTTTTGAAGCCGACCCAGCCGAAAATCCCCTTGGAAAAGCGGTTGTATTCGCGCAGGGACAGGATGGCGTCCACCATGCTGCGGCGCATCAGGCGGTAGTCGCGCGCGCCGTCGACGATGTCCGCATCGGATATTTTGTTGATGATCTTGTAAAACATACGCGCGCAGAACGAGCGGATGGGCGGCTCGCCCTCGCGGGTGGTGCGGCGGGTGGCGGCGCAGTCGTACCCCTCCTCGGTGACCGCCTTATACAGTTCGGGCAGGAGCGCGGGCGGGTCCTGCAAATCCGCGTCCATCAGCGCGACATAATCGCCCGTCGCAGCCTCCAGCCCGGCGAGCATGCCTGCTTCCTTGCCGAAATTGCGCGAAAACGAGACGAAGCGCACGCGCCTGTCCGCCGCGGCGAGGCGGCGCAGCGTGGGCAGCGTATTGTCCTCCGAGCCGTCGTCGATGAACACAAATTCAAAATCAGCGTAATCCATTTCCGCCGCCACGCGGGTGATCTCCCGGTAAAACAGCGGCAGCGACGCCTCCTCATTATAGCAGGGGACGACAATCGAAATCTCAGGCATCCTGCTCCCCCTTCCCGATGCACTCCAAACCGAACCCGGCCGCGGTAAACAGGAACAGCTGCGGCAGGTAGGCGTAGCGCGGCTGCACCTCCACGAGCAGCATCGCGCAGAACATGGCAAAAAACACGAAATACGGCAGGTAGGCCGCCGTCTCCCGCTGTTTCCAGCGCGCAGGCGAGGCGAACAGCCCCAGCCCCGCCAGCAGCACGGACAGGTAGAACAGCCCGCGGTCGAATTGCTGCACCAGCTTGTAGGCGTCCGCCCGGGTGATCGGCCCGATCAGCCCGTCCGGGTCCTGCTGCGTGTGCCCGAGCGCCCAGTGCAGCGCATCGGTGTCCCACAGCAGCTGCCATTTGTTGATAAAATGCCGCAGCAGCTTGGCCGGATCGGCGGACAGCCGCTCGGCGAGCATTTCCTTCTCCAGCGCCTCGGTTTCTTCTGTGACCTGGAAATTTTCATCCAGCGTGTCATAGATCTTGTACCAGTCCGACGACGAATAACCGCCGGCGGTGTTGAAGCTCATGCCGACGACGAACTTCCACAGCGGGTTGCCGTTGCGCACGCCGTAGGGGTTGAGCCCGGCGGCGCGCACGGCCGCGTCCGCCGCGGCGTGGGACGCAAAATACACGGCAAGCAGCGCCAGAAGCCCTGCGAGCAGGCGTTTGACGGTTTTGGGATGGCGCACGGCCTCAAACACCGCCCAGGCGAGCACGGCGGCCAGGATGACAATGCCCTCGCTGCGCAAAAGGTTGCCCAGCTGGAGCGCCAGCCCCGCCAGCGGGAAGCGCCACAGGCCCAGGCGGCGGCAGTCCGCGCACACCAGCAGCCACAGCCCGAGCGTCAGGAAAAACGCGGACGGGATCTGGTTGCTGAGCACGGTGTGCAGCGTCAGCGCAAAGGGGAACAGCGTCAGCAGCAGGCTCGCCGCCTGCGCCGCGCGCTCGTCCATCCAGCCGCGCGCCATGCGGTACAGCAGGCAGAGGATACCTGCGGACAGCACCGCGTTCACCAGCTCAAGGCAGAGCGGGTCGTTCCACAGCCGCAGCCACATCGCCTCCCATGCGACAAACACGCTCTGGTACGCCCAGAGGGAGAAATACTCGGTGTCGAGGAACCACATATCGCCTGCGAGCAGGCTCTGCGCCGCGTCATACATCAATTGGAAATCGCTCACCAGCGGCGGATGCAGCACCAGCGCGATCAGCACGCGCAGCGCAATGCCGCCCGCCAGCAGCACCAGCGTAAAATGCGGTATGGCCCGGCGGCGCAGCAGGAGCCAGATGCCCCCCGCCGCCAGCAGCGCCAGCGCGTAGCCGTTCAGCGCCGCCACCGACAGCGCCGCAAGCGCAAAACAGATACAGAACAGCGCGCGCAGGCCCTGAAACAATCTGGTCATACGGGAAATCCCCACCTTTCAAACGTATGCCAAAAATACGGCTCCTATTTTATCATGCTTAGAAAATGATGTAAAGCGCGGCAAAGCCAGCCGCCGCAAATTGCAACAAAGCTGTAACATTGTGTCCGCGCATGTCACCATTGTTACACTTTCCCACCGGCTATTGTGGGATATGGCTGGAAAGGCTATAATTTAATTATGAAATTACCCAAGGATGGAAAGCCTATGCTGAAAAAAACAATCTGCGCCATTGCCGTGGCGCTTTCCGTATATGTCTGTGCGGCGGCGGCCTCGCCGATCTTCCCTGTGGAGCGCACGGATATTGACGGCGTGACCCGCGCAGGCTACCTGGACGAAACCGGGCAGACCGTGCTGCCCTTTGCCTATGCGCAGGCGGGCGAATTTGCGGACTGCGGCCTTGCCGCGGTCGAGGACGACAAATGGCAGACCGCGGTCATCGACCGCGAGGGCAACCTCGTCATCCCCTATACCGAATCCCCGCTCTCGGTGGATTTCTCGGACGATATGGCCGCCTACCGCTATGCCGACCACAGCGTTTACTACACGCTCGACGGCGCGCAGGTCGGCTCCTACGCCGGGGCGGTCGGCTTTTTTGAGGACGGCATCCTGCTGTGCCAGAGCCCGGCGTCCGGCCTGTATTCCTATGTCCAGCAGGACGGCACCCCCGCCTTTGCAGGCGAATTCAGCGAAGCCGGGTCGTTTTCAAACGGCCGCGCGCTCGTGCGCACCACGGACGGCACCTATCTTGCCATCGATACCGCCGGGCAGACGCTGTACACGCTGCAAAGCGGCATCACCCCTTCCTATATGACGATCTTCGGGGAGGACACCATCGTCCTGTCCAACGGCACCAACCAGGCGCTTTACTCGCTGTCCCAGAGCGCGTTCCTGACCGAATTCCTGTATAACACGATCTCGGAATTCCACGACGACGGCATTGCCATGGTGCGGCAGGCCAACCGCTGGGGCATGATGGACACCAGCGGCAAGCTGCTCACCGAACCGACGTACTACTACCTCTTCTACATGGGCGAGGGGCTGTACGCGGCGCGCAGCGAGGACGGCT
>DXIC01000037.1 GCA_019113065.1 Candidatus Agathobaculum stercoravium
GGCGCCATCCGTCACGGTATCGCCCGTGCGTTGCTGCAATACGATTCTGAAAATCTGCGCTCCCCCCTGAAAAAGGCCGGGTTCCTTACCCGCGACCCCAGAATGAAGGAACGCAAGAAATACGGCCTCAAGGCTGCCCGTCGCGCGCCTCAGTTCAGCAAGCGCTAAATTTCCGCTTGCGGGACTTTGCGAAAAGTTCAAACAAACGCCCGGAAGCTTGGCTTCCGGGCGTTTTTGCGTTATACTGACAAAAGGAGAGGAGCGATCCCCATGTATTTTACCGCGCATTACGCTTCGCCGCTCGGCGGCATCACGCTGGCGAGCGACGGCGAAGCCCTGACCGGCCTGTGGTTTGACGGGCAGAAGTATTTTGCAGATACGTTGCCGGCAGCGCACACCGCGGCGGCACTGCCGGTTTTCGAGCAGGCAACCCGCTGGCTGGACGTGTATTTTGCCGGGCGTGAGCCTGATTTCACACCGCCGGTCCGGCTGCAAGGCTCGCCGTTCCGGATGGCGGTGTGGGCGCTCCTGCGGGAGATTCCTTACGGCACAGTGACGACCTACGGGGCGCTCGCGGGGCGGCTGGCAGCGCAGCAGGGCGGGAGAGCCGTGTCCGCGCAGGCGGTCGGCGGCGCAGTGGGGCATAACCCGGTGTCGCTGATCGTGCCGTGCCACCGTGTGGTCGGCAGCACGGGCAGCCTGACCGGCTACGCGGGCGGTGTGGACAAAAAGGAGGCGCTGCTCCGGCTGGAAGGGGTGGACATGGGACGCCTGTTTGTCCCGAAAAAGGGGAGCGCGCTGTAACACGCAGGAAAATGAAAAACCAGGCTTGACTGCCCGTCAAGCCTGGTTTGTTTGTTATGCAGCTTCTGTGGCGGCCTGTGCAGGCAGATGCAGCAGGCGCGAAATGGTTTTTGCGACGGGCAGGAAAAATTGCAGGCAGGGACCGTACAGGGTCAGCGCGATGATCGTGCCGATACCGATCGTGCCGCCCATGCAGAAGCCCGCGGCGATGCAGAACGCATCCCAGCCCATGCGCGCCCAGCGCAGCTGCAGGCGCGGGAACTTCTCGGCCGCAATGACCGGGATCAGGTCGTTCGGGCACGCGCCCGCGCCCGAGCGCACGGAAATGCCGATACCGATCCCCACGATGACGCAGCCGATTGCAACCAGAACAAGCGTCAGCGCCATCGGCCGGTTGTCCGGCACGATGCGGCCGAACAGATGGGCGTACATGTCTACGATCGGGCCGGTGCAGAACATGGTGAACACCGTGCCCGGGCGGATATGGCGGCGGTCTGTGAACAAAATCACCACAAGGCACAGCAGCATAATGAGGGTGGTAGAGGTGCCGTAGCTCACCCCGGCCACACGCGAAACGCCCTGTACCAGCACCATGAACGGGTCGGCGCCGATATCCAGCGCGACAAACAGCTGCGAGCCGCACTCAGTCACCAGTACGCCGATCAGCAGCATGAGCAGGCGCTGCGGCCAGAATTTCAGTTTGGACATACTGCTCTATACTCCTTCTGCGCGGAAATGCATGGCCACAGTATAGCAAAGAACAAGAGGAATGTCTACCATCTGCGCGCAAATGAAACAGGGGAAAAGGAGGCCGGAATATCAGGCGGGCAGCCCGGCGGATGGGGAGGCGCCGAGCGCGCGGGTGTACTGCGCCATGCGTATGACCACATATACCGCGACCACCAGTTCGGTGATGGGCATGGCAAACCACAGCGCCCCGGGGGCGACCAGCGCGGGCAGCGCATAGATCAGCGCGCCGCTGATGACAAGGCCGCGGGCGACCGAGACCACCATCGCGGCGCCCGGCTTCATCAGCGCCTGGAAGTAATAGGTCGAGAAGATGTTGAGCGGCAGCAACAGGAACGAGATGCAGTAGCTGCGGAGAATGCCGGGCGCAACAGCGAGCACGCTTTCGGTCGGCGCCATGAACACGCGCACGATCCCGTTTGGGACGGCGAGCGTGAGCGCGGTCCAGAAGATGCTGAAGAACCCTGCTGTATACAGCGCATAGCGCAGTGTCTGGCGGATGCGCGTCCACTGCTTCGCGCCGAGGTTGCGCGAGATAATGGGCTGCGCCGCCTGCCCGATGCTGTACGCGCAGCACTGCACGATCGTGCTGACGTTGACGATGATGCCGTAGACCGACAGGCCGTCTGCGCCGATGTAGCGCATGATCTGGCGGTTGAACAGCATGGTCAGGATGCCCATAGCCACATCGATGAAGAAAGTCGAAAAGCCGGTGACAATGATCTGCTGGATCTGGAGCAGCACGCGTTTGGGGCGCACCAGCCGCAGGGTGCACCCCCGCGAGAAAAAGTGCGTCAGCATGACAAAGAAGGTGATCGCCGCACCGATTGCGGTTGCGAGGCCCGCACCGAAGATGCCCATGTCGCAGGCAAATACGAAGAACCAGTCGCCGAAGATGTTGAAAATGCCGCCTGCAAGCACGCCCGCGGTTGCAAGGCCGGGGCTGCCGTCATTGCGCAGGAAAGCGGCGAGCATCTGGTTGAACAGGAAGGACGGCACAACGAATTTGATCGGCAGGATGTAATCCTGCGCGAGCGGGAGCAGGGAATCCGACGCGCCGAACAGGCGCAGCATGGGCACGTCGAAAAACGCGATCACGACCCACCACAGTGCGGCAAAAAACACCGCAAGGCCGAGCGCGGTGGTAAAGTATTCGTTTTCGTCCTCGTGACGGGTTTTCCCGCTGCCGCGCAGCGTGGAGAACAGCACCGACCCGCCGATGCCCGCCAGCAGGCCGAAGCTGTAAATGATGTTCCAAACCGGCGCGACGACTGCGAGCGCGGCCGTGCCGTCCGGCCCCTGGTACTGGCCGACCATCGCCATATCCACGATGCTGTAAATCGAGCTGGTCAGCGCGCTGCCGAACGCGGCTGTCAGATAGCGGAAATACAGCGGTTTGATTTTGTCCTTGAGAAGATCCAAGTTTCCCATCCCTTTCCTTTTGCAGCAGTGCGGCGGGCAGCCCAAAAGAAAAAGCCGGATAAGACTACGGGTGTTCCAACCCGTCACCTTATCCGGCTTATCATTTCCAGCGAATGACTTGCCCTCCGCGTGAATACAAGTCATTCTATCATGGGAAAAGCCCGGCCGTCAAGAGGGGAAACTGACGAAAACCGCATGCCTTTTACTCATCCGTGCGCAAACGCTCGACAATGCTCTGCTTTGCCGCACCGCGGTAGGTGACGAGCGGGATGGCAAGCCCCAGCAGGATGAACACCGGCAGCAGCACCGCGAGCGGCAGCACGCTGAACTTGTACACGAAGAACCAGAACACGTTTGCGCACCCCGCGCCGATGAGCGGCCCCAGCGTGACGCTCAGGACGGTGCTGACCGCCATGGCGAGCAGGGCGTAATACAGCCCCTCGAGCATGAGCATGCGTTTCAGCTGCCTGCCCGTCATGCCGATGGCCTGCAAAACCGCAAACTCGTGCCGGCGCGTGATGATGCCGGTCAGCACGGCGTTTAAGAAGTTGAGTACGCCGACCAGCCCGATGATCAGGCTGAGCGCGCTGCCGAGCGTCAGGAACATGCTGCGCATGCTGTCGAACTCGGCCTGATAGGTCGACTTGCTTTCGTAGTCGAACAGCGGCTGCACGTTTTCCGTGTAGTCCGCGAGGAAGGCTTCCATTTCGCCGTCCGTGCCGTCCTCCACGTCGAACACATAGGTCATCACCGAACCGGTCTGCGAGTCCTGCCGAAACTGCTCGGCGCCCAGCACGAACTGATCCGCGCCGTAAAAGCGGTAGTCGAGCGAGCCGGGGATGGTGACCGCCGCCGCGACCGTGTACTCCACATCGCGGTAGGTCTTGGCGTGCGAGCTGATGCTGACCCCGCTGGCATAAGCTGCATCGACCTCTTCGGGCGGGATGATCTCGCCGGTGTCCGTGTAGTAGTATTCGTATTCCTCCACATAGCGCAGGTGCACCTTGTCGCCCACCTTGGCCCAGTGGGACTGTGCTTCCGGGTCGCCGTAGTCATCGGTCATATACACCGCCGCGATCGCGTTTTTCGTGGGGTCGGACAGGGCGGACAGGTCGCCGTCCAGCACGGTGAGTCTGGACAGCGGGAAGTCCTCCATGCCGTAGAGCTGGACGCGGTCGGCTATTTGGCCGGATGCGTTATGCTCGGCTTGTTCGACCATCTGGTCCAGATGTTCTGCCGGGTACCACTGGCCGTTGTTCCGGCGGAACCAGTCCTCGGAGACGAATTCCTGCACGCTGGACACCTGCCCGTAGATGCGGCCGGACTGCGTGATGCCGCCCTGGGCGTCGATGTCCGCGATCACGTTTTCGGGCACGGCCTCGTCGGTCGAGGAAAAGCCCGAACCGGTCTGGAAGTACGCCGCGTCGCCCACGATGAAATCCACCGCCGACTTGCTCGCGAGGTACCGGTCCATGTCAAAGCCGATCGCAAAGGTGTAGGTCAGCTGCATGAGCACCACCGCGAGCGCGAGCGAAATGACCGTGATGACCGTCTTGCTGCGGCTGCGGCCGAGGTTCATCCATGCCATGCGCGGCAACTTTGCGCCGTAGGCCGCGCGCCTCACGGCGGCGTGCCTGCCCTTGGACTTTTTCGGCGGCCTGACGCCCGCGTCCGTGTACCGCACCGCCTCGACCGGCGACACGCGCGCGGCCATCCTGCCCGGCTTGCGGCAGGAAATGCGCACGGTGATGAGCGAGAACACAGTCGCAAAGACAAAGATCAGCGGGCTGATCGAGATGGTTTTGTGCATGCCGCTCAGCTGCGAAATGATAAGCGGCACAAGCTGTGCGCCGATCAGATAGCCGGCCACAAGGCCGATCGGGATGCCGACGACCGAGAGCAGGTACGCCTGCCGCCGGATCATGCGGCGGATCTGCTTGCCGGTCGTGCCGATGGTTTTGAGAAGGCCGTAAAACCGGATGTCGTTCGTGACCGAGATCTGGAACACATTGTAGATGATGAGATACCCGGTGAAGATGATGAGCAGCAGCATGGCGGCGATGGCGATAACCGTCAGCGGGTCGATGTTCTCCGCGAGCTGCGCGCCCGAATAGCCCCAGTTGACACCGATATTGATGTAATTGTCGCCCGTCGCGTCGTCGCACTGGTAGCCGTGGTTTGCGAGGATCTGCTCAAGGTCGTCGCGGATGTGCAGTGAGCTGGAAAACATCACATCGAGCGACCAGGTGCCGGTCTGTGTGCCTTCCTTGCCGGTGGACAGGGCGCACAGCTCCTCGGCTGCCGAGCGGGGCAGGAGGACATGGGACGCGACGATCGCGCTGTCATACTCCCACCAGCCGGAGAGCGTGAACGTGCGCTCGACCACGCGCGCGTCCGTGGTATTGCTGTCGATCTCAATCGGTACGGTGAACTGCGCGCCGACTTTTGGCTCGATGCCGAGCAGGGAGAGCACGCGGGTGTCGGTTGCAGCCTCGTCCGTGCCCTCGCGGGGCAGGCTGCCCTCGGCGGGATCGATGAAATAGTGCTTTGCCTCGGTCTCGTCCATGCAGCTGGTTTCGACATGGCTCTTGTTGAACGGCACCTCGCCCGGCGTCATGCCGACCATCAGGCGCGTGCCGTATTCGCGGATGAGCGGGTCGTCCTTCAGCTCCTCTACCTGCTCCTCGGTCAGGTCTTTGAACGAGCCGTGCATGTCGCCGCCCGCCTGCCGGAAGTTGCCCTGCTGGAACGAGGCGTTGATGGACATGGCGATGGTGAACAGCGAGGTAAACAGCACGGTCGTCAGCGCAATGGCGATGACCGCGATGATGTTGCGCGTTTTCGCCGCCCGCAGGCTGCGGTCGGACAGGCGACGGATGCACTTTTTGTTGGGGACGTTTAACATGCCGCGCGCCCCCTTACGAATGGACGATGCGGCCGTCCTCAATGCGGACGATCCGGTGCGCAAGCTGGGCGATCTCCTCGTTGTGGGTGATCATGACAATGGTCTGGCCGAACTTTTCGCTCGTCACCTTCATCAGCGCGAGCACGTCCTGGCTGGTGCGGCTGTCCAGATTGCCGGTCGGCTCATCGGCCAGGATGATGGCGGGCTTGGTCGCGAGCGCGCGGGCGATGGCGACGCGCTGCTGCTGGCCGCCCGAGAGCTGGCTCGGCAAACTCAAGAGCTTGCTCTCCAGCCCGAGGGTGCGGATGATCTCGTCCACATAGGATTGATCCACCGTGCCGCCGTCCAGCTCGATGGGGAGCACGATGTTTTCGTATACGCTGAGCACGGGCACAAGGTTGTACGCCTGAAACACAAACCCGATGCGCCGGCGGCGGAAAATGGTCAGCTCGTCGTCCTTCAGCGCGAAGATGTCGTTGCCATCCACATAGACCTTGCCGCTTGTCGGGCGGTCGAGTCCGCCGAGCATGTGCAGCAGGGTGGACTTGCCCGAGCCGGACGTGCCGACCACGGCGACAAACTCGCCGCTCTCGACCGTGAGGTCGACGCCGTCGAGCGCGCGCACCTCGGTGTCGCCCGCGCCGTAAACCTTGCGCAGGCCTGCCGTCTGTAAAACCGTCATAAGAGAAAACCTCCCGGAAAAAAGTCTGTACCGTACCCTTTGGTACGATACAGACGATACCATGCAATCCTGTCGAGAGCCTGTCGGAAATCTAACAGTTTTGACAGGATTGATGCGGTGCGTGCGCCTGCGCGGCGCGGGCGCACAAGAGGGGAGACACGAAGTTTCTCCCCTCTTGCGAATCACCCCTTTTCCTTTGGGCGGGAGCAGACACATAGGTATCTGCCCAAAGATTTGCGGCATTTGCTGCCGCAAATAAGGGCGCGCTTTGCGCGCAAGGTGCGTAACGCCAAACTTCCCGCCGCCCACGTGCCTAAAGCAACAAGAAGGGCAGGTACCACCCCACAGGGGAGGGCGCTTCCTCTGGGGTGGCAGCCAATCCTCTGCCTGTCGCAGCAGAAACCGGGCGGTAACTGGAAAGCGTCACTTACTCTTGCGCGCGCAGCGCGCCCTGAAGGAAAGAGGGTGATTGACAAGAGGGAGAAAACCATCGGTTGTCTCCCTCTTGCCCGCCCGCGCCGCGCAGGCGCAAATCCCGCCCACTTGGGACGTGGGCACCCAGCCGGGCGCGCAGTGCGCTCCGCTACGGACAGCGCTTTCACTGTGTTTTTGGCAGAAACAGCGAAAACGTGCTTCCTTTGCCGAGGCGGGACGTGACCTTGATATACCCGCCGTTTGCCGCGGCGATCTCGCGGGCGAGGTACAGCCCCAGCCCGACGCCCTGCTCGTCCCGCACCGCGGGGGAGCGGTAAAACCGCTCAAAAATGCGCGCCTGCTCGTCTTCCGGGATGCCGGGGCCGGTGTCGGCCACATCAATGCGGCAGAACAGCTCGTAAGGCGTGACCGACACGGTCACGCTGCCGCCCGCGGGTGTGTACTTGATGGCGTTGTCGATCAGGTTGCCGAGCGCTTCCTGCGTCCATTTGGGGTCAAAGTACGCACTTGCCTCTGCGGGCAGGCTGGTGAGCTGCACACCGCGCCGAGCGGCTTCCGGCTGCGCCGCCTGCACCGCGGCTTCGGTGAGCGCGCCCACGTCCGCCGGGCGGGGCTGCACGGCGATCACGCCGGTCTCCAGCCGTCCGGCCTTGACCATGGACTCGATCAGGAATTGCAGCTTTTCCGCCTGCGCGGTCAGCTGCCCCACACAGCCGCGGCAGTCCTCGGGCAAATCCCGGTCCGCCAGCAGCCCGGCGTACAGCAGCAGGTTTGCGATCGGCGTTTTGGTCTGGTGCGAGATGTCCGCGATCAGCCCCTGCACGCGCGCCCGGTCCTCAGCGAGCCGCGCGGCGGAGGTGCCGCTCGCGTCCAGATAGTGTTTGAGCTTTGCTTCGACCGCAGACAGGCGGCTTTCATCGAAGTGCGCGGGCTGGAAGGCGCCGCGGATCGCGTCGTCCAGCATTTTATCCATGGTATCCATGGTGCGGCGCAGCCGCAGGCGGTCGTATATGATCACGCCCGCCGCTGCAAGCACGGCGATAACTGCAATCCAGATCATGATTCCACCGCCCAGGTATAGCCCACGCCGTATATGGTCTTGATGGGCGCGTTTTTGCCCAGCTTGCGGCGCAGCCGCCCAACCGTGACCGACAGCGCGTTTTCGTCCACATACTCCGCGCCGTCCGTCCAGATGCGGTCGAGCAGGGTGCCGCGCGGCAGGATGTGCCCGCGGTTTTCGACCAGCAGGCGCAGCAGCCGCTGTTCGGTCTGCGAAAGCTGGAGCGGTTTGCCGTCCGCGGTGAAATCCAGCCGGTCAAAGTCAAAATGGAAGCCGCCCTGCTCAAATACAGCGGGGGCAGGCGCGGGCGTATTCCGGCGCAGCGCGGCGTCCACGCGGGCGCGCAGCACCGCGAGCGAAAACGGCTTGGTGATATAGTCGTCCGCGCCCAGCGTCAGGCCGGTTACGATGTCGGTCTCGAGGTCGTTCGCCGTCAGCAGGATGACCGGCGGGCCGCCCGCGGCGCGGGTCTCCTCGAGCAGCGTCAGCCCCGAGCCGTCCGGCAGGTTGATATCAAAGATGGCAAGGTCAAAGGACGAGGCGGCAAGCGCCCGGCGCGCCCCGGCGCAGTCCGAAGCCAGCGTGCAGGCGCGTTCCGCGCTCTCCAGCGCGAGCACCAGCCCGCGGCCGAGCGCGGGGTCGTCCTCGACGATCAGGATATGTTCCATTGGGTTCACCTCGCTCCCATTATAGCAGGAACGGGACGCACTGAAAAGTGCGCCCCGTGAAACAACAAGCTCAGGAATGGATATGCAGCGCGCGGCACACGCTCCGGCGCGTGATGCGGTACACTGCATACAGCAGCACGGACACCCCGGCGACCATGGCTGCGCAGGACGTGATGCCCGCCAGCTCGGCGGAGGTGAATCCATACGGATCGCCGTTAAAGTACATGATCATCATGTAGAATGCCCAAATCAGGCCGGTGCCGACAATGGCGGGCACGAGGAACACGCGGCTGATCTGCCCGCGCACCGAGCGGAACAGGTAGGCGTTCGGCGCGCCGAGGTGGCGCAGGTCGTCGTACACGCGGGCATTGACCAGCGCAATGGTCATGCAGCGGGTGAACGCGATGACGATGACCGCTGCGAAGCACACAATGGCGATGAAGATGAACAGCATGAGGAACACCGCCATCGTGGTCACGAAGTCGTTCTGGTCGAGGATGCGGAACTGCGGCATGTATTTCCAGTAGCCACGGAAACCGGAAGAGTTGCGGTCGTCGTAGTCGATGGTTTCCAGCCCGCGGGCCGCCGCAGCCTCGGGGGCGTATTCGTAGGCTTCGCCCGCCCGTGCGGCAAGCTCGGCTTCCACATCGTCGTAATAGTCGCCCACCTCGACTGCGGGGCCGGAGCGGTCGACGATTTCGTTAAACAGCGCGTTGGCAAAAGCGTAGCTGTTTTCCACATCCGCGATGTTGAAGAGCACATATTCCTCACGGTAGAGATCGGTCAGCCCCTCGGAGAGCACGGCATAGTCCGCGTCGTCCAGCACATAGCAGCCCAGCAGCATGGTGTACCACAGCGGCTCGGCCGGGGTCACGTCCATCTCCGCGCCGGTCGTCATGTTGGTCAGGTGGGTCACGTCGCCGCCTGAGATATAGCCGCTGCCGCCCTCGTCGTCCAGCACGTTGGCGCAGGTGCCGGGCAGGAGGTCGATGTGCTGGCCGGTCAGGGAGTTGTACGCGCTTTCCGAGAAGAAGGTCGCGCCATTCAGGATCTCCGCGTACTCGGTCGTGTAGGTGGCGCCGAAGCCGGTTTCGGTCTCGATTTGCTCCATGCCGTCCGTGCCGAGCACAGCCGCCTCCTGCTGTGCCCACGAGGTGATCTCGACGTTCGCCTCGTCTGCGAGCGCCTGCACCTCGTCCCGCTGGGGCAGGTTCTGGTCGGCGCGCCAGTGGTATTCGTAGTCAACCGGGCGCGTAGCGTAGGTGTTCTCCGCGCTCGAGGACAGCATGGGCGCATAGAACGACGCAAAGTACGCGCCGCCGATCAGCAGGGTCATGACCAGCATGTTGCGCACGGTCTGGCGGCCCTGGAACTGCATCATCGAGGTGGAGATGATGTTCTTCCAGCGTTTTTTGTGACCGCCCCAGCCATTGACGACCGTGTGCAGCAAAATCATATACAGGCCGATGAGCGCGGGCAGGTAGAAAATGGCTTCGAATGCGCTGGGCGCATACCAGTGCAGCACGCGGACGAAAAAGCTCGGCATCAGGTAGCCTGCGGCCGCGCCGAGGACGGCGAGCAGGATGCCGACCGGGCCGTACCAGCGCTTGACTGCGCGGATGGGCTCGGACTTGTGCGATTCCTGCACGATGTCGATGATGTTGGTGCGGCGGATGAAGCGCGCGGCGAGGAAGAACAGCATCACGACCACATAGGCCGCGAACGCGAGCGCGAGCAGGTAGGCCTGCGGGTCAAAGGAGAGCGGCATTTCCTGCGAGTCCACGAGAAAGGTGCGGAACAGCTGCCAGATGCCCCACGCGAGCGGCGCGCCCAGCACCGCGCCCGCGGCGCACGAGCCGAACGCGATGAGTGCGAGCTCTCTGCCCAGCTCGCGGCGCAGCTGTCCGCGCGCCGCGCCGAGGGCGAGGAACACGCCGGTTTCGCGTGACTTCTGGCGGAAGAACAGCCCAGCCGCGTAGGTGGTGAACACTGCGCAGCCGAGCACCGCGAGCACGAACACCATCATCACCTGCTTGCGGCTGTCGCCGCCCTCGGGCAGGATGGTGAGGATGGTGGGCGAGCGCATCATGCACGCATAGGCGGTGATGAGCAGCACGGAAAAGAAGCAGCAGCCGGCGAGCAGCCCGTACTGCCCGCGGTTTTTGCGGCGCAGCGCCGCATAGACTTCGGAAAAGTTTTTCATATGGGTTCAACTCCAATCAATGGGATAGGGATGAGCGGGGGACGGGCGGCCAATGGC
>DXIC01000038.1 GCA_019113065.1 Candidatus Agathobaculum stercoravium
AGCCTGCTGGGCGAGCTGGCGGTGCGCATCCTGTGCGGCGACACCGCGCCGCTGTACGCAGACCTGTACGAAAAGCGCCTGATCGGCCGGGATTTCGACTCGGATTATTCGCTCATCCCGGAAGGTGCGTCCGCCATGCTCGGCGGCGAGAGCCGCGACCCGGAGGCCGTGCGCGCGGCGGTGGAAAAAGAAGTCGCGCGGCTGGCGCACGAGGGCGTGGAACCGGCGCTGTTCGGCCGCATGAAAAAGGCGCTCTACGGCCTGCACCTGCGCGTGCTCGACGTGCCCGAAGCCTACGCGCGGCAGGAAGCGGCCGCGCTGTTTGCGGGCGAGCACTATCTGGACTTCGCCGCCCTGTTCGACACCATCGGCGCGGACGACGTGCAGGCGATGTTCGCGCGCTGGGCGCGCCGCGACCGCTGTACGATGTCGGTCGTCCGGCCGAAATAAAGACAACAAAGGAAGAAACTACCCATGGAACATGTTATCTCTTTCCCGGGGCTGGGGCTGGAATTCACCCTGAACCGCGTTGCCGTCAATCTCTTCGGCAAGGATATTTACTGGTACGGCATTATCATCTGCATCGGCTTTATCCTTGCCGCGCTGTACGTCAACGCCCGCGTAAAGGAATTTGGCGTCACCTCGGACAACCTTGTGGACTGCCTGATCATCTGCGTGCCGGTCGGCATCATCTGCGCGCGCATTTACTACGTCGTCTTTGAATGGGACTATTACAGCCAGCACCCGTCCGAGATCATCGCCATCTGGAACGGCGGCATTGCGATCTACGGCGCGGTGATCGGCGTGGTGGTCGCCCTGTTTGTGTACAGCCGGGTCAAAAAGCTGTCCTTTGCGAGCCTGTGCGACCTGGCGGCGTTCGGCCTGCTGATCGGCCAGTGCATCGGCCGCTGGGGCAATTTCGTCAACGGCGAGGCGCACGGCGGCCCGACCTCCCTGCCGTGGGGCATGGCGATCGACGGCGCGGACCCGGTGCACCCGACCTTCCTGTATGAGTCGGTATGGAACCTCGTGGGCTTTATCGCGCTGCATTTCTACTCGAAAAAGCGCAAGTTCCCGGGCGAGATGGCGCTGCTGTACGTCGCATGGTACGGCCTTGGCCGCGCATGGATCGAGGGCCTGCGCACGGACAGCCTGTATATCGGCACGCTGCGCGTGTCGCAGGTGCTCGCGGCGGTCAGCTGCATTGCAGCCATTGCGGTGCTGGTGCGCCGGTATAACCGCATTAAGGTGAGCAAGGCGTTCTATGTGCCGCCCGCAGCGCAGCCCGTGGAAGCGGCAGCGGAACCCGCCCCGGCGGCGGACAAGCCCGCGGAAGAAAAGGCGGAGCCCGCTCCGGCTGGGGACAAGCCTGCGGAGGCTGCTCCCGCGGAGGACAGGACGAATGCCGTTCCCGGCGAACCGGAAGAGAAATAACAACGGGGGACAGACAGCCCCCTGTTTCACAGGACAACATAAAGGAGGATACACCATGAGTGCAGTAAGAATGGACGGCAAGGCGCTTTCCGCCAAAGTGCGCAGCAGCATTTTGGCAGAGACCGAGGAACTGAAAAAGAAGGGCGTCACGCCCGGCCTTGCGGTCATCATCGTGGGCAACGACCCCGCGAGCGAAATTTACGTCCGCAACAAGGAGAAGGCGTGCGCGGAGTGCGGCTTTTACAGCGAAAAGTACGCCCTGCCCGCGGAGACCACGCAGGAAGAGCTGCTCGGCCTGATCGGCCAGCTCAACCAGAGCCCGCAGATCTCGGGCATCCTGTGCCAGATGCCGGTGCCGGACCACATTTCCGAGCAGGCGGTGATCGATGCGATCGACCCGAAAAAGGACGTGGACGCGTTCCATCCGGTTAACGTGGGCAAGATCATGGTCGGCAATTTTGATTTTGTGCCCTGCACGCCCGCAGGCGTGATGGAGCTGCTCGATGAATACCAGATCGACCCCAAGGGCAAGGAGTGCGTGGTGGTCGGCCGGTCGAACATCGTCGGCAAGCCGATGAGCATGCTGCTGCTGCACCGCCACGGCACAGTGACCATGTGCCACAGCCGCACGCAGCATCTGGACGAGGTCTGCCGCCGCGCGGACATCCTGGTCGCCGCAGTGGGCAAGCAGGGCTTTATCACGCCGGATATGGTGAAAGACGGTGCGGTCGTGATCGACGTGGGCATCAACCGCGGCGCGGACGGCAAGGTGCACGGCGACGTGGACCCGGCGGTCATGGAAAAGGCGTCCTACATGACGCCGGTGCCGGGCGGCGCAGGCCCGATGACCATCACCATGTTGATGAAGAACACGCTCAAGGCTGCAAAGATTCAGAACGGGCTTTGATCCGGGCCGAAAATGGCGCCGAGCAGCTCGAATGCGAAGCGGATGCCAAGCTGGTAGGCTTCCAGCGGGTCGTCCGGGTTTTGCATGAAGGGGCGGCTCTGCTCCCAGAAGAGTTCTTCTAAAAAGGTGTTCATAAAATCACTCCTTGTATTTAATTTGAATACAGTATATCATGTATTTAATTTAAATACAATACATAAAGGGAAAATTTATGGATTATATTGATCGGATAAAAAATGCGCGGGAAGAAAAGGGTATTTCCCAGCGGCAGTTCAGCAAAATGCTGGGGCTGAGCGAAACAACATACAGCCCTTATGAGCGCCGGCAGAGGAAAATGGATGTGGATATGCTGATCCAGATCTGTCAGCTGCTCGATTTATCGGCGGACGAGATCCTTGGGCTGAAATAGCCTTATCTTGGGTTTGTGCCGCTGACGCGGATTTGCCTAAAGTGCTGTTACATAACTGGATATTTGCGGCTGTGCGCCGCAGGCACACAAGAGGGGAAGAACCGAATGGTTCTTCCCCTCTTGCGAATCACCCCATCTCCTTCAGGGCGCGCTGCGCGCGCAAAGGTAAGCAGCGCTTTGGTATTGCCGCCCGGCTGCCCCAAAGGGTAAGCAAAAGCGGGCTGCTGCCCCAGAAGGCGCGCTTCGCGCGCCCGCATGCCGGCACCCGGCCGGAGCGTCG
>DXIC01000039.1 GCA_019113065.1 Candidatus Agathobaculum stercoravium
CCGAACGGCGCCGCCCAGGGCGGCTGGGTCGGAGTATCCAAACACCCGGCAAAGCCGGGCGTTTGGATGGAAATGGCGTGGCCATTTCCAAATTTGAAATTATTGCATTGTGGGCAGCGGGATAAAAGCCCGGCGGAGCCGGGCTTTTATGGAGGATTGGATTGCAGACGCTGCGGCGTCTGCGGCAGGTGGCCATTTCCGAATTGGAATCATCGTGGCGCGGGCTTCGATGGAGCTGCAAGCTGCACCGGGAGCGCATGCTGCCGGGGCGTATTCTTGAAACTGCCGCGGACCAGCAGGCCCGTGGTTTGGGAGAATTGATATGAAAAAAATTGCGATTTTAGGCTCGACCGGGTCGATCGGCACGCAGACTGTCGATATTTTACCATCGGTGGACGCTGAAGTCGTTGCATTGACGACGAATAAACGCATAAACTTACTCGAAGAGCAGGCGCGTGCGCTGCACCCCAAGATGGTGTGCGCGTTCGACGAGGACGCGGCGCGCGACCTCAAAATCAAGCTCGCGGACACGGACATCCGTGTGCTGTCCGGCATGGACGGCCTGACCGCCTGCGCTGCGGAGAGCGGCGCGGACATCGTCGTGACGGCTGTGGTCGGCATGGTGGGCCTGCTGCCCACGCTCGCCGCGATCGATGCAGGCAAGGACATCGCGCTGGCGAACAAGGAGACGCTTGTGTGCGCGGGCGAGCTGGTCATGCGCGCGGCGCGCGAAAAGGGCGTCAAGATCCTGCCGGTGGACTCCGAGCACTCGGCGATTTTCCAGTGCGCGCAGGCGGCGCAGGGCAACCGGCTGGCAAAGATCATCCTGACCGCGTCCGGCGGCCCGTTTTTCGGCAAGACCGCGGACGAGATGAAAAACGTCACGCGCGAGCAGGCGCTTGCGCACCCCAACTGGAACATGGGCGCGAAAATCACGATCGACTCCGCGACCATGATGAACAAGGGGCTCGAGCTGATCGAGGCCATGTGGCTGTACGACATGGCGCCCGAGGACATTGAAATCGTCGTCCACCGGGAGAGCATTGTGCACTCTGCGGTCGAGTTTGACGACGGTGCGATGATCGCGCAGCTCGGCCTGCCGGATATGCGTCTGCCCATCCAGTACGCGCTGACCTGGCCGGCGCGCGTTGCCTGCAAGGTGCCGCGCCTCAGCCTGGCGGAGGCTGCCAGGCTTACGTTCTATGCGCCGGATTACGAAGCGTTCCCGGCGCTCGGGCTGGCGCGGCGCGCGGCGGCGGAGAAGGGCGACCGCGGCGCGGTGCTCAATGGAGCAAACGAAGCGGCGGTCGGCCTGTTCCTTGCGGGCAAGATCGGCTTTACCGATATTGCGGCGCGCGTTGCGTATGCGCTGGACAATATTCCTTACCAAAAGGAAATCACACTGGACGGCGTCCTTGCGGCGGACGCCGCTGCCCGCGAGCTGGTGCTCGCCTGAAACCAATCTGACCCCTTGAAAGGAGAACTGCTTTGCTGCAAATCATTTTGGCGATTCTGGCGTTTGGCATGCTGGTCATCGTGCACGAATTCGGGCATTTCATCACGGCCAAACGCGGCGGGGTGCAGGTAAATGAGTTTTGGATCGGTATGGGGCCGACGCTCCTCAAAAAGGAGCATAACGGCACGCTGTACTGCCTGAAGGCACTGCCCTTCGGCGGCGCGTGCGTGATGGAAGGCGAGGACGAAGAAAGCGAAAGCGCGCACGCCTTCGGCAACGCGAGCCTGCCGCGCCGCATGCTGATTGTGGCGGCGGGTGCGCTGATGAATTTCCTCGTCGGCTTTCTGATCGTGCTGGCAGTCATCCAGCCGAACGGGCCGAACGGCGGGTATATCGTTTCGACGCTCGACAGCGTCGACCCGGCGAGCACGGCCGCCGCTGAGGGCGGCTTGCAGGCCGGGGACGAGATCCTCGAGGTGGACGGCTACAACATCCTGCTGCGCAGCGATTTTGAAATGGCGCTGTCCCGCGGCGCGGATACGACTTATGAGATCGTCGTGCGCCGGGACGGGGAGAAGGTCACGCTGCCTGCGGTCGTGCTCGAAGCCACGATCGAGGGCGAGGACGGCCGCAAAATGATCGGCCTGACTTTTGCCGAGCAGCCGGACAGCATCGGCATGCACATCAAAATGGCGGTGCGCACCTCTCTGAACTACGCGCGGCTGGTGTGGGTCAGCCTCGGCATGCTCGTGAGCGGGCAGGTCGGCGTGGATCAGCTTTCCGGGCCGGTTGGCGTGGCGAGCGTGATGGCGAGCACGGCGAGTTACAGTATCATGGCGTTTTTGCAGCTCGTGGCCTTTATCTCCATCAACCTCGGCGTGATGAACCTGCTTCCGCTGCCCGCACTGGACGGCGGGCGCCTGGTGTTCCTCATCATTGAAGGCATCCGCCGCAAGCCGGTGCCCGCGAAGTATGAAGGCTATATCCACGCGGCGGGGCTGATGCTGCTGCTCGCGCTGATGGTTTATGTCACCGGACAGGACATCCTGCGCATTGTTGTGGGCGGATAACGCAAGGCAACCGGACAAAGGAAGGGACAGGATATGAAACAGACCAAACAGATCAGGGTGCGCGATGTGCTCATCGGCGGCGGCGCGCCCATTGCGATACAATCCATGACCAACACGGATACGCGCGACGCGAAAGAGACGCTCGCGCAGATCCGCGCGCTGGCGGACGCGGGCTGCGACATCGTGCGCTGCGCGGTGCCGGATGCGCAGGCGGCCGAAGCGCTCCGCGAGATCTGCGCCGGCTCGCCCATCCCGGTCGTGGCGGACATCCATTTTGACTACCGGCTCGCGCTCGCGTCCATCGAGGCGGGCGTGGATAAGATCCGTCTCAACCCGGGCAACATCGGCGGGGCGGACCGCGTGCACGCAGTCGTGCAGGCTGCCAAGGCGCGGCATATCCCGATCCGCATCGGCGTCAACTCGGGTTCGGTGGAAAAGCACATCCTCGAGAAGTTCGGCGGCCCGACGCCCGAGGCGATGGTCGAGTCCGCGCTGTATCACGTCGGCCTGCTCAATGACTGCGGGTTTGACGATATCTGCATTTCGATCAAGTCGTCCTCCGTGCCGGACACCATGCAGGCTTACCTGCTGGCAAGCAAAAAGACCGATTACCCGCTCCACCTCGGTGTGACCGAGGCGGGCACCGAGTACATGGGCACGGTCAAGTCCGCGGCCGGGATCGGCGGCCTGCTCGCGCTTGGCGTGGGTGACACCATCCGCGTGTCGCTGACCGACGACCCCGTCAAGGAGATCTACGCGGCAAAGGCGATCCTCAAAGCGGTCGGCCGCGCGGAGGAGGGCATCAACGTCGTGTCCTGCCCGACCTGCGGGCGCACGCGTATCGACCTGATCGGCATTGCCAAAGAGGTTGAGCAGCGCTGCATGGCAATCGAAGGGAAAAAGCTCAAGGTCGCGGTCATGGGCTGCGCGGTCAACGGCCCGGGCGAGGCGCGCGAAGCCGATCTCGGCATCGCGGGCGGCGACGGCGTGGGCCTGATCTTCCGCAAGGGGGAGATCATCAAGAAGGTGCCGCAGGAGCAGCTGGTGGACGCACTGATGGATGAAATCGCGCATTTTGAAGGAGAGTAACAGTGGCTGGAAAGCTCATTGATATTTTCGGAAACTGCAAAGGCATTGCACAGGAACAGCACCTCGCCGCAGGCGAGGTGCGTTCTCTCGCTTTTGGGGATAATAATACCGTCATGGTGGTCGAGCTGGGGCTTTCCCACGTGGTCAGCCGCAAAACCATCGCCAAGGCGGAAAAGCAGATCGCAAAGCAGTACGGGCTCGACCGTGTGTGCATCGAGCCGCGCTATACCATGCCGGACGGCTTGACGGACGAATATATCCGCTCGCTGTATGACGACATGGCGTACCGCATGCCGTCCGCGCGCGGCCTGCTCGACTGCAAAAAGTGGAAATACGAGGGCAATGCGCTCTATATCCCGATGGACGAGGTGAGCGAAAAGCACTTTGCAAATGCCCTGCGCCATCTGGAGGCGCGCATCCGGCGCGAGCTGGACCTCGTGTGCCCGGTGCATGCGGTGCGCGCCGAGGCGGACGACTATGCGCCGCCGTCCGATGCGCCCGACCGCGAGGAGATTTTGCAGCAGGCGGTCGCGGAAGCGGCGGCAACCGCCCCGGCCGAGCCCAAGCCGAAAAAGCCGCGCCCTGCGCCCAAGCCGGAGCACACCGGCTATCAGCGCCCGCGCACGGAAAAGGTGCGCGAGGACGATCTGATCTTCGGCAAGTTGATGCAGGACCCGATCGTGTCGGTCAACGAGGCGATCGCGGCCTACGACATGGTCACCATTCAGGGTGAGGTATTCTTCACCGACAACAAGGACATTCACAGCAAGAAAACCGGCAAGGACTATGTCAAGATCGCGTTCGACATGACCGACCGCACGAACTCGGTGCGCGTGTCCAAGTTCCTTGCCGCCGACAAGGCGGGCGACACCGCCCCCAAGATCAAAAACGGCCTGTACTGCACCGTGCAGGGCAAGATGGTGTACGACTCCTACGCCAAGGAGATGGTTTTGGAGCCGACCGGTATCGTCAAGGCGAAAAAGCCCGTGCGGCAGGACAAGGCCGAGGGTATGAAGCGCGTCGAGCTGCACCTGCACACCAACATGAGCGCAATGGACGGCATGAGTTCCACCGCGTCGTTGCTGTGCCGCGCGGCGCAGTGGGGCCACCGCGCGATGGCGATCACCGACCACGGCGTGGCGCAGGCCTTCCCTGAAGCGCTGCATGCGCAGGAGGGCAAGCAGAAAAGCATCATCGGGGACATGAAAATCATCTACGGCATCGAGGCGTATTACGTCAACGATGCGGACAGCCTTTCGGTCGTGCGTGGGAAATCAGCCGAGCCGCTCGACGGCACATTCATCGTGTTCGACCTCGAGACCACCGGACTCAACCCCGCGAGCGAGGAAATCACCGAAATCGCGGCCTGCCGTGTGGTGGACGGCGCGATCCAGGACTCGTTCCAGACCTATGTCAATCCGCACAAGCCCATCCCGGAGGAGATCACCAAGTTGACCGGCATTTCGGACGAGACAGTCGCGGACGCGCCCGACCTTGACGAGGCGGTGCCCAAGTTCCTCGCGTGGGCGGGGGAGGGGCAGTATCCGCTCGTCGCGCACAACGCAGGGTTCGATATGGGCTTTCTGCGCACGGCGTTGGGGCGCCTGTCCATCGAGCGGGACTTTACCTCGATCGATACGCTGGAAATGTCCCGCCTGATGCTGCCGCACCTGCATAAGTTCAAGCTGAACATCCTGGCCAAAGAGCTGCAAGTCGGCCCGTTCGAGCACCACCGCGCGAGCGAGGACGCAGCTGTGCTGGGGCGCATTTTTGTAAAGCTGCTCGCGCGGCTCAAGGACGAGATGCACGCGGTCACGGTGGCAGACATCAACCCCGTGCTCGCCGCGACGACCGACCGCAAGAACAAGCTGAAAAACCTGCCGCGCTACCATTTCATCATTCTGGTGAAAAATCAGGCGGGGCTTAGAAACCTCTATCAGCTGATCTCCAAGAGTTTTCTCGAATACTACAACAAGCGGCCAATCATGCCGCGCAGCGAGCTCATCCGCCACCGCGAAGGGCTGATTTTCGGCTCCGCGTGTGAAGCAGGTGAGGTGTTCCGCGCGCTGACCAGTAATGCGGAGTGGGACGAGCTCAAGCGGCTTGCGTCCTTCTACGATTATCTCGAGATCCAGCCCATCGGCAACAACCGGTTCATGATCGAAAAGGGTCAGGCCAAGGATGAAGAGCAGCTGCGCGACTGGAATCGCGACATCCTGCGTCTCGCAGACGAGCTGGGCAAACCCTGCTGCGCGACCGGCGACGTGCACTTCCTCGAGCCGGAGGACGAGGCATTCCGCCGCATCCTGATGGCGGGGCAGGGGTTCAGCGACGCGGACAACCAGGCGCCGCTCTACTTCAAGTCCACGGACGAGATGCTCCGCGAATTTTCCTATCTGGGCGAGGACCGCGCGTATGAGGTCGTGGTCAAGAACACCAACATGATCGCGGACATGTGCGACGTGATCCGTCCCGTGCCGCGCGAAAACTATCCGCCGCACATCGACGGCTGTGAGGACGACCTGCGCAACATGTGCTATGAGAAAGCCAAGCGCATCTACGGCGACCCGCTGCCCGAGATCGTGCAGGCGCGGCTCGACCGTGAACTGAACTCGATCATCGGCAACGGCTACGCGGTCATGTACATCATCGCGCAGAAGCTCGTGACCAAGTCGCTCGCGGACGGCTATCTGGTCGGCTCGCGTGGTTCGGTCGGCTCGTCGCTTGCGGCGTTCATGTCGGATATCACCGAGGTAAACTCGCTCGCGCCGCACTACCTGTGCCCGGACGACAAATACGTCGAGTGGCACGAGGAATACTCCTGCGGCGTGGATTTACCGGACAAAATCTGCCCGAACTGCGGTAAGCCGCTGACCAAGCAGGGCTTCAACATCCCGTTCGAGACCTTCCTCGGTTTTGAGGGCGACAAGGTGCCTGATATCGACCTGAATTTCGCGGGTGAATACCAGTCGCGCATCCACTGGTACACGGGCGAGATTTTCGGGCACGACCATGTGTTCCGCGCGGGCACGATTGGCACAGTCGCGGAAAAGACGGCCTACGGCTATGTCAAGAAATACATGGACGAGCGCGGCATCGAGTGCTCGCGTGCCGAGGAAAACCGCCTTGCGGCAGGCTGCACGGGCGTGCGCCGCACGTCGGGGCAGCATCCCGGCGGCGTCGTTGTTGTGCCGAAGGAAATTGAGATTTACGATGTCTGCCCGGTGCAGCACCCGGCGGATGACCCGGATTCGGACATCATCACCACCCATTTTGAGTATCACTCGATCGACGCGAACCTCTTGAAGCTCGACGAGCTCGGGCACGATGACCCGACCATGATCAAACATCTGGAAAACCTGACCGGCGTCAACGCGCAGGAAATCCCGCTCGACGACCCGGATACCATGAGCCTGTTCCATTCGTGCAAGGCGCTCAAATACACGGGCGAAAACCCGGACACCGACCCCATCCTGGGCGACCTCGGCTGTCTGGCGGTGCCCGAGTTCGGCACCAAGTTCGTGCGCGGCATGGTCAAGGAGACCCATCCCTCGACCTTCGCGGAGCTGGTTTCGATTTCCGGCCTGTCGCACGGCACGGACGTATGGCTGGGCAACGCCGCCGAATTGGTGCGTAAGGGCATCCCGCTGTCCGGGTGCATCTGCTGCCGTGACGATATTATGAACTACCTGATTTTGCAGGGCGTGCAGCCCAAGCTGTCGTTCAAGACCATGGAGTCCGTGCGTAAAGGCAAGGGCCTGACCGAAGAGATGGAGGCCGCGATGCGCGAGCAGAACGTGCCGGACTGGTACATCGACTCGTGCAAAAAGATCAAGTACATGTTCCCCAAGGCGCATGCGGTCGCGTACGTCATGATGGCGTTCCGCATCGCGTGGTTCAAGGTGCACCGGCCGCTCGCGTTCTACTCGGCCTACTTCTCCGTGCGTGCCAAGGGCTTTGACGCGTCCTGCATGATCAAAGGCGACAAGGTCTGCATCGACAAGATCAAGGAATTACAGATGAAGGACCGCGAAAAGACCATCACCGCGGCCGAAAAGGAAATGATGACCACGCTCGAGGTGTGCCACGAGTTTTACCGCCGTGGCTTTGTATTCGAGCCGATGGATATCTATACCTCGGATGCGACCGACTTTATCGTGACCGAGAACGGGCTGATCCCGCCGTTCACTTCCATGCCCGGCATCGGCGAGCAGGCGGCGCAGAACATTGTGGAAGAGCGCAAAAACGGCAAGTTCCTGTCCGCCGAGGAGCTGGCGGTGCGCTGCCCCAAGGCGTCCAAGGCGGTCGTCGAGCTGCTCGACCAGATCGGCGCGCTCGGCTCCATGCCCAAGACCACGCAGATCAGCCTGTTTGCGTGACCGGATATGCAGAAGGGGGGAAGCCTATGCGCAGCAGCCTGTTTTTACAGGAGGTGCGGCTGCGTGAACCGCCGCCGGAGCGGAATTACCTGTGCGGCCTGCCGGTGGTGCGCTATTTGGCAGAACAGCCGCTGACGTTTACCGCACCGGTGACCATTCTCGTGGGCGAAAACGGTGTGGGCAAATCCACGCTGATCGAGGCGGTAGCGGTTGGCATGGGGTTTAACGCCGAGGGCGGCACACGCAATTTCAGCTTTGCAACCATGGAGACGCACTCCGCGCTGTACCGCTATGTAGGCTTTGTGCGCGGGCCGTACCGCCCGCGGGACGGCTTTTTCCTGCGTGCGGAGAGCTTCTATAATGTCGCTTCCTATATTGAAGAATTGGATCAGATCCCGGGGATGGCTCCGAAGATCATTTCCAGCTACGGTGGAAAGTCCCTGCATAATCAGTCGCACGGCGAGAGCTTCCTTGCGCTCATGCGCAGCCGCTTCGGCGGGAAAGGATTTTATATCATGGACGAGCCAGAAGCCGCGCTGTCGCCTGCTTCGCAGATGGAGCTGCTCGCGCATATCCACCGGCTGGCGGAGCAAGGCTCGCAGGTCGTGCTTGCCACGCATTCCCCCATGCTGATGACCTATCCGGGCGCCTGCCTGCTGCAAATCGACGAAGGGGGCATCCACCCGACCGAATACCGCAAGACTTCGCACTATCAGATCACACGGCGCTTTTTGGAAAACCCGGATCGGATGTACAGAGAACTGTTCAGGGAGGGATAAGGATGTACTGGATCTGCTTTGGCGACAGCGCAAAGGGATTGCTCAGACAGGCGCGGCACGATATCGCGCCCGAGATGGCGGCTGACCATATCCTTGCGCTGCTGGATAATTATGCGGAGGGTGATATTACCGACGTGACCCGCCGCACTGCGCGGGAAGAGATACTGATGCCGTGGCGCGGCGACCCGGAGCTGGACGGCAATTGGATGGACGAGCTGACCGAACGGCATTTTGAGACGCTGGGCCAGCTGGACGAGATCGACGAAGCTGTGATCTGGTACAGCATAGGCAATGCACAGGAGCAGTGCGGCCTGCGGTATGTGGTCAGCCGGCTGTACGCGCGGCATATTCCGGTGTGGGTGGCGGAAGTGAACACCATGCCGGCCGGCGAAATCAAGCGGATCAACGACCAGACCAAAGCTCGCCGTAAAACAGCGGCGGCCGGTGTGATCACGGACAGCCGGGTGCTGAACTTCCTGCTGCGCTTTGCGCCGCAGGCGCTGCTGCGTCGGTATGCCGCGCGCATTGAGCGCCGCCGACAGGAGGAACAGATAGCAGGCGGCATCGCCTGTTTCAGCACGGTAAATGAAGTTTCGCCCAATCTTATGCCGTACTTCTACAAACACCGCCGCCAGCTGACCGAAACCGAACAGGCGCAGCTGATGACCGACTGGAAGCGTCTGCGGGAAGAAAATACGCCTCTGCGCGCGATGGTGGACAGGAACGTGCAGTCCGTACCTGCGGATTTCTATGACGGGGTCATTTTGTCCGGCATCACGGAACAAGAGATGCCCGCCGCGCATGCCGTCGGCCGCGCGATTGGGGAACTGGACAGGAAAACCGGCAACCGCGTGGGCGATATGCTGATTTTCTCCCGCATCCGTGCGTTGGCACAGATGGGTAAAATCGAAATCGTACAGGATGCGCCGACCTACCGGGACATGACCATACGAAAAATCGGGTCTTGACAGACCCGGGTGGGGCATGGTATTATTTTAACGCGATAAAGTGATAAAGGAGCTAACCGGCCATGAACCGTTTCCGTATTTCCACCCCCGAAGGCACACGCGACCTGCTGTTTGCCTCCTGCCGCGCGCTGCGGCAGACCGAGAACGCCATCCGCACTGCGCTGGAAGGCTGCGGGTACAGCGAAGTCATCACCCCTGCGGTCGAGTATTTCGATGTGTTTGCGCAGGCAAACCCCGAGCTCGATCAGGAGAACATGCTCAAGATCATTGACCGCTCGGGGCGCATCTGCGTTGCGCGGCCGGATAATACCACGCCGATCGCGCGCATTGCGGCGACCCGCCTGGACGACGCAGCGCTGCCCGTGCGGCTGTATTACAGCCAGAAGGTATTCCGCTCGGTTGTGGCCGGACACGGGCACAAGGGCGAATTTTTGCAGGTCGGCGCGGAGCTGATCGGCGCGGACGGGCTGGAAGCTGATAAGGACATTTTGTCCGCCGCGTTCGGTGCGCTGACCGGCACCGGTGCGGACAATTTCCGCATCGAGCTGGGACACGCGGAGATCTACAAGGCGCTGATCGAGGAGCTGGGCGTGGATGACCAGACCGCGGAAAGCGTGCGCCGCCTGATCGAGAACAAGTCGTTTGCCGCGCTGGGCGACGCGCTCGCCCCCTATGGCGACCGCCCGGCGGCAAAGGCGCTCCGCGCGATGCCGCAGCTGTTCGGCGGCATGGAGGTGCTTGACGAGGTCGAAGCGCTGACCGGCAACGTGCGCGTGCTGGGCGCGGTATCCTATCTGCGGCGGCTGTACAAGGCGCTGGACGAAGCGGGCTACGGCAGCCGCATCATGATCGACCTCGGCCTTGTGCACGAGATGGATTATTACACCGGCGTCATGTTCCGCGGCTACATCGGCGGCGCGGGCGCAGCGATCCTGTCGGGCGGCCGGTATAACGCGCTGTGCGCCAAGTTTGGCAAGGATATGCCTGCGGGCGGCTTTGGTATCGACGTGGAAAGCGTCGCGGAGAGCCTGCAGGGCGCCGCGCGTCCGGAGGCGGCGACCCGTCGGGATACCGTGCGTATCGCGCTGACCAAGGGGCGGCTGGAAAAGAAAACGCTTGCACTTTTGAAGGCGGCGGGTTACGATATTTCTGAGCTGGAAGCCGGCTCGCGCAAGCTGATCTTCACTCTGCCGGATACCGGCGTGGAGATCGTGCTCGCCAAGGCGGCGGACGTCATCACCTATGTTGAGCACGGGGTGTGCGACATGGGCGTGGTCGGCAAGGACACGATCATGGAAAAGGGCGGCAGCTTTTACGAGATGGTCGACCTCGGCTTCGGCAAGTGCCGCTTTGCGCTGGCGACCAAAAAGGGCAAGGACGTGTACGGCGGCTACAAAACGCCGGTCATCGCGACCAAATACCCGGCGGTCACCAAGGCGTTCTTTAACCGCAAGAATATGGACGTCGAGACTATCAAGATCGAGGGCTCGGTCGAGCTGGCGCCGCTGCTGGAACTCGCGGACGCGATCGTGGACATCGTTGAGACCGGTACGACACTCAAAGAGAACGGCCTTGAGGTGATTGAGGACGTGGCGCCCATCTCGGCGCGCGTGATCGTCAATCTGGCGAGCGCCAAGATGAAGAAGACAGCCATTCAGAAGGTCATTGCCGAGCTGGAAAGCGGTTTGGAGGGATAACATGTTTTTGAAAACCGTCCTCGCGGACGGGCAGGCCGAACAGGCGGTCATCCGCGAGATGAAGGCCCGCGCCGAAGGGGCGCGCGGGGATATCGAAAAGACCGTCCGCGAAATCATGGACGACGTCAAGGCGCGCGGATGGGATGCAGTCTGCGAATATGCGGAGAAGTTCGACGGGCAGAAACCTTATATTGTCGGGCCGGAGCTGCTTGAGCAGGCATATAACAGCTGCCCGCCAGAACTGATTGCGGCGCTGGAAAAGGCGGCGGCCAACATCCGCGACTACCACGAGCAGATGCTCGCAAAGTCGTGGGAGTGGAAGCGCTCGGAAGGGGAGACCCTTGGCCAGACCGTGCGCGGGCTGGCGCGCGTGGGCATCTATGTGCCGGGCGGCACGGCGGCCTACCCGTCCAGCGTGCTGATGAACGCGATCCCGGCGAGGGTCGCGGGCGTGGGCGAGATCATCATGGTCACCCCGCCGACCGACAACATGAGCCGCGAGGTGCTTGCGGCGGCGAAAATTGCAGGTGTGGACACCGTTATCGCGGTCGGCGGCGTGCAGGCAATCGCCGCGCTGACCTACGGTGCGGGCATCATCCCGCAGGTGGATAAGATTGTCGGCCCGGGCAACGCGTTTGTTGCGGCGGCGAAAAAGCTCGCGTTCGGCACGGTGGATATCGACATGATAGCAGGGCCCTCCGAGGTGCTGGTCATTGCCGACCACACGGCCAACCCGACCTGGGTCGCGGCCGATCTTTTAAGCCAGGCGGAGCACGATAAGCTGGCTTCCGCCGTCCTGCTGACCGATTCGATGGCGCAGGCGCAGGCGATTTCGTGCGAAATGGAGCGGCAGGCCAAGGTGCTGCCGCGCTGGGAGATCATCCGCGAGAGCGTTGCCAATTACGGCTGCGCGATCGTGTTCGACGACCTCAAAGACGCATGCAAAATGGCTGATATTGTCGCGCCCGAGCACCTCGAGGTTGTGACCGCGAACCCGCGCGAGCTGCTGCCGTACCTGCACAACGCAGGCGCGATCTTCCTCGGGCAGTATGCGCCCGAGCCGCTCGGCGACTATATGGCGGGGCCGTGCCACGTCCTGCCGACCTCGGGCACGGCGCGGTTTTTCTCGCCCCTGTCCACGGACACGTTTTTGAAGAAAACCAGCATCATCGAATACACGCGCGACGCCCTCCAGGGCTATGCGCAGGATATTATTGCGCTCGCCGAGAGCGAGCATCTGGACGCGCACGCGAATTCGATCGCGGTGCGCTTTGCGGAGGAAGCACAGGATGAGAAAGGCTGAAATCAAGCGCAAGACGAAAGAAACCGATATCGCGCTGACCCTCGACCTCGAAGGCGGGGAACGTAAAATCGATACCGGCATCGGCTTTTTTGACCATATGCTGAACAGCTTTGCCGTGCACAGCGGCTTCGGCCTGACGCTCACCTGCAAGGGCGACCTTGAGGTGGACGGCCATCACACGGTCGAGGACTGCGGCATCGCGCTCGGGCAGGCGCTCAGCCAGTGCCTTGGCGACAAGGCGGGCATCGCACGGTTCGGACAGGCGTTCGTGCCGATGGACGAAGCGCTGGGCTTCTGTGCGCTCGACATTTCCGGGCGGCCGTATCTGGTGTTTGACGCGCCCATGCCGCAGCCCATGTGCGGGCAGTACGACACCTGCCTGACGGTCGAGTTTATGCGCGCGCTCAGCGTAAATGCCGGGCTGACGCTGCATCTCAAGGCAGAGTACGGCGACAACGCGCACCACATCACCGAGACGCTGTTCAAGGCGCTCGCACGGGCGCTCAAACAGGCGGTCGCGCAGACGGGCGGCGGCGTGCTGAGCGCTAAAGGAGTGCTGTAAATGACGGAAATGGAACTTTTGACCTGGCTGTGCATCATTGGCATCTGCGTGGCCGGGGTGATGAACCTGCGCCACACCGAAAGCACGCTGGTCATCCGGCAGGACTTCCGTGAGAAGTTGGATAAGGAGCAGGCGGATAAATACCAGAGCCTGATCGGCGTGGTGTACCTGATCACGGGCGTGCTGGCCTGTGCGGTCAACCTGTTCGCGGATGGAAAGATATACATGGTGGGGATGCTCGCCGCGGTGCTGGTGCTGGTGCTCGGCTCGGTGCTCTGCAACCGGAAATTCCTGCCGCGGGAGAAAAAGTGAGGACGCGCCGCGCGTTCCCATCAAACAGACAGGGAGGACATCCATGAGCAGTTTTCCTGCCGTCGGCCTGGGCGGCGGGATGAGAGGTGCGTAACAAATAACGTAATAAAGGGAGGATGGAAAATGAACAGAAAGCCGAATTACTTATCGAAGCAGCTGGTCGGTGTGGGGATAATCGGTCTGTTGCTTCTGTGGAGTTCACCACTGCTTGCAGGCACTTTATCGATGGCATTGCAGCTTTTGTTCGGTAGAAGTGCAGGCTCAGCGTTTTGTATGGTCCCGCTTGCTGTCACCGGCGGGATTCTGCTGTGGAGTGCATGCTACGGTCTGGTTCGGCTGGCATTGCAGAAGAACGGAAAGGACGGCCAATGAGCAGTTTTCTTGCCGTCGGCCTGGGTGGTGCTTTGGGCGCAATGGGGCGCTACGGCATCAGCCTGCTGCCGCTGAAATCGGCGTTCCCGTGGCTGACGCTGCTGACCAATGTGCTGGGCGCGCTGGTGATCGGGTTTGTCGTGGGCGTGACGGCGGATAATGCGGCGTCGCCGAACACGGTGCTGTTCTGGAAGACCGGCGTGTGCGGCGGGTTTACGACCTTCTCGACCTTTTCGCTTGAGACGCTGCGCCTGTTGGAAGGCGGGCAGACCGGCGCCGGCCTGCTGTATGCGGGCGCAAGCGTTGTGCAGTGCGTTGCGGGCGTGTATATCGGTGAGCTGCTGGGCCGCGCGCTGCTGCGCCGCAGCGGCTGACCGAATCTGATAAGCAGAGGATGTTGACATGAGCTATATTGCAATTGTAGACTACGGCGCGGGAAATCTGATGAGCGTGCACAATTCGCTCGATTTCCTGGGTTATGAAAACAAAATTGCGGACACGGCCGAGGTGATCGAGCGGGCGGCGGGCGTCATCCTGCCCGGTGTGGGCGCGTTCCCGGACGCAATGGACGCGCTGCACGCCTCTGGCCTGACCGACGCGGTGCTGCAAGCGGCAAAAGAAAAGCCCTTCCTCGGTATCTGCCTCGGCATGCAGATGCTGTTCGAGGAGTCGGACGAGGTGCGCCCCTGCAAGGGGCTGGGGGTGCTGCCCGGACGTATCGAGCGCATCCAGACTGGTCTCAAGCTGCCGCAAATTGGCTGGAATGCGTTGGATATCCTGCGCCCGAACGCGATGACCGCGGGCGTGCAGCAGGGCGATTATGTGTACTTTGTGCACAGTTTTATGGCGGTACCCGCGGAGGAGGGCGACCTCGCCGCGGTGACGGATTACGGCGCGCGCGTGCCTGCTATGGTGGCGCGCGGAAACCTGTTCGGGTGCCAATTTCACCCGGAAAAAAGCGGAAAAGTGGGGCTGAAAATGCTCCAGAACTTTGCAAAACTTATGGAGGTGGAAAAATGAGGGTTATCCCTGCAATTGATCTCAAGGACGGGCAGTGCGTGCGCCTGCAGAAGGGCGACTATGATACCGTGCATAAGGTGGCCGAGGACGCGGTCGAAACGGCACGGCACTTCCTGGACGCAGGCGCAACGCTGATTCATATGGTGGATCTGGATGCGGCGAAAGACGGCACGCACGCCAACTACGATGTGGTCGCGCGCGTGATCCGCGAGACCGGCGCCACGGTCGAGCTTGGCGGCGGCATCCGCACCATGGCGGATATTGAAAATGTGCTGAAGCTGGGCGTGTGGCGTGTGATCATCGGCTCGGCGGCAGTGCGCAATCCTCCGTTCGTGGTGGAAGCGGTGAAGGAATACGGCGATAAGATCGTCATCGGCGTGGACGCGAAATCAAAGACCGTCCGCACGGACGGCTGGCTGGGCGACAGCGGCGAAAACTACATTGCCTTTGCCGAGCGCATGGAGTCCTACGGCGTGAAGAACATCATATTCACGGATATTGACAAGGACGGCATGCTGGCCGGCCCGAACTTCGACCAGCTCGCCGCGCTGCGCGCGTCGGTTGCGTGCTGCCTGATCGCGTCGGGCGGCGTGTCCACGATCGAGGACATCCGCCGGCTGAAAAAGCTCGGCATCGAAGGCGCGATCGCGGGCCGCGCGGTGTACACCGGCACGCTCGACCTCGCGGAAGCCATCCGCGAAGCGGCAGCTGACTGATACAGGCAGAGGAGGGGGACAATCCCATGTTGGCAAAACGCATCATCCCCTGTTTGGATGTAAAAGACGGCCGTGTGGTCAAGGGCGTGAACTTTGTCGGCCTGCGCGACGCGGGCGACCCGGTTGAACTGGCCAAGTTCTATTCCCAGGAGGGCGCGGATGAAATCGTGTTCCTTGATATCACCGCGACCAGCGACAACCGCGACACGATTGCGGACGTGGTGCGCCGCACCTGCCGAGAGGTGTTCGTGCCGGTCACAGTGGGCGGCGGCATCCGCACGGTGGACGATTTCCGCGATATCCTGCGCGCAGGCGCGGACAAGATCTCGGTCAACTCCGCGGCGGTCAAAAACCCGGGCCTTGTGGACGCGGCAGCGGAGAAATACGGCAGCCAGTGCGTGGTTGTTGCGATCGACGGCCGCAGGACGGGCAAAACGCCCTCGGGCTTTGAGGTGTATGTTGCGGGCGGCCGCACGCCGACCGGTATCGACGCGGTCGCGTGGGCCAAAGAGGTCTACGGGCGCGGCGCGGGCGAGATCCTGCTCACCTCGATGGACAAGGACGGCACCAAGTCGGGCTTTGACCTCGAACTGACACGCGCGGTCGTGGAGTCGGTCGGCATCCCGGTCATCGCGTCGGGCGGCTGCGGCTCGCTTGAACATTTTTCCGAGGTGTTCGAGCAGACGGGCTGCGACGCAGCGCTCGCCGCGAGCCTGTTCCACTACCGCGAGCTGACCGTCGGGCAGGTCAAGGCGCATTTGAAAGAAAAAAATATCCCAGTGAGGTTGTAACGATGGATTTATCGAAATTTTTCGTCAAAGCGCCGCTCATCCCGGTGATCTGCCAGGATGAGCGCAGCGGCGAGGTGCTCATGCTGGGCTACGCCAACGAGGAAGCCCTGCGCCTGACCATGGACACCGGCACGGCGTGGTTTTTCTCGCGCTCGCGGCAGAAGCTGTGGAACAAGGGCGAGACCTCGGGCAATTTCATCTATGTCAGCAAAATACTGTCCGACTGTGACGACGATACGCTGATTTATGTCGGTATGCCCAGAGGGCCGGTCTGCCATACGGGCAACCGCACCTGTTTCTTCACCACGCTGTGGGAGCGAGGGTAATAACCATGGGGAATGCGGTATTTGCTGCGGTCATTACGCTGATTGCGACGGTTGCAGCAGCGTTTTTGCTTGGCTGGATGGGATCAGGCCTGGTCGCAGGCGTGGCAATCGCCGTTATGGGCGGCTTTATCATTGCCGCCATCGACCGCAATGGTAATAACAATGATGGGGAGAATTAGTATGAATTCCTTTGAACAGATGGAGGCTGTCATTGCACAGCGCCGGGCAGAGCCGCAGGAAAATTCCTATACCTGCTACCTGTTCGACAAAGGGCTGGACAAAATCCTCAAAAAGGTCGGCGAGGAATGCGCCGAGACCATTATCGCCGCGAAAAACGGCGATAAAACCGAGCTTATTGGCGAAATCAACGATGTGTTCTACCACATGATGGTCATGATGAACGAATGCGGCGTGACGCTTGCGGACGTGTGCGAGGAAATGGACATCCGCGCACAGAAGATCGGCAACCTCAAGCAGTTCCATGTTTCCGACCACAACACCTGAACAATTTGCCTTCCTGCCCCGTGTTATTCGCAGGAGGAGAAAATCCCCCGGCCGTTTGCAGATTTCCTGCAACGGATCGGGGGATTTCTGCCTCTTATAGATGAGGGCTTCAGAATATCTTAAGAAATCCCCTGCGGGAATCTTAAGAAAGCCCTGCTATACTGGGAATACGGTACGGTATGCGCCTTGCTGGGCGCGCGCCGGGAAAGGAAAAGGATATGACGACGCGCTATATCAACATACACGGAGAAAATGTACACAGGGCCGCGGCGGCTTTGCCGGACAGAACTGCGCCCAAGCCCACAGGCAAAACCGCGCCGCGGCCTCGCCGGAAAGTCAAAAAGCGCCGACATCCGCTCCGCACCCTGTTCCTGCTGGCGGTGCTGGCCGCAGCGGTGTGGGGCGGGATGCGGCTGCTGGACGGCGCACGCGCGGAAGCCGACTGGGCATCGCGCGGCATCGAAGTGCAGGAGGGTACGGCCTCCGCGATTGCGGGGCTCGCCCGGCAGGACAGCCGCGCGGGGGCAATCCTGGACAATCCGGAAGCATATCCCACGGATTATCTGGACATGCTTGCCCGCAACAGTGAGACACTGGATTTCGTGCTGGGGTATCCCACGCACCACGGCGACGCGCCCGCGCAGTCGATGGATGAATCGCTGGATACCGTGCCGCTGCTGCTGCAATGGGATATGCGCTGGGGCTATCAGCCCTACGGCAGCAGCACGATTGCGGTGAGCGGGTGCGCGCCCGTCTGCCTTTCCATGGCGGCGAGCTATTTGACGGGTGATGCGTCCATCACGCCGTACCGCGTGGCGCAGTATGCGGCGAGCGCGGGCTATTATGTGCCCGGGCAGGGCACAAGCTGGTCGCTGTTCAGCGAGGGCGCGTCTGCGTTCGGTATCACCTGCCGCCAGCTTTCGCTGGACGAGGCGCAGATCAACGCCGCACTGGACGCAGGGCATCCGGTGATCTGCTCGATGTTGCCGGGCGATTTCACAACCGAGGGGCATTTTATCGTGCTGTACGGCCGCACGGCGGACGGTTATCTGGTGCGCGACCCGAACAGCATCGCGCGCAGTGAAAAAACGTGGCCGTATGACCGGCTTTCCGGGCAGATTGCGGCGCTGTGGGAATGCACGGCAATGTGATAAAAGAAAGGGGGAGGGGAGCGGAATGAAAAGGGGCTGGATACGGGCGGCGATGCTGCTGGTTTCCGTTTTGCTCGTGAACGTGACGTGGTACTGGTGGCGGGCGGAGAAATACCGCCCATACACCGCAGGAATGCAGCCGCAGGTATTCTATACGGCGCTCGACCCCAGCTATTATGCGGTCGATGCGGAGGGATATGTTTTCAGCGTTGCCTTTCCGGGTTATCTGTCCGCAACGGGCAACCTGTGCATCGGCACGCCGATGGGCGCGGACGGCAACCCGTTTACCGATGCGCTGATCATCTGGCCGCGCGCAGGCGGCGGCTATGATTACGGGCTGCTGCTCTATGAGGGGGAAAACGGGTATCAGATCATGGTGGACAGCCGCGGGCATGCGCTGGACAGCGCTTTTGAGCCGGTGGTGCAGGCGCATGCGCCGTCAGCCGCGAAGCTGTTCGGGAAGGCACATGCATGGTGGGATCTGTCGGGATGATGCATTTTGTCCAATACATCTTGCAGGGACAGCCAAAACATGCTATGCTTGTCCCGAGGTGAACAGATATGCGAAGAAAAGACCGGGAGATTTCCGGAAGGGAAAATATTGAGCCGATTTTGCAGGCATGCAGGACCTGCCGCCTGGCGATGATCGCAGACGGCGCGCCCTATGTGATCCCGCTCAACTTTGGCTATACATGGGACGGCGACGGGCTGACGCTGTACTTCCACAGCGGGCTCAAGGGCAAGAAGATCGACGCGCTGCGTGCTGATCCACGCGTCTGCTTTGAAATGGATACCGAACAGGGGCTGACCGGTGAGGGCGACCTTGCCTGCCGGTACAGCTTTGCGTTTTCCTCCATTGTGGGATATGGGAATATCGAATTCGCGCAGAACAACGACGAAAAACGGCAGGGCTTTGATATTATCATGCAGCACCAGACAGGCCGCGGCGGCTGGTCGTACACCGATGCGGCGTTGTCGGTCGCAGAGGTGTTCCGGGTTCGGGCGGATTCCTTTGAGGCTTCGCGCAAGCTGCCCAAATGAGCACAAAAACCGGGTAGGCGCAGGGAAAACCTGCGCCTGCTTCCGTCTCTACGGGTAAAATACCGCCGAGCCGGTAAAACTATCCCTGCGGGGCGCCTGCAAATTGCCGCAGGCCAGCCGGCTCCCGCAGGGGAAGGGATGCAGAATGGGAAAAGCGAATCGCAGCGGCTGGGGCTGGGATATTGCCGCCGATCTGGCGGGCGGCGTATGCTACGCGGTGGGCATCTATGTATTTGCAAAGCACGCGGGATTCGCGCCGGGCGGCGTGTCCGGGCTGGCGCTGCTGCTCGGCCAGCTGCTGGGGGTGCCGGTCGGGCTGGGGACGCTGCTGCTCAACCTGCCGCTGTTTGCGCTCAGCTACCGGTTTGTCGGGCGGCGGTTCCTGCGCAGGACGCTGCGGAGTATGGTGTTCTGCGTGCTGTTCCTCGATGTGGTATTCCCGCGGCTGCCCGCCTACACGGGCGAGCCGTTCCTTGCAGCGCTGTACTCGGGCGTGTTCCTCGGCGCAGGGATGGCGCTGTTCTATATGCGCGGCTCGTCCTCGGGCGGCATGGATCTGCTGGTGATGACCGTCAAGGCGCTGCGGCCGCACCTGCCGGTAAGCGCGGTGATGCTGGCATGCGATGCTGTGGTGATCCTGCTCGGCTGGCCGGTGTTCGGCAATGTAGACGCGGTGCTGTACGGCCTGACGGCGACTGCGGCCACTGCGGTTGTACTGGATAAGATCATGTACGGCGTGGGTGCGGGCAAGCTGGTGATTATCATAACCGATGCGGGGCAGGAGGTCGCCGGGCGCATTGCCGCGCAGTGCGGGCGCGGCTCTACGCTTGTCCGCGCGGCCGGGGCGTATACCGGGGCGGAGCGGCATATCCTGCTCTGCGCCTGCGGCCGGGCAGAGGCCTACAAGGTGCGCGCCGCCGCGCACGAGATCGACGCGGATGCTTTTGTTATGGTCACTGAGACGAGCGAGGTGTTTGGCGAGGGGTTCACCGACCCACGGGGGAGCATCCCGCTGCCTTAAAAAAGAAAAGCCTTCCGGCATGTGAAGTGAACCCCAAAAGTTAGACAAATATTTGAATTAAGCG
>DXIC01000040.1 GCA_019113065.1 Candidatus Agathobaculum stercoravium
CTTTTTTCGCCCCCGGCAAACTTTCTTTTTCGGCTTGCGCTGCTCTGAAAAGACAGCTGTAATAGACTACTACTCCCACGCACTTTTGTCAACCCCCCTTTTGCGTTTTTTCGCATTTTTTCTTTGATCCGTCCGGCAAAAGGGAAAGCCGGCGGGAAATCCGCCGGCCTGGCATCCTATTGTCCCGCTTCCGCAGGCTGTTTGAGCTTGCGGCGGACACCGGAAAACAGCGTCCCGCATGCCCACAGCAAAATGCAGAGCAGCAGTAATGTAAGCAACGCGCCGAGAGACAGTTTGATCTCCCCGCGGCTATACATATTATCTAACGACAGCAATGTATTTACCCTGATCAGCTGTCCCTCCATTGTAACAAAGAAGCAGAGCACACACTGCGCTACCGCACAGGCGGCCACGCCATGTATCCCGCGGTTTCCCCTGCGCCACAGCACCACACACGCCGCAATCACCAGCAGCGTGACCGCAGCCCAGATCAGACGGAACCCGAGGGCAAGCTGCTCCATGCCTGCCTCTAGTGAAGCATTCATGGTATGGAGCGGCTCCCCATAGTCCTCCGGCTCCAGTTTTTTAACCAATCCGAGCACAGCGGCAATATATGCCGCCGTCCCCAGCAGCGGCAGCAGGGCGGGCACGGCGCACAGCACCGGCCGGAACCGGGTCTCCGCTGTCATGCGGCGGTAGGCAAACGCAAACACCACCGGCAAAACGATTGCAAGCAGCAGGGGCAGGAGCCTGAAAATGTGAAACCAGGCTGCCTGTTCCCCGCTCGTTGTCCAGACGCTCGACAGAAACAGGTCAAAACGGCGGCCATGCCATAGTTCCGTCTCGGATAAATAGGGCAGGAGGCCGGACATCATCCCAAAAATGCCGATCCACTGCACGAGCAGGCAGGCGATTGCCCCAGCTCCCACGGCGGCGAACAGGCGGGTACGGCGGCGGCTGACCCTGTCATCCACGCCGTACATCTCATGCAGCCTGCGGCATTGCCTGTTGTGCCAGATGCAGGCCGCGGCCAGCAGCACGATCCCCAGCATGGGCGCCGGCAGCGGGGCCAGCTGATAGGCATAGGGGAAAAATGCATAATATGCCGTCAGCAGCCATATCACGATCCCGAACAGCAATAGCTTGTCATCCGCATCCGCCAGCTTTTCCGCGGCATATTTCCGCTGCGCGGCGGTCGGCTCCGGCGGCGCGGTATCTGCTGCGTGCAGCTCGCCCGCGAGCAGCTCGTCGGCCGTGATGCCGAGCGTCTCCGCGAGCAGGGGCAGCAGCGTCAACTCGGGGTAGCCTGCGCCGGTTTCCCATTTGCTGACCGCCTTGTCGGACACCATAAGCCGTTCGGCAAGTTCCTTCTGCGTCAGGCCTAGCGCCTTGCGCCGCGCCGCGATGAGCGCGCCGGTTTTCTTTGCATCCATCTCTCCCACCTGCCTTTTCCTGGTTCCAGTATAGCCGATTTGCCGCCCCGCCGCAACCGAGACACAGAAGAAGGGCGCTCCACGCAGCGTGGAGCGCCCCTGCAAAGTGCTTTAATCTATGCCGATTTTCTTGAACATGCGGTAATGCAGGCCGTTTGCGTCCTGATATTCGCCGCGCTGCTCGAACGAGAACTTATGGTAGAACCCTTTTGCCCGCTCGTTGTGCGCAGCCACGTGCGCGCATAAGTACGTCCGGCCGAGCATGCGGTACACGCTGATCGCCTGCCCGAGGATCTGCCCGCTGAGGCCATGTCCCCGGTAATATTCGTCAATGCAGAAGCCGCCGACCAGACCCACCTCCGGCTCGCCGTCGTAAAACGTCTTGAGGTAGACCAGCGCGACCGGCTCGCCGCTCTCGAGGCAGCCAAAGGTCACCGAGCGCGGGCTCATGCGCTGCGCCTGCTCGACGTCGCGCAGCAGCGCGTCCGGGTCGAGGTTCTCGTCCGTGCCGTAGGCGTTGCGGTGCAGCTCGCGCATGAAAGTGACGATTTTCTCTGCATCTCCCGCGTCCATCGGGTCCGCGCGGCGGAACCAGATCTGCGGGGTCGTGGGCACGCCCTTGTTATCCGTCCAGCCGATGGACGCAAAGGTGGACAGCTGCTGCGGCAGGTGGGAAGCATCGTTCTCATATACCACAGTGAGCTTGTCCGGCCCGTCGAACTCGAACTTCGCCACGCAGGTGTTGTCGCCCCAGCCGATCTCGCCCATCTGCTCGGGCGCGAAGCCGTGCGCCAGCGTCAGTGCGCCGCGAATGGCCGAGCCGTGCGTCACGACCGCGATACTTTTGCCCTCGTTTTCGCGCACCAAACCGCGCACGCCGTCCAGCATGCGCCGTCCGGCCTGCATGACGCTTTCGCCGTGCGGCGGGCGCGCGTCCCATGGCCGGGCGCGCCAGACCGCGTATTCCTCCGGCCACAGAAGGGGCAGCTCGGCCCACGGGATATCCTCCCAGTCGCCCATGTCGATCTCGCGCAGCACCGGGCGGGTCTCGACCGAAAGCCCGTGCACCTCCGCGACCGCCTTCGCGGTCGTGCGCGCGCGGAACAGGTCGGATGCATACACCGCGTCCAGCGGCACGTCCGCAAACCGTTTCGCGAGATAGGGCAGCTGCTCACAGGCGCGCGGGGTGAGCAGGCTGTCGTACTGCCCGTGGCAGCGGCGGTAGACGTTGCCCTCGGCCTCCGCGTGGCGGATGATATAGACCGTGGTCATGCCTCAGACCTCCACCGCGCCGGACAGTTCGCGGATGGACTTCACACCGTGCGCGTCCATCCACGCTTCCAGCTCTTCAATCGCCTTGACCGGCGCCATCGGGTCGGCGAACATGACCGTGCCCATGGCGACTGCGTCCGCGCCCGCGAGCAGCATTTCGACAATGTCCTTGCCCGTGCGGATGCCGCCCATGCCCAAAATCGGCACGTCGACCGCTTTGCGCACCTGATACACCATGCGCACCGCAACCGGGAACACCGCCGGGCCGGACAGGCCGCCCATCACGTTGGACAGGATGGGTTTTCTGGTCTCGATATCAATGCGCATGCCCAGCAGCGTGTTGATGAGCGAGAGTGCGTCCGCGCCCGCGGCCACCGCGGCGCGCGCGATCTCCGCAATATCGGTCACGTTGGGGGACAGCTTGACGATGAGCGGCTTTTTCGCCTTTTTCTTTGCCGCCGAGACCACCTCGGTGACCATGTCCGGCTGGGTGCCGAAGGCCATACCGCCGCACTTGACGTTCGGGCAGGAGATGTTCATCTCGATCAGGTCCACGTCCGCGTCCGAGATCTTCTCGACCATGCCCTCGTACTCCTCGACCGTGTTGCCGGATACGTTGGCGATAATCGCGGTGTCATACTGCCGCAAAAACGGGATCTGCTCCTCAATAAACCGGTCGATGCCCGGGTTTTGCAGGCCCACGCAGTTGAGGATACCCGACGGGGTCTCCGCGATGCGGGGCGCGGGGTTGCCGAGGCGCTCGGTCGGGGTCAGGCCCTTGACGCCGATGCCGCCGAGCCGCGAAAGATCGAAAAATTCGCCGTACTCATGGCCGAAGCCGAAGGTGCCGGACGCGGTCGTCACCGGGTTTTTCAGCTCGACGCCGCAGAAATTGACTCTCAGATCCGCCATTACCACTCGACCTCCTCTGCGTTGAACACCGGGCCGTCCTTGCAGACGTGCCCGTACCTGGTTTCGCCGTTTTCCGCCTTGAGCGCGCACGCGCACACGAGGCACGCGCCGATGCCGCAGCCCATGCGCTCCTCCATGGAGACCTGGCAGGGCAGGCCCGCGTCCTTCGCGAGCGCGGCAATCGCCTTCAGCATGGGCCTAGGGCCGCACGCCGCCACGCCGGTCGCGTCCGCAACAAGCTCTTTGAGCACATCGGTCACAAAGCCGTGGCGGGCGTAGGAGCCGTCGTCGGTCGTGACAAAGGTCTCGCAGGCCGCGCGAAACTCGTCCTCCAGAATGACTGCGCCCTGATTGCGGAAGCCCAGGATGGCGCGCGGGGCTGCGCCCGCGGCCTTGGCGCACTTTACGGTTTGCAGCATGGGCGGCACGCCGATGCCGCCGCCGAGAAAGACCGGCTTTGCGCCGAGCGCCGCCACGTCAAACCCGTGGCCGAGCGGCCCGAGCACATCGAGCTCGTCGCCCTGCTTGCGGGCGGCCAGCCACTCGGTGCCGCTGCCCTTGGTTTGGAACACGATGTGCAGCGCAGCGCCGTCCGCCAGACAGATCGAGATCGGGCGGCGGAGCATGTTGCCCTCGCCGCAGGCGATGTGTACAAACTGGCCGCACTGCGCCTGCGCGGCGATCTGCGGCGCATCCAGCACGAGCCGGTATAAGCCGTCGCCCAGCTGCTGGCTGCACGAGACGCGGCAGATTTCCTGAATCGACATAATCAATTCCCCTTTCGGTACTACTGTACCTATTGTACAGGAAAAACACAAAAAAAGAAAGCCTGACGCGGGATTTTGCGCCGCATTTTCGGAACCTCCGCACGCGGGACACGTCTAACCGGGCAAAGGAGGGATGGTTATGAAAAAGATCACAGTACTGGCGCTGCTGCTCGGGCTGCTCGCGGGCTGCGGCGCGGCCAAGGCGGAAACCGCCCTGCCGGAGGGGATGCCGGCGGATTTCGAGATCCGGTACGAAAACTGGGTGGACGAAAACGCGCCCAACATCTACGACACCGGCGAAAAGCTGCTGCAAAAGGATCTGGTGAACACCGTGGAACCGCACACCGCACAGGCTGAGCTTGCCGTTTCCGATGAAATCAAACAGGAGATCTACGCCAAGGTGCGTGAATGCGCGCTCGACCAGCTGACGGATGAAAAGCTGACCTCGGAAAACCTGACGACGGACAATGAAGCGGTAGGCATCACTCCCCTGACCGAGTACCAAATCACCTTTACCGCGGGCGGGGAGACCTACACGGTCACCGGCGACTACACCGTGACCGAATATACAGAGGACAACGGCCGCGCGGCGCAGTTCTGGGAATTTGTGCAGTATATGAACGGGTTGTTCTACGACAGCCCGGAATACCAGTCCCTGCCCGAGACGATGGGCGGATATATGTAAGAAAAAAGGACGCAAGATGCGTCCTTTGAGGCTGTCGAAAAACATGGTTTTTCGAACAGCCTCTCG
>DXIC01000041.1 GCA_019113065.1 Candidatus Agathobaculum stercoravium
CCAGCAGTTTTTCGCGTTCGGTCATCGCGGCACAGCCTCCTCTCCGAGGAAGGGCTTGTCGAGCGCCGGGAAGATCGTGCCGCGGCTGAACGCAAGCGCCGGCTCATAGGGGGTATCGAAGCTCTGCGCAGGCACGAACGCCATCGCAAGAGAAAGCAGGCGGGGATCGATGCTGTCCGCGGGCAGCGCCTGATCCGCCTGGTTCATTGGCATATTCATTGGCATATGCGGTTGCTCCTTGTTCTAAACGGTTTGAGACTGCGTCTCACCCTCAGTGTATGCAGCGTAAAAAAAGACGGTGAAACCATGGCGCAACTGTGCTATACTATAAACAGAAAAGGAGGCATGGAAAATGGAGCTTTCTGAAATCAGGGAACAGGCCGCAAAGGCGGCGGAGCAGGTCTGCGACGCGGCAAAGCTGCGCGCGGGCGACCTGTTTGTGGTCGGCTGCTCGTCGAGCGAGGTGCAGGGCGAGAAGATCGGCTCGCATTCGTCCGTCGAGGTCGCAGAAGCGGTGTTTGAAGGGATTTACGGCGTGCTGCGCGCGCGCGACATCTACCTCGCTGCGCAGTGCTGCGAGCACCTCAACCGTGCGCTGGTAGTCGAGCGCGCCGCGTGCGAGCGCTTCATGCTCGACGAGGTCAACGTCGTGCCGCAGCCCAAGGCGGGCGGCTCGTTTGCGACAACGGCTTACAAGCGCTTTGCCGACCCGGTCGCGGTGGACAGCTTAAAGCAGTCCGCGTCCGCGGGCATGGACGTCGGCGGCACGCTGATCGGCATGCACATCAAGCCGGTGGTCGTCCCGCTGCGCATTGAGGTCAAGCACATCGGCGAGGCCATCCTGCTCTGTGCGCGCCGCCGGCCGAAATTTGTGGGCGGCAGCCGCGCGGTATATAACGAAAAACTTTTGTGAGGGATTTATGGGACTGAAAGCAGTATTTTTCGATCTGGATGACACGCTGTACAGCAGCTTCCAGGCGTGCGACGCCTATGCATACGAGCGTCTGGCAGCCTGGGCGGAGGAGGACCTCGGCGTTTCCGGCGCCGCGTTCGCCGAGGCCTACCGCGTGAACCGCCACCGGCTCGGCCGGCAGCAGCCGGGCATGCCGCCCGTGCACGACCGCGTGCTGTTCGCGCAGGGCGCGCTCGAACGCATGGGGCTGAACGCCATCCGCTATGCGCGCAAAGCGCACCGCGTCTACTGGGATGCGGTACTCTCCAAAATGGAGATCCGCCCGGGCGTGACCGCGCTGCTGGATGATCTTAAGCAGGCGGGCGTCAAGACCGCGGTCTGCACGGATATGCTGGCGGACATCCAGATGGAAAAGCTGGAATACCTCGGCCTTGCCGACCGGGTCACCTATCTGGTTTCGAGCGAGGAAGCCGGGATGGACAAGCCCGGCGCGCCGATCTTCTGGCTGGCGCTCTCCAAATGCGGCTGCCTGCCGGGGGAAGCCGTTATGGTGGGCGACAATTTCCGGCACGATATCCAGGGCGCGACCGACGTGGGCATCGGCGGCGTCTGGCTCAACTGGACACACCTGCCCCGGCCGGACGACAGCCGGGCGTACATCGAAGCGCACGACTTTGTGCAGGCGGCGGACTACATCCGCACGCTGCTGTAAACAGGAAACAGGACAGGAAGGGATAAATGATGGAACATTTTGATTACAAGCCGCGCGGGGTCTGCCCGATGAAGATTTCGTTCGACCTCGACGGCGACAAGGTACACAACGTGTCCTTCCTCGGCGGCTGCAACGGCAACCTGCAGGCCATCAGCCGCGTGGTCGAGGGCATGACCGTCGAGCAGATCGAGGGCTACTTCAAGGGCATCTCGTGCAGCGGCAAGGGCACCAGCTGCTCGGACCAGCTGGCAACCGCCGTCCGCGCGGCATATGAGAAAAACAGCAACTGACCCGCAGAAAAAACCGGCTTTGGCGCATTCCAAAGCCGGTTTTTTATTCTGTCAGCGGCAGGCAGGCGACCAGTTCGAAGATACCGTCCTTTGCCGTGGTTTCGAGCGTTCCGCCGTGGCGCACGGCGATCTCGCGCATGCCGCGCAGGCCGAAGCCGTGCGCGCGTTTGTCCGCCTTTGTGGTACCGAACAGGCCGTCCTGTTTTTCCTCCCGCCTGCCCGCGTAAGCATTGGTTACGCGCAGCATGAGCAGCCCCTTGTCCGCGCGGGCACGCACGGTGATGCGCTTGTCCGCAGCGTCCTTTGCCGCCTCAATGGCGTTGTCCAGTGCATTGCCGAACAGGGCACACAGGTCGGGGTCGGAGATGGGCAGGCTTTCCGGCAGGGACACGCCGATGTCTGCCGTCAGCCCCGCCTGCTCCATATCGCGCGCCTTGGCGGACAGCACGATATTGACCGTATCGTTTTCCGTAAAGCGTCCGGCGCCGGAAGGGCCGGATGCAGCCTGCAAACTGCGCACATACTCAGCCGCGCGGCCGTCCTCCCCCTGCTCGAGCAGGCCGGAGAGCGCGGTCAGGTGGTTGCGCATATCGTGCCGCAGGCGGCGCACCTGCTCCTGCTCGCGCCGGATGCCCTGATAGTATAATTCCCGCATATCCGCAAGCTGGTGCTCCTGCTCGAGCGCCTGATGGCGGGAGAGCAGCACAGCCGCGAACAGCAGCGCGATCGCGGAGACAAAGACAAAGGGCAGCAGCGTGTAAAACGCCGCGTCGATCATTTCGTCCGTGCCGTCCAGCGTATAGGCGCGGATATCCCACATGGAGAACGCCAGCTCACTCAGCAGCGGCGAGAGCGCCAGCAGCCCGAGCAGTGCCCACAGCCGTCCGGACAGGGCGACCTGCCTGCCGTCTCGGAACACCCGGCGCATGAGCAGCCACACCGCCGCCCACATGACGAGCTTCCACGCCATCGCGCCCCAGTAGCCCCCGGAACCGGGCAGCACCGCGCGCGTGTCCACGATCATGCTCCACGCGATGATCCACTCGAAAAAGATCACACCCACGACCAGCCGCGCTGCCGGCCTGCCGCCGTAACCGATGAGGAAGGCGGCGAGCAGGAACGGGAAATAATAAAGCGGGTTGCCGTCCCCCGCCCAGGTGGGCATGCCGAGCGCCGCACCGATCACCAGATACGGCACGATCCAGCGCACCCGTCCTTTTGCCGGGGCGAGGAAATACAGCGCCGTGCGCGCCGGAAAAATGCCGCCGAACACGCAGGTCAGCGCCCAGGCAATGTAATCCCAAGCTGTCATCCGTGTCCCCCCCTTATTCCAGCATCGCGCGCGCGATGGCCGCGAGCGCGGTGGACTGGTACGACCGGCTGACCGGCAGCTTTTCCTCCCCGATCACGACCGTGCCGCCCTCCACGCGGTCGACTGCGCCCGCGCGCACCAGATACCTCTGGTGGATGCGCACGAACGATGCGCCGACCGACTCCGCTACCTCATCCAGCCGGGCGTAAAACGTCAATTCCCGCGTGTCGGTCACGCAGGTGACCTGCCGCCGGTCGGAATAAAAATAGCGGATGGACTTTTTCGGGATGCGGAACAGGCCGTCCGTATTGCGGCACAGGAATATCCTGTCCGCTTCGTTGAACTGCGCCGCGAGCGCACGGGTCAGCACATCGTCGATCTGCCCGGCCTGCGGCGGCTTCATCACATAGCCCAGCGCGCCGACCGAATAACCGTCGAACACAAAATCCGTGTAGCCGGTGACGAATACCAGCTGTAAGGTATCGCTCTGCGCGCGCAGGGCTTTGGCGGCCTCCATGCCGTTCATGCCGCCCATTTCAATATCCAGAAAGACGAGGTCGATCTCGCCCGTGTGTTTTTCCATCCAGCCGAGCAGCCCTTCGCCCGAGGAAAATTCGTAGATCCGGGATTCGACTGCGCGCTTTTCCAGCAGGCGCTCGAGCATGGCGTGCAGGCTGAGCCGCGCCTCCGCCGAATCATCACAGATACCGATGCGAAGCATGGGCATTCCTCCTTTGCTTACCGCAGTAAATTATACCATACGCCTTTCCTTTCTCCAAACCAAACTTTACATCAGACGCGCCGTTTGTTACATTCCTGTCCCCTGCCGCGCCAAACTTTACGTCAGCCCTGTCATTTTTGGCAGGGCTGTTTGTTTTTGCCCATAAACGGCGGTATGCTGGAGACAAGAAAAAGGAGGGCATCCCAAATGACTGCAAATCTCACCTTATCCCGTATCCGCGCCGCGCTGACCACGCCGCCCGTCTTTGAAGCGGGCGCGCCCAAGCTCAAGACCAATCTGGATACGAATTTTCTCAAAGTCATCGCCATCATCGCCATGCTGATCGACCACATCGGCGGCGTGTTCTTCCCTGAAACCGGCTGGTTCCGCTGGATCGGCCGCCTCGCGTTTCCCCTCTTCTGCTACTGCATGACCGTCGGCCTGCTCTACACGCGGGACATCAGAAAATACCTGTCCCGCCTCGGGCTGTTCGCGGTGATCTCCCAGCCGTTCTATGTGCTGGCGTTCCACCCGCACGACTTCGTGGCCGAGTTCACCAACTGGAACATCTTCTGCACGCTGTTCCTCTCCCTGCTCGCCATGTACGGCCTCAAGGCGCGCAAATGGTGGCTGTTCATCGCGGCGTTCCTTGTGGTTTCGCTCGGGAACTTTGATTACTCGGGCAACGGCATCATCTACATGCTGATCTTCTACCTGTGCCGCAACCATCCGGCCGTGGGCGCGGTGCTGTACTGCGCGCAGTATATCTCCTGCCTCGGCGTGATGCCGGGCGACCCGCTGAACCTCACGATCGGCAGCTTCAGCATCGACTGGTCGTTCTTCGCGATTTTTGCCGCACTGCTCATCTTCATCCCCACGCACTTTGAACTGAAAATCCCCAAGTGGGTGTTCTATGCGTTCTATCCCGCGCATCTGGCCGTAATCGCCGCGGTGCAGTTTATCCTCTGAGATGGGATAGCCACTCCCGGCGGGGACGGGCCGCTGCGCGCGCATCGTGCGCCCTCCCTGGGGTGGCAGCCAACCCCATACCTGTCGCAGCAGCAACCGGGCGGCAGCCGGAAAGCGTCACTTACCCTTGCGCGCGAAGCGCGCCCTGAAGGAAAGAGGGTGATTGACAAGAGGAGGGGGGAACCTTGGTTCCCCCTCCTCTTGTGTGCCTGCGGCGCA
>DXIC01000042.1 GCA_019113065.1 Candidatus Agathobaculum stercoravium
GAAGTGCTTATGTCAATATTTTTGTTAAAACTTTGACGATAATTATTCGCCAAAAAATTCCTCGTGGATTGCCTTGACTGCCTTTTCGCTGTCCTCCTCGTTGATCAGGACAGAGATCTTGATCTCCGAAGTGGAAATCATACGGATATTGATGCCCGCCATTGCCAGCGCCTCGAACATCTTGGATGCAACGCCCGCAGAGGACGCCATGCCCGCGCCTACGATGGACACCTTTGCAACCTTGGTGCTGATGGATACATCCTCATAGCCCAGCATCTCGGCGTTGTCCTTGAGGATCTGGCCGACGCGCTCCGCGTCGTCCTGACGGATGGTAAAGGAAATGGACTTCTTGTTGTCGCGGCCGACCGACTGCAAAATAATGTCGATATTGACATTGTGCTTGGCCATGAGCGAGAATACCTTGAACGCGGTACCCGGGGTATCCGCCACGTTGATGATCGCGACACGCGCGCAGTTATTGTCGCGGGCCACGCCCGAAACATTCATTTTTTCCATGTGAGAACCCTCCTTGACTTTGGTACCCGGGTTGCGGGTAAAGCTCGAAACGACCTCAAGGTCGACATTGTACTTCTTTGCCATCTCAACCGAACGGTTGTGGAGCACCTGTGCGCCCAGCGACGCCAGCTCCAGCATTTCGTCATAGGTGATGGCGTCCAGCTTACGCGCATTCGGCACGATACGCGGGTCAGCGGTATAAACGCCGTCCACATCCGTATAGATCTGGCACAGATCCGCGCCCAGCACCGCCGCAATCGCAACCGCAGTCGTATCCGAACCGCCGCGGCCGAGGGTAGTCACGTCGCCCATCTTGTTGATGCCCTGGAAGCCTGCCACGATGCAGATCTTTCCATTATCCAGCTCAGCGCGCAGGCGCTCTGCCGTCACGCGCTTGATCCGCGCATCCGAATAGTTGCTGTTGGTCTCCAGACCGATCTGCCAGCCGGTCAGCGAAACCACGGAAAAGCCGAGCTTCTGGATCGCCATGGCGAGCAGCGACATGGAAATCATCTCGCCGGTGTTCAGCAGGACGTCCATCTCACGCTTGGACGGATGATCGTTCAGCTCCGCGGCCTTTGCGATCAGGTCATCCGTCGTGTCGCCCTGCGCGGATACGACGACCACTACCTGGTTGCCTGCCTGCGCCGTCTTGGTCACGATGTCCGCGACATTCTTCAGGCGCTCGGTGTCGGCAACCGAAGTGCCGCCGAACTTTTGCACAATAAGACTCATATCTGTTACGTTTCCTCCTTATATCGCCTACCGCAAGCGCGGTCTCGATTTAAATGCGTTTGACCGTTGCACCGACCTCGTCGCAGCGCAGCTGCACGGCCTTCCAGTGCGGGTATTTTTCCGCACACATGGCCTGCGCGCGCGACAGATAGTCGCGGTCCCCCTTGTAAACCATCGCAACGATGGACGGGCCTGCGCCCGAAATATATGCCCCCAGTGCGCCCAGCTCCTTCGCGCCGCGCACCACATCCTCGCCGTTCTCGATCAGGCTGAAACGGTAGGGCTGGTGCAGGCAGTCGCCGGTCGCAACGTCCAGATTTTCCAGCTGGCCGGTCGTCAGGCTGCCCGCCAGCAGCGCCGCGCGCGCCAGATTGTACACCGCGTCACGGTGCGCAATGGTCTTGGGCAGCGCCGCACGCGCCTTTTCGGTGGACAGCTTGAAGTCCGGGATGAATACGATAAAGTCAATCGCGCTGTGCATGGGCACGCGCACCTGATGCACATGGCCGTTTTCCAGCAGCGCCACGCAGAAGCCGCCCAGAATGGCGGGCGTGGAATTATCCGGATGCCCCTCGATGGCAGCCGCAAGGTCGATCACGGCCTGCCGGTCGAGCGGGTCGCCCAGCAGCGCGTTTGCGCCCAGAATGCCTGCGACCGTGCACGCCGAGGACGAACCCAGGCCGCGCGTCTGCGGGATCGCGCAGTCCTCCACGATCTTGAGGCCGGAGAGCGGCTTGCCACACTCGTCGTACACGCGCTTGGCGCACTGGTAAATCAGGTTGCGCGCATCCTTGGGCACAAACTGCCCGTTTTTATCCGAAATATCAATGCGGTCGCTCTCCTCGAGGTCGATCACATTATAAAGCTCGAGCGCAATGCCGATGCTGTCGTAGCCCGAGCCCATGTTGGCGCTCGTCGCCGGGACGGTAACACGAACCATTTCTCGTTTGCCCTCCCCTTACAGTATACGCATCGCCGCGCGCACTTCTCCGCCGGCGTTCAGCTGTTCGATCTTTTTGTGCATATCCGCAGTAGACAGCTTGCTCGTGCGTACAACCAGCACGCCCTCGGCAGGCTCGGCCATACTCTCGACCGGCAGGACATCCTCAAGCGCCTTGCGCGGGCCCTTGAAGCGCACATACCACGCGCTTTGCAGCGTATCCAGCGGGCGGAGCAGGTTCCTGGAACCGTCGCCCCACATGATGCGGCGGCGGTGCTCTGCGTGCTCGATGCAGTCCAGCATATCCGCGACAACTGCGGACGCGGTCGCGAGCTTGCCCGCGCCCTTGCCGTAGAACATCACGTCGCCGGTCGCATTGCCGTTGACCATGATGGCGTTGAACACGTCCTCGACCGACGCGAGCAGGTTTTCCTTGGGAATGAGGTGCGGGGCGACATAGGCGTAAGCCGTGCCGTCCTCACAGCGCACCGTGCGGCCAATCAGCTTGATGACGCAGCCCAGCTTGTCGGCGTTGGCCACGTCCTCGAGCGTGACCTTGCTGATGCCCTCGCAGGAGACCTGGTCCGGGTCAAACTTGTCGCCAAAGGCAAGGTCGGCCAGAATGCAGATCTTGCGGCAGGCGTCGTGGCCCTCGATGTCCGCGGTCGGATCCTTTTCCGCATAGCCGTTGAGCTGTGCCTGCTTGAGCGCATCCGCAAAGGTGACGCCGTTGTGGATCATCTGGGTCAGGATGTAATTGGTGGTGCCGTTCAGGATACCGCAGATCTCATTGAACTCGTTCGCAGCAAGGCACTGGAGCATCGGACGGATGATCGGGATGCCGCCGCCGACCGAGGCCTCAAACATGTAATTGACGCCCTTTTCCGCGGCGATTTTAAGCAGCTCCTCGCCGCGGGTCGCGACCAGCTCCTTGTTGGAGGTGCACACGCTCTTGCCCGCGAGCAGACAGCGCTTGGTGAACTCATACGCCGCGCCGACGCCGCCCATAACCTCGGCCACAACCGTGACCTCGGGGTCGTTCTCGATCACGGAAAAGTCGGAAACAAATTTATGCCCGTAGGGCAGCGCGGAAAAGTCCCGCAGATCGAGCACATACTTGACCTCGACCGGCTCGCCGACCACGCGCGCGATCTTTTCGGCGTTCATCTCGAACACCTCATATACGCCCGAACCGACCGTGCCGTGCCCCATGATTGCTGCTTTTATCATAATACTCTGTTCCTCCATATCAGTTTTCCGCACCCTCTGCTGCGAGCGGTACGACGGATTTGCATAACAGATCATTCCGAAGCGAGGATTTCCACCTTGCTGACGCCCTCCATCGCTTCCGCGCGGTGGAGCAGTTCCTCTACAGAATACTTCATTTCGCCTGTGCGGGCCGCAATGGTGACCGAAGCCTGCCCGCGCATCGGGATGGACTGGTTGACCGTCAGCAGGTTCGTGCCCGAGCGCGCCATCAGTCCCAAAATACTCGACAGCACGCCCGGCTGGTCATGCAGCATGAAATGGAACGTAACAATGCGGTCTGTGGTGGCCTCGAAAAAGGGCCGCACGCCATCCTTATATTTATAGTACGCGCTGCGGGAAAGCCCCGCAATTTTCGCCGCCTCGCTTGCCGTTGCCGCTTTGCCCGAAGCGATCGCCTCGTTTGCCTCGATCACACGCTGAAAAACCTCCGGCAGCAGTGTGCGGTCGACCAGATAGTATTTCGGTTTGACCATGCGTTGTCTGTCCTCCCTAAAAAGACATGTGTCTTTCTCAAGCCTTCCTATCATACCATATCGAAGCGTCGAGCGCAAGGGAATAACTGATAAATTTCCCCTTTTTCCGCATTTCCTTTTGTCGGATATGACAAAGTGCACGGCTTCCATCTGCCAATATCACTAAATGGCCCCTATTTGCATCCAAAATCACGAAAACAGGGACGAAAAACCGCCTCTGCTCATCCCTCCAGAAAAAAGATGCTCTCGACTGGCTGCCCGAGCAGGCGCGCCACCTTCATAGCAAGCTCCAGCGTAGGGTCGTATTTATTGTTCTCCATCGCGACAACCGTCTGCCGCGATACACCAAGCAGAGGCGCCATGTCCTCCTGCCGCAGACCGCGTGCCTTGCGCAGTTCTTTGATACAGTTGCGCATGCTGTCACCACGCTATCACTGTAAACACAATAAAAGAACCCACTGCGGTCAGGCCGACAGTAATGCAGGCGATCCAAAGCAGCGTTTTCCAGATCGGATATGGCTGGTAATCCTCATCCCCCTTGGTGCTGCGGTAACGAAGGATGAGCGTTGCAAATCCCTGCGTCAATATTCCAGCAACGGCAATGAGCAATGTAACAGGATGCATCTCATGTTTTACAAACTGGCTATAAAACGTATAGCCCAGCAAGGCGTATAACACCACATTATAGGCGATCTGAATCGACTTTTGCTGGATCTCCTTTTCCATCTCATCCATCTTGACCATTCCCAAGCGCGTTGTCATTCGTTTCACTTTTGGAGACTTGCTTTTCTGCATCCAGACCGTACCGGCAAAGATGAGCACCAGCATCAACAATGGGATCGAACATGCAATGATCATCCGCATAGCCATCCTCCTCTGCTATATCAAATGTTAAACTCTTTTTACATTTTTATCATAATTTACTCTTGCAAAAATGTCAAGAACTTTTGACATTCAGGCGCAAAAAAGATCCCACGGGTTTTCCGTGGGATCTTGGCTTTACTTGTTGTCCTCAGGAGCGTCGCTGTCCGCCGGCTCTGCCTCAGCCTTTGCTTCGGCTTCGCCGTCCGCCTGCGCGGCCTCTGCAGCGCTCTCTGACGCCTTACCGACCTTGGCGTCCAGTTCTTCCTTGAGCTCGGTCATCAGATCCTCGCCGATCACCTTGTCCGGCACGATCTCGTTGTTATACACCTTGACAAAGGTGTCGCCGTCCATGGTTTCGTTGCGAATCAGATACTCCGCCACGCGCGTCATCTCATCCATGTGCTCGGTGAGAAGCTTTTTGCATGCACGGTAGGCTTCCTCAATGATGCGGTGGATCTCGTCGTCGATCTCCGCGGCCTTGACCTCGGAATAGCCCTTGCCCGCTGCAAAATCGCGGCCAAGGAAAATCTCGCCGTTGTCCGAACCGTAATCGATCGGGCCGATCTTCTCGCTCATGCCGTAGCTGGTGACCATGGCGCGCGCCATCTGGGTCGCCTGCTTGATGTCGCCGTACGCGCCGGTCGAAATATCGTCCATCGTCAGCTCCTCAGCCACACGGCCGCCCAGGCAGACGATAATATACTCCTCCATGTAACGGCGGGTGCGGTATGCCTGATCCTCCTCGGGCAGCGGCATGGTAAAGCCGCCCGCACCGGAAGAACGCGGGATAATGGTGACATGGTGCACCGGGTCCTGCGTCGGCAGCACATGGAAGCAGATCGCATGCCCTGCCTCATGGAACGCGGTCAGGCGCTTATCCTTCTCGGTGATGATGTGGCTCTTTTTCTCCACACCCATGACCACCTTGAGCAGGGATTCCTCGATCTCCTCCTGCGAGATCAGCTTCTTGTTACGGCGGGCTGCCAGCAGCGCCGCCTCATTGAGCAGGTTCTCAAGGTCTGCGCCGGTGAAACCGGCGGTCGTCTTGGCGATATCCGCGAACTTGACGTCCGGATCGAACTGCTTGTTGCGCGCATGCACCTTGAGGATCGCTTCGCGTCCCTTGACGTCCGGTGCACCGACATAGACCTGACGGTCAAAGCGGCCCGGACGCAGCAGCGCGTTGTCCAGAATGTCCTTACGGTTGGTCGCGGCGATGACGATAACGCCCTCGTTCGCGCCGAAGCCGTCCATCTCAACCAGCAGCTGGTTGAGCGTCTGCTCGCGCTCGTCGTGTCCGCCGCCGAGGCCTGCGCCGCGCTGGCGGCCGACCGCGTCGATCTCATCGATGAACACGAT
>DXIC01000043.1 GCA_019113065.1 Candidatus Agathobaculum stercoravium
TATGCAACCGCATAATTCCTATAAAATTAATATTCATATTGCCAAATTTTCAATAAAAAAAGTCTCCGGAATTTCCGGAGACCTTCGGTCAGCCCCTGTCCAGTTTTCTTCGGTCCTGCACTGTCCCGCCAACCCGCAGCACGGTTGGAAGCAGTATCCTTGCCGCGGAATATGTGCCGGATTCGATAAACGCGATCAGTTTGCGCACTGCCGCCTCAGCCTGCGCCCGGCAGCAGACATCAACAGAAGTAAGGCGTGGTTCCATAATCTGCCCCATCGGGTTATAGTCCACGCCGATCAATGCAATATCTTGCGGCACACGGATCCCCCGCTGCCGGAACGCCTTCATCATGGTTATCGCAAGCAGGTCATGTGCGCAGAAAAATGCCTCCGGCAGCGGTTTCCCGGAATCAAGGCGGGCGAGGATACGCTTTTCATTTTCTGCCACCCCCTGGTCGGGCATCAGATCCAGCCATTCGTCATCCTCCCGGCTGGACAGCCCCGCGGTATAGCAGGCCTGCCGGAACGCAAAATACCGCTCAGAAAACGCGATGCTGTGCAGCGGGCTGCCGGCAAACCCAATGCGCTTGTAGCCGTGTTCGATCAAAAAGTGCACTGCCTGGTGCGCCGCCAGCTGGTTGTCCTCAATAAACGTACACACCGGGTTTTGATAATACCGCGCGCCTACCGCCACTACCGGAAGGCCGCTTTGGTACAGGTTGGCGAACATCTCTTCTTTCATATCGCCAAGCGAAAGGATCCCGCCAATGGAGGATTGCTCCAACCGTCCGCGGATCTCCGCCGGATCATTCTGGAAATATTCAGCCTCCATTGCAAGCATCGTATAGCCGTGCGCTGACGCGTAATTCAGGAAAAGCTGATAAAACTCCATGTAAAAGTAGGAATCCTGCAAGTGCATCCCGGTTGATACCAGGCACAGGTTCCGTCTGCCCGCCGGTGTTTTCAGCTGCTTGTGGTACCCCAGCTCGCGCGCCGCACGCACTACCCTTTCCCTGGTCTCATCGCTGATGTTGGACATCCCCCGCAGCGCAAGCGATACAGTGTTGATCGATACGCCGGTTTTCTCTGCAATCTGTTTTAATGTTACTTTCATATGATATCACGCAATAATAATAGAATAATATTATTATATAATAATCCACCGGTTAAATCAACCGATATGCTTCCGCATCAGTTCAATAAACTGCTGCATCTGCGGCGTCACATCCTTGTTGCGATGGTACACCAGCTGGCTCCACATCACGATCTCCTCACAGTCAACATCCAAAACTGCAAGCCGCCCATCCGCAACATACGGATGCACGACATATTCCGGCAGGAAAGAAACGCCCTTGTTCTTCAGCAAAATGCGGGTGATCACATCGGTATTGCCAACCTCCCATACGGGATGCAGCTCGTAGCCTTTTGCCGCCAAAGCCTGCTCCATTGCATACCGGTAGCTGATCCCTTTCTCCGTGAGGTACAGCGGCTCCTGCAACAGCCGTTCGACCGGGATGTGTTTTTCCCGCGCCAGCGCAGAATCCGCAGACGCAACAAAAAAGATCTTCTCCGGCCGTTCAGACACCTTGACCCATTCGGGGAAGTACATCTTCTGGTCGAGGAAATACAGGATATCCACGTCGTTCCGGCGCAGCATCTGGATCAGCTCGGGTATGCGCGCGGTATGCGTGCTGATCTCTACCTGCGGGCAATGCGCGGCCAGCTCCATGAGCACGGGCGGCAGGACGCTGATCACAAAGGATTCACAGGTGCCGATCCGCAGTTTCCCGGCAATCTGCGCCGGTTCGCGCGCGATTTCTTCCGCCTGCCGGACTGCCTTCAGGATTCCCAGCGCATAGGGCAGCAGCCGCTCGCCTGCCTGTGTCAGCTTGACCTGCTTGCCGATCCGCTCGAACAGCTGTGTACGCAGCTCACCCTCCAGCTGTTTGATCTGCATTGTCACCGCAGACTGCGAGTAGCCAAGCTGCTCTGCGGTACGGGAAAAGTTCTGTGTTTCCGCAATCCGCACAAAGGTTACGAGGTTCCTGATCTCCATACCATCACCATCAAAAAATTTGAATATTTTTATCAAAACCATGAATTTTACAATTGGTAAATCTTATGGTAGCATGGTTGTGGAAAGAAGTCAAGGAGGCGATCAGGATGGCTGCAATTATGCAGAGAGCCAACACACCGGCCGGCGTGCCCGCCGCATCCGGATGGGTGGAGAAGGGGGTAAGCCGCCATGGTTCGTAATTATATCGCACGTCTGCTCTGGCTGGTGGCAGGTGTGGCCGTCAGCGCGCTCGGGATCACCATGATGCTGCGGGCCAACGTCGGCCTAGAGCCATGGAGCGTGCTCCAACAGGGGTTGGCGCAGACCGCCGGCATCACCTACGGCACCGCATCCATGATTGTGGGCGCAGCCGCCATCGGGACCGCAATGCTGTGCGGCGAGAGCTTCGGCATCGGTACGGTGGTTGACATTGTCCTGTGCGCGGTTTGCATTGACGGGCTGCTCTGGCTGGACTGGATCCCGCAGATGCACAGTCTGTCTTCCGGTATTCCGATGCTGCTGGCCGGGATGGAACTGCTTGCGATTGGCACATGGATGTATATGAAGAGCGCACTCGGCGCAGGGCCGCGCGACGCACTTATGGTTGCGCTTGCGCGCAAGACCGGCCGCTCGGTCGGCCTGTGCCGCGCCTCGGTTGAAATCGTTGTCATTATCGCCGGCTTCCTGCTCGGCGGGCAGGTCGGCATCGGCACTGTAATCGCCGCGTTCGGGCTGGGATCGCTGTTCAACCTGAATTTCCATCTGCTGCATTTCCGCGCAGCCGAGCTGCATCAGGAAAATATTGCTGAAACCCTGCGCAGGCTGGGGAAAAAGACAGCCTGAGGAGATGCTGCCGCGGCATCGGTTATCCGCGCGCCATGGATAAAGGCAGCTGTTTCCGCCCGGCCGGAGGCCCGTCTGCATTCCCCAGCCGGGCAAGCATGCTGAAACACGATCGGGCTGTTTGCTTATTGCCTTGCCTGCCGCACGGTTTTGCGGAAACACCAATATGTCATAAGCTCCAGCGGCACTGTGGCCAGCAGCACAGGATAGAACAGGCTCAGCTCCACATTCCCAAACAAAAAACCGCCTGCGACCGGCCCCAGCGTCATCCCCAGGTCCAGCCCGATGTAATAGGTGCTGTTGGCAAGCCCGCGCCTGCCCGGGCCGGCAAGCAGGATCGCTGTGGACTGGCAAACCGAACTCATAATGCCGTACCCGCCTGCCATGCAGCATGCCGCAAGCAGCAGCATCGCATTGTTTTTCATCAGTGCAAGCAGCAGGATCCCTGCAAAGGCGCTTGCTGAGCTGCCAAGCAGGAAGATCCAAAACGGCAGCCGGTCAAACAGGCTTTTGAGCGCAAAGCGGAGCACAAGCAAAACCACAGCATAAAACGGGAAAAACAGGCTCACATTGACATCCAGCGCCCGTGTTTCCACATAGCTGACGAGAAAGGACTGGGTTGCACAGTACGGGAGCGAAAACAGCATGATAATCAGCGCAACAGGGATCACTTTCCTGTCAACAAGCCGTATTTCCCGCTGCCTCCCTCCCTGCTGCGGCAGATTGTCCGGTTCCCCCTTATCCGACATAAACCGGATCACCAGCAGGATCACGGCGGAAAAGCACAGCGCCGCGACAAACGCCATATGGTATCCCAGTTTCTGATAAATATTGACGCCGATTGCAGGGGCAACCGCCATTGCCAGCGCATTCATCATGCCATAAAAGCCCATACCGGAGCCAATCCGGTCTTTGGGCAGCAGGTTTGACAGCCAGGCGGACATACATACGGAACAGCAGGCATAGCCCACACCGTTTACGATCCGGGAAAAAACCACAACCGCCGGGCTGGACGCCAGGATATAGCCCAGGCATGCCACTGCCATCAGCGCTGCCCCAACAGCAGACAACCTGTATTTGCTGACCCGGTCGGCCAGATTCCCGACAAACGGCCTGCAAAACAGGGCGCACAGGTTCATCAGGCCTCCGATCATCCCCATAAGTGCGGCGGATGCCCCGAGGCTGCCGGAAAAGCCGGTAATCAGCGGCGTTACCAGCATTGGGCTGGCGAGATAGAAAAAACTGGCCGCCAAAACCAGAATGATATCTCTGGAGTAAACCTTCTGTTTCATATTTATCCCCCATTGCACAGCATACTGTATATTTAGCAGACGTTTGCACATATAAATCAATTTTCAATATTTTTCAGCGCATTTTGCAGCAGATTGAAAAACTGTTTCTGCTCTGCCTCGCTTAACCCTCTCAGCAGCTGGCTGCCGGTGCAGGTCCCGTTCCTTCGCAATACTTCCCCCGCTTCCCTGCCCTGCTCCGTGGGGATGACCTGTTGGCAGCGTGCGTCAATATCGGATTTCCGGGTCCGGACCAACGCCTTGTCTTCCATCCGCCGGACAATCCCGCGTGCGGTCTGATGGCTGACGCCCAAATGGTCTTTCAGCTCCGTGATGGTCGCCTGCCCCTGATACAGGAAAAATTGCAGGCTGTCAGCCTGCTCTGTCGTCAGACCGATCTGCCTGAGGTGCTTGTCCCTGTTTTTGATAATTGTGTTGCCCAGTTTCAGGATCAACCGTGCAAAACGGTATTCCCGGTTCGCTTCCATCCATAACCCCCCATTCCCATTATAAAGCATACTGTACATTATAGGCCTGACGCCCTGCCCTGTCAAGCAAATGGCTGGACGGAGCCTGACTGCAACATGGCAGCCGGCTGCCACGCCGCACATACACGCGCATACATATAGATACTGGCAAAGAGGGAGGCCGTTTCCCGGCCTCCCTCTTCCCTTCCGTACAATCGCGGTTATCCCTGTGCAAATACGCCGCTGACTGCTTCAAACAGCTCTTTGAAAATATTGACGATCCGGCCGAGCACCCCTTCGTCATCCTCCTGCGCCGCAGCCTGCTGCAATTCCTCGGTTTCGTCCACCGAGATCTCCTCCGTGCGCAGGATAAACTGCACGCTGGCCGGTGTGGGGTTCTTATCCGAGGTAACCGACTGCAACGCTGCCTCCGAATCCAGATTGAGCATGTTGGTCTCCTCCTCCAGATCGTTTTCCGCATCCTCGAGCGCAGAATGGATACTGTCATTCGCGTTTTCCAGCTGATCCGAGCTGCCGGAATTTGCAGCCTTGTCGAGTACATCGATCAGCCCGCCCAGCGTGGCCTGCATGGCTGCATCCGACTCGTCACGCACCGCGCGCAGGTTATCCGTTACGGTTTGCAGCAGTTCGCTCGCCGTAGTAAGCGTATCGGAGAGCGAGACGGTCAGATCCTCGCCCTTGTCCAGCGCTGAGGTCGCATCCGCCGTCAGCTGGTCGAGCGACGCAGACAGCGCAGGGATGTCCGCCAGCAGGTCGTTGACCCGCTCGAGCGTCTGGTCGGCCAGTTCGGTCAGCTCCTGCCCGTCCTCAGTGAAGTCGTCGGGCAGGGTCTCGTAATCCTCAAGGATGTTCAGGATATCCCCGAAATTCTCCGAAATGCTTTCCGCGGTATAGGTCAGCGAACCCAGCCCGCTCGAGTCGCCGGACAGCTCACTGACCGCCTCCACCAGCCCGGCCGCCTCGCTGATCACATCGTTCAGCGGCTGGACCAGCTCTTCCACCATACCGGAGAGCCCCAGATCCGGGGCAACCAAATCGAGTAGTCCGCCGATCATCCCGGTGATCGCGTCCGATTCATCACGCAGGTCGTTCAGCGCGCCTTCCAGCAGGTCGCCGGACAGCGAAAGGCGGTCCAGATCGTCGCGCAGCGCTTCAAAATCCTCGGCAAGCTGGTACAGATCGCGCGAGCCGTCCCCCGTGCCGTCATGCAGTTCGTCCAGCATGCCCTGCAAATCCTTCAGGTGGTCATGCGTCTGCCGCAGCAGCTCCTGATATGCGGCCACGTCCTCTGCGGAGTCCGTCAGCGTGGTCAGCATGCTGTTGACCGTTGCGTTGAGCGTCGTCAGCGTGGTCTTGGTCGAGTTCAGCTCGGGGATGAGCGAATCCGAATTGCCCGCGAGCGTCTCCAGCGCGTCCAATGCCGCATCGGTCTGCGGGTCGAGCTCGCCCCGGTCAGCCATCAGCTGCCGCCGCACGGTATCGATGCCAGACAGCCCGCCGGACAGCACATTCAGCCCGCTCTGCATGGACTGCATGGTTTCCAGCATGCTGGACAGCCCCTCATACAGGCTGTCACCCGAATCGCCCAGCCGGTTCTTGATGTCCCGCAGGTCGGACAGGATATCGAGCGAGGACAGGGTCGCAGGCGCCATGAACAGCAGCAGCCCCATGCTCTCAAAGTGCTCCGAGCCGATGCGCACGGTGAAGGTATTCTCCTCGCCGGGCAGCCCCATAAACACCACCAGCTTGTAGGTGCCCATGGACTGCACCTGCGCGCCGGGCGCTTCGATCGAGAGCACTTCACTCATATCGATCCCCGTGCCGCAGATCAGCATCATATTGTTCCTGTAATACGCGCTTGCGGATTCGTTCGGCGTCGCATGGATGTTGATTTCCACCAGCCCGCTCGCGCCCGCGCACTTTTCCGCCTCGACCGGCACACCGTTGAGCTTGTAGGAAATGTCGAAATTCCACGGAAGCTGGATGGCGGTATCGCTTTCCGGGATGCACTCATAATAGAACCGCCGCATCCCTTCCCCTTCCAGCGTCCAAGTGACCGCGCCGTCCTCCAGCGCCGGCTGGTCATACGTAGACATATTATAGACTTCGGAATAGTCGCCGTAGTCGGTAAATTCCGTATGCCCGTTCGGGCTGACGCCCTTGACGATGCGCGTCGCCTCCGGGATGCCGTATGCATCCAGATTGATATACACCGCTTCGTCGGTCTCGACCTCCGGCGGGGCGGCAAGCGCTGCCTGCGGCAGGACGAGCGCCAGCACGAGCGCCGCAGCGGCCGGGCGGCGCAGTTTATTTGGCTTCATGGTCGTTTTCCTCCTTATCGTTTTTCTGTCCCGGCGCGCTGCCGGACGCGTTTCCGCCCTTTTGCAGCATCCGTTTGATCCGATCGCGGAACGCCCTGTGCCGCGCACGGCGGTTCTCCCGGATCTGCTCATGCAGCCGCAGGCGCTGCTCATGCAATTCGCTGAGTACCGGCAGCTTGATCCTTTTCCCACGGATGCGGTTCATCTTCGCATGCTTGCGCTCTGCGTAATCCGGCTTGACGATCCATTTGTCGAAAATCATCAGGCAGCTGGGCAGCAGGAACAGCACCAGTATCATGGAAATCAGTGCGCCGCGCCCGACCAGCTGCCCAAGGCCGGAGATTGCCTCGACCGAGGTCATAAAGTACAGGCCGTAGGCGGCGGTCATCAGGATCATGCCTGAAGTCAGGATAGACTCCGCACTGACCGTGACCGCGCGGATCGCGGCCTCCTTTTTGTCGCCCTGCGCGCGGGCGTCCAGATAGTTGCCGGTCAGCAGGATGGAGTAATCGATCGTCGCGCCGAGCTGGATGCAGCTGACGATGATAAAGCCCAGATACATGGTGCGCTGTCCGTAAATATACGGCATGGCGGTGTTGATGAAAATTGCCGCTTCGATCGGGATGAGCACAACCAGCGGAAGCAGGAACGATTTATAGGTGATGGCAACAACAAGCGCCACGCCGAGCAGCGAAACCAGATTGACCCGCTGGTTATCCGGCACAATAACTTCCTTGATATCCTGTGTCGAGGGCGTCACGCCGACCAGATAGGTCTGCTCACCGGGGTAATATTTGTCCACGATCGAGCGGATCTCGTCCGCATAGGCAAACGCCTCATCGCTTTCGCCTGCGGAACGCACGTTGATGATCACGCGCGCCCAGTTTTCCGAGTGCAGCATACCGGTCACGCTCCCGGGCAGGAATTCCTCCGGGATGCCCTCCGGCAAGGCGGAAGCCAGCCCGAGCGCATATTTCACATACGGCAGGTCGGCGATCTCTTCGCTCATGGCCTTTTCCGTGACATTGCCATCCAGCGGGACGAGCGCCAGCATCATATTGCTCTGCCCGAACTTGGCGTTCATCTTCTGTTCAGCCTCGTATACCGGCGTACCCACGGAGTTGGCAACCGCCTCGTTGCCGTAAGTAAAGTCTGCCATGCCCTGCGCAACATAGCACGGGATAATGATGGCCAGCACCACCGCCATCACAGGCTTGCGGATCTTATACGCAAATTCACCGAATTTGCGCCACTGGCCGGGGATAAACGGACGGTGCCGTGTCTTGTCGACCACGTCCTGGAAGCGCAGGATGAGCGCCGGCATCAGCAGCAGGACAGTGACCAGGCTGAGGAAAATGCCCTTGGCGAGTACAAAGCCCATATCCGGCCCGATGCCGAACCGCATGAGCGCCAGCGCAAGGAAGCCGACGATGGTCGTTGCGCCTGAGGCGCCGATCGATGCAAATGCACTGCGCAGCGCGTTTGCCATGGCCTGCTCCGGTGCGGCGCCGTTCGCCTTTTCTTCGGTAAATGCGTGCAGCAGGAAGATCGAATAGTCCATCGAGCAGGCGAGCTGCAAAACCGCGCCGACCGCATTGGACAGGAAGGATATTTCCCCGAAAATAATGTTCGTGCCCATGTTGATGATAATTGCAATGCCCAGCACGGACAGGAACAGCACCGGCTCGAACCACGAGGTTGTGGTAAGCGTCAGGATCAGGAAAATGATAATGACCGCAAGCACCAGCACACGGGCAATCTCGGAATTGATAGTCGGGCCGAGGTTGGTGTCGGATACGGCAGAGCCGGCAACACAGCCGCGCCCGCCGACGATCTGCTCGATCTCGCGTACCGCCGCATGCGTGCGGTCGGACGAATCCTTTTCCAGGAAGATGATGTCCATATAGGCGTCGCCGTCTTTATAATAATCCTCGATATCCGAATAATCGATGAACTCGCTCGAGCCATAGATGTTTGTTGTGGTATCACACCACATCACCATATCCACGCCGTCCACATCGGCAATGCGGTCTTTGATGTTTTTCGCCTCATACAGCGTCACATCCTCCAGCATCACGCGGCCGATGCCGGGATAGGTGAACTCCTGCTCCATGATATCGAGCGCCTTGGCGGAAGGCGATTCGTCCGGCAGGTATTCGGTCAAATCGTAGTTGACGCCGACCATTGGGATGCAGATCAGGCTGAACACCAGCACAATGGCAAACACTTTTTCAATGTGTTTGCGGCTGTTGATGATCAGGTCAACCACGCTGTGCCCTTTTAATTTCACAAAGAAAACACCAGCTTTCACAGAAATAGATATTGTGTATGATAACTTTCTGTGTTATAGTATATTGCATAAGGATAACAGACACAATAGTCAATTTTGAGATTATGGGTAAAACCGAACAACCTGTGTTCATTTTGTCCATTTATTTTTGAAATTCGGCCGGATTATCGAACGGAGGGATCGTTGTGGCAGAGCAGGAGGACAAGCGGATTCGGCGGACAAAAAAACTGCTGCGGCAGGCGCTGACGCGGCTGATGCAGCAGAAGGATTTCCAGAGCATTACGGTGACCGATGTGGTGCGCGAGGCGGACATCAACCGCGGCACATTTTATGCGCATTACCGCGATGTATATGACCTGCGCGAGCAGATCGAGGCGGAAATGATCACGGATTTCCGCGCCATGATCGCCGTGCTGCGGCCCAGCGAGGCGGCAACACTCCAGCCCGTGCTCACCCGGGCGATGGACTATCTGGAGGAAAACCGCGAGATCG
>DXIC01000044.1 GCA_019113065.1 Candidatus Agathobaculum stercoravium
TTTTGCAGCAATACTTGATGTATTGCAGGAAAGCGCAACAAAATCAGGGGGTAAAATTTCCGCAAAGCGCCGCAGGCATAATTGTGCGGTGTTGCCTCAGGAGAAAAAAATAAAGATCGGAGGCGCACTATGCGCATCATTATTGTAGGCTGCGGCAAAGTCGGCTCGGCGCTCGCCGAGCAGCTCGCAGCAGACGGGCACGAGCTGACCCTGGTCGATATGTCCGAACGCCGGCTGGGTGAGCTGGCAAACACACTGGACGTTGCCACGGTCACCGGCAGCGGCACCAGCTACCAGGTGCTCAAGGAGGCGGGCGTGCGGGAGACCGACCTGCTGATCGCCGTCACCACACACGACGAAATCAACCTGCTTTCCTGCCTGATTGCCAGCCGGGCGTCCGGCTGCCACACCATTGCCCGCGTGCGCGACCCGGAATACGTTTCCGAGGTCGGCTTTATCCGCGACGAGCTCGGCCTGTCCATGGTCATCAACCCCGAGCTGTCCACCGCCCGCGTGGTTTCCCGCCTGATCCGCTTTCCCTCCGCCATCGGCGTAGGCACCTTTGCCAAGGGGCGCATCGAGCTGCTGGATATCCGCATCCCGGTGGGTTCCCGGCTGGACGGGATGGCGGTCTGCGAGGTCAACCCCCTGCTGCGCTCCAACGTTCTGCTGTGCATGGTGCGCCGCGGCGGGCAGACCTATATCCCCAAGGGCGATTTCATCCTCCAGCGCGGGGACGACATCACCGTCATCATCCCGCCGCGCGAGCAGACCCAGTTTTTCGAGCAGATCGGTGTGCCGAACGACCGCATCAGCTCGGCCATGCTGGTCGGCGGCGGCAAAATCTCGTATTTCCTTGCAAAAATGCTGATTGCATCGGGCATCTCGGTCAAAATCATCGAGAACCGCCTCGAGCGCTGCGAGCTGCTCTCCGAGCTGCTCCCGAGCGCGACCATCATCCACGGCGACGCGACCGACCGCGACCTGCTCGAGGAAGAGGGGCTTTCCTCCTGCGAGGCGTTCGTCGCGCTGACCGGCATGGACGAGGAGAACATCCTGCTCTCCCTGCACGCCGGCCGCCATTCGCACGCCAAGCTGTTTACCAAGGTCAACCGCGTCAATTTCGAGGAAGTCATCGAAAACCTGCCCATCGGCACGATCATCCGCCCCAAGCAGACGACCGCCGAGCTGATCGGCCAGTACATCCGCGCCATGCAGAACTCCATGGGCTCGAATGTCGAGACCCTGCACCAACTGGGCGGCGGCGCGGAGGCGCTCGAATTCCGCGTGGCGGCGCACGACCTGACCGGCGTGCCGCTTCAGGACATGCCCATCCGCCCGGACGTGCTGCTGTGCTGCATCAACCGCAGGGGCAAACGCATTATCCCGCGCGGCAAGGACGAGCTGCATGAGGGCGATACCGTAATCGTTGTCTCCACCCGCAAGGGTATGAACGATTTGCAGGACATCTTCCAGCCGGAAGAGCCCAACGCGGCGGAGGATGCAGACAAATGAATTACGCTATGATACGCTACCTGATCGGCTGGATGCTGGGCGTGGAGTCGGTTTTCCTGCTGCTGCCCGCGCTGACCGCCATCCTCTATCAGGAGCATGTTGTTTCGGCCTATCTGGGGGCTGCGGCAATCTGCCTGGCCTTCGCCGTGCTGTTCTCCCGCAAAAAGCCCGCGAACAACCGCTTCTATGCGCGCGAGGGCTTCGTGACCGTTGCGCTGTGCTGGATCGTGCTGGCTGTCACCGGCTCGCTCCCCTTCCTGTTCAGCGGGGAGATCCCCTCGGTGGTAGACGCCCTGTTTGAGACCATTTCCGGCTTCACCACCACGGGCGCGACCATCCTGAGCGACGTGGAGTCCATGTCGCATGCCGCGCTGCTCTGGCGCAGCCTGACCCACTGGGTCGGCGGCATGGGCGTGCTGGTATTCATGCTGGCGATCCTGCCGCTTGCAGGCGGGCATACCATCCACCTGATGCGCGCGGAGAGCCCGGGCCCGTCGGTGTCCAAAATGTCGCCGCACATGCGCGATACCGCGTTCATCCTGTACGCCATCTATTTCGGCATGACCGTGCTGCAGGTCATTTTGCTGCTGCTGGGCGGCATGGCGTTTTTCGATGCGGTCTGCACCTCGATGGCGACCGCCGGCACGGGCGGTTTCGGCATCTGGAACAACTCCATTGCGCATTACGACAGCTATTACTTACAGGGCGTCATCTCGGTGTTTATGATCCTGTTCGGCATCAATTTCAGCGCCTATTACCTGGTGCTTTCACGGCGTTTCCGCGACGCATTTCGCATCGAAGAGATCCGGCTGTATCTCGGCGTGATCCTCGGCTTTGCGCTGCTGATTGCGGTCGACGTCCGGGATATGTTCGGCAGCTTTTTTGAGAGCTTCCACCACGCGCTGTTCCAGGTCGCTTCCATCATCACGACCACCGGCTTTGCCACGGTCGATTTCAACTACTGGCCCGCGTTCAGCAAATCCCTGCTGGTGCTGCTCATGTTTATCGGTGCATGCGCCGGTTCGACCGGCGGCGGCATCAAATGTTCGCGCATCGTGCTGCTGCTCAAGACCATCAAAAAGGAAATGCAGTACCTTATCCACCCGCGCGCGGTGCGCGTCAACAAGATGGACGGCCACCGTGTGCAGCATGAGGTCATGCGCTCGGTCAACGTGTTCCTGATCACCTATCTGCTGATTTTCGTCGCGTCCGTGGTGCTGGTCAGCCTGACCTGTGAGGACATGGTCACGAGCTTTACCGCGGTTGCGACCGCGCTCAACAATGTCGGCCCCGGCCTCGAGCTGGTCGGTCCGGCTGCGAATTTCGGCTTCCTCTCCCCGCTCAGCAAGATCGTCCTGATGTTCGACATGCTCGCGGGCCGTCTGGAGCTGTTCCCCATGCTGCTGCTGTTCGCGCCCGGGACCTGGCGCCGCAGCCGCTGAGCCGCGCCGCTCCCCGGCACAAAAAACAGGAAAAACGCCCGCTTGACGCGGGCGTTTTTTACATGTCAAGGGGTTCGGCCAGCATCTCATAGGCCAATTCGCCGTCCGGGCTGTACTCCGCCTGATGGATGCAGGCGCCGAGGGCATCAAACTGCTGCTCGGTGCGGGAGGTCAGCACGCCGTCATCGGTGAATTCCGCCGTGCAGGTATACGAGCCGTCCGGCGCATCGGTATAGGTGAAAATGTTTTCGTCCGGGATGCCGTCGCTGGAAGTGACCACGCTGCGGGTCAGGCGGTCGCGGTCGTCATATTCGTAGGCCGCCTGCATCCACAGCTCGACCGAGCCGTTCAAATACGCCTCGGTCGCAACCACACGGCCTTTACTGTCCAGCGTCTGCCGGTCTACCTCCGCTATCTCCACCTCGCCGGTTTCGTCGCAGGAAGTCGCCTCCAGCAGGGTCGTGCCGTCCGGCTGCGGTGTGTAAACAAACGCTACGGTGCTGCTCAGCGCCCCGCCGCTCCATGTTTCGCGGGAGACCTCGCGCCCGTCCGCATCATATACCAGGAAGATTTCGAGCATCGGTTCCCCGTCATGATATCTGACGGAATGCACCCGGTTGCCGTTTTCATCATATTCGTGGATAGAGTAGGTGGGCGCCTCCGCACCCGGGGAGAAGCTTCCGACCAGATTTCCGCTCCCGTCATAGGCCTGCACGCCGACCGACTCCGACAACGCCTCGCTCTCGGCCGGCTCCCCGTCTGCCATCCCCATGACCGTATTGTAGCTTACGCGCGTGACGGCGCGGTAAAAGTGCGTATCGTCCGGCAGCTGCTCCGCAAACGCCGCCAGCCCGGGGAGCTGCGTGGCATAGACGCCGCCCGGCTGCGCCTCAACATATGCCGCCGTCCCGCCGGTGACGACCGCGGACGCAAATACGCCCGCGAGCAGGCGCTGGATGAGTTGTGCCATTGTGCTCCCTCCGTTACAGGTCCAGCGGTTCCGCTGTCATCTTCAAAAGCAGATTGCCGGCTGCATCATATTCCGCCTGATAGACGGGGATGCCTAAACCATCGCACTGCTGCTCCGTCCTGCCTCGCAGCACGCCGTCTTCATAGTTTTCAAAGCAGCAGGTATAGCTGCCGTCCGCAGCATCAGCATACGTCCAGATATTTTCTGTCACGGTTCCGTCTGCGCTTTCCACCACGCTGCGGATCAAACGATCCTGCTCGTCATAGGCATAATCTGCGGTCGTCACGCTGCCGCCCAGCGATAATTCTTTATGGATAATTCGATTTTTGTTGTCCAGCACATTCGTTTCTGTTGACCGCTCACTCCCCTTTTCATCAAAGCTCACCAACTCAGCGCATGTCGTCCCGTCCGCCTGAGGGATATAGCTTGTTTCGGAAGTGCTGAGCAGCTCTCCCTCGTACAGCGAGGTCTGGGAAAGCTCCCTGCCCTGCTCGTCAAAGGTGTAGGAATAGCGCACCTCGCTCATCAGTTCATGGTCAAGGTGCACCGTGCCGCCCAGATAGTTCCCCTGCGCGTCGTACTCGTACAGACCGACCATGAGCCTGCCGTCCGGCTCGCTCAGGGAGGCAATCCGGTTGCCCTGCGCGTCGTATGCGTCAAACGAGACGGTTTCCGACTGCCCTGAAAACCCCTCCGGCGCGGCTTCCCCTATCGCTGAAAATGTTCCGTCCCAATTGAGCCAGGTGGTCTGTCGATAGAAGCGCGTATCCCGCGGAAGCTGTGCGGCAAGGTCGTCCAGATCGAAAATAGATGCCCCGTCGATCGGCTGGCTCGCGGTGTAGGCCATCGTCCCGCCCGTGACCGCGGCGGAGGCCAGCACGCCCGCCAGCAGGCGCCGGATGAGTTGTGCCATTGTGCTCCCTCCGTTACAGGTCAAGCGTGTGCACGGTCACCTCACGGAGCAGCTCGCCGTCCGGGCTGCGCTCCGCCTCATGCATCAGGATGCCGGAAGCATCGTATTGCTGCTCGGTGCGGCTGAGCAGCTCGCCGTTGTCATACAGCTCGGTGAGGCAGGTGTAGCTGCCGTCCGCCGCGTCTGTGTAGGTATAACGGGTCTCGCTGGGCACGTCCGCGCCGTAATCGTATACCACGAGCGTCACCCGCCCCTTTTCGTCATAGGTAAAGTCGGTTGTGATGACCCTGTCCCCGATCCGGTTTTCCGTGTGCAGCGGGTTGCCGGCTCCATCGGTCACATAGCTGTCCTCGGCCACCTCGCCGTCCGCATCGCGGGTCACCCGGGTGCAGAGCAGCGTGCCGTCCGCCTGCGGGGTATAGGTATAGCCGATCGTCTCATCCTGCACCCCGTCCTGATAGGAGGCATAAGAGGCTACGCGCCCCTGCCCGTCGTAGGTCTGGACGGTCTCAAGGATACACTTGTCCCCAACGTATACCGAACCGCGTGTGCAGTTTTCCGCTGCATCATATGCGTACAGGCTGGTGGTCATACCGGATGCGGGCATATCTGCGCGTCCCGATGTACTGCCGACCAGGCTGCCGTCCTCGTCATACGCCGCAAGGCTGAACGATTCGTTCCAGATGTCCCCGTCCGGCACAAGGCCGTCCTCGCCGCCCGTGCGGGTTTGGACAACAACGCAGTCGATGCGCGCCGCGTCCGGCACCTTTTCGATAAATTCCGCAAGTCCCGGCGGGTTTTGCGGGTCAACGCTGCCCGGCGGCGCGACGATTTCGGTCACGGTCACGCCGCCCCCGCTGACGATGGTCGCGGATGCAAGGATACCTGCGATCATATGCTGTATCATCTGTAACATGGTAATCCCCCGTTTCTCTGTCCCAAAAAGCCGCAAAGGGCGTGCGTCGGATACCGGCGCACGCCCTGTTTGGCTGGGTTTGCAGTATTTACTTGACGATTTCCTTGGCAGCCGCGGCGAGCGCGTCCACCTTTGCGGCGGCGTCCGCCTTGCTGTCGCCCTTGGCCATGATATAGACCTTGACCTTGGGCTCGGTGCCGGAGGGACGGATGATAAAGGTCGTACCGCCTTCCAGTTCGTAGTACATCACGTTCTGGCCCTTGAGCTCCATCTCCTCGACCTTGCCGCAATCCATGCAGGTGCGGGTGCCGGGCAGATAGTCGCGGGTGTACTCGACCTTGTCCGCGCCGATCCGGGTGAGCGGCTTTTCGCGCAGCTCGGCCATGAGCTCCTTCATGCGCTGCAGGCCGGACACGCCGGGCATGGTGATCGAGATGGTCTGCTCGCAGTAGTAGCCGTACTTCTCGTACATCTCCTCCATCGCGTCGTACAGGGTCTTGCCCTGCGTGCGGTAGTAGGCCGCCATCTCCGCGATCAGCATGGAAGCGGTGACTGCATCCTTGTCGCGCGCGTAGTCGCCCGCGAGGTAGCCGTAGGACTCCTCGAACGCGAACAGGTACTGGTGCGAACCGGTCTTTTCAAACTGCTTGATCTTCTCCGCGAGGAACTTGAAGCCCGTGAAGGTGTCGAAGCACTCCACGCCGTTCTTGTTCGCAGCCGCGCGCGCCATCTCGGTGGTGACGATGCTCTTGAGCACCGCCGGGTGCGGCGGCATGGTGTTCGTCAGCTTGCGCGCGGTGATGATATAGTCGATCAGCAGCACGCCGACCTGGTTGCCGGACAGGGTGACGTATTCGCCGGTCTTGTCCTTGAGCACGATGCCGGTGCGGTCCGCGTCCGGGTCGGTGCCGATGATCAGGTCCACGTCATTCTGCTTTGCCAGTTCAATGGCGAGCGTGAAACCCTCCTTGTATTCCGGGTTGGGGTTCTTGACCGTCGGGAAGTCGCCGTCGATCTTCATCTGCTCGGGCTCACAGATAATATGCTTGTAGCCCAGGCGGCGGAGGATCTCCGGCACCAGACGGTAGCCCGCGCCGTGGAACGGCGTGTAGACCAGTTTAAAGTCGTCCGCAACCTGCTTAACGCAGTCCGGGTTGACCGCAACCTTGATGACCTCGCCGAGGTAAGCTTCGTCGGTCTCGGTGCTCAAAATGCGGATCATGCCGCTTTTTACGAACCCGTCGTAATCGCCGGTGCGCACGCCGGTGAAAATATCGGTCGCGGCCATCTCCTTGGCGACCACGTCGGCCTCGGCGGGCGGCAGCTGCGCGCCGTCCTCCCAGTAGACCTTATAGCCGTTGTACTCCTTGGGGTTGTGGGACGCGGTGATATTGATGCCCGCGATGCAGCCGTAATGGCGGATCGCAAACGAAAGCTCGGGCGTGGGGCGCAGCTCATCGAACAGCAGCGCCTTGATGCCGCTCGCCGCAAGGATGCACGCGGACTGACGCGCAAATTCGGACGAGAAGTGGCGGCTGTCGTACGCGATCGCAACGCCGCGATCCATTGCCGCCTTGCCGTTCGAGATAATCAGGTTGGCAAGGCCCTGCGCCGCCTGGCCGACCGTAAAGCGGTTCATGCGGTTGAGGCCGACGCCGAGCACGCCGCGCAGGCCGGCCGTGCCGAACGACAGGGGTGCAAAAAAGCGGCTCTCGATCTCTTCATTATTTCCTTCCACCGACTGGAGCTCCGCGCGCTCCTCATCCGAAAGGGCAGGGTTCTCCAGCCAACGCTTGTATTCCGACATATAATCCATTGGTATCACCTCATCCTGTTTTTAGGGCCAAAGCCACTATATAAATTATACAATATTTGTCTGTCAATGCAAGAGGTTTTGCGCGAATTCGTAAAAACCAACCGCTGCTCCGGCAATAATGCACAATAAATCACGCATTTTCTTGTGCATTCCGTCCCGCAAGTGAACCGTATTGCGGAATACCTGCCCACGCCCCGCCAATTTGTAGAAAATTTCCCTCATTTTTTGTACAAACCGCCATCGTCATCCGGATGGAGGCTTGTACTGCCCGGTGAAATGCGGTATACTTTTTCTATATGAAATTGACAGATAAAAGGGGTCATGATATGAAGCTTCAAACCAGGCTGGCGGTTCTGGTCTGCAAAGCATCGGGCGCGCTGCTGCGCCGCATGGGCCGCGGCGGCACCAACCTGCCCGGCAGGCTTGCGCTCAAAATCGACAAAAACATCCTCGGCGAGCTGTCGCGCGGGGTCAAGGTCACGGTCGTGACCGGCACCAACGGCAAAACCACCACCTCCCGCATGATCGAGCAGGCGTTCGCGGACGCGGGGCTCAAATACTTCTCCAACAAGTCGGGCGCCAACCTGCTGACCGGCATCATCGCGGTATTCGCCCAGCACTGCACACTGTCCGGCAAGTGCCCGTATACCCACGCGCTGATCGAGTGCGACGAGGCGGCCTTCCGCCGCACGAGCGAGTTCCTGCCGGTCGAGTGTCTGGTGGTGAACAACATCTTCCGCGACCAGCTCGACCGCTATGGCGAGATCACCCACACGCTCAACGCCATCCGCGAGGGCATCACCCATGTCCCGGACGCGACGCTCTGCCTGAACGCGGACTGCTCGCTCACCGCCTCGCTCGCGGAAAAGATCCCGAACAAGGTCGTGTGGTTCGGCGTCAACGTGCCGATCTACGAAAATACCGCGCACGAGCTGTCGGACGCGCCCTACTGCATCCACTGCAAGACCGAATACCAGTACGACTACATCACCTACGGCCATCTGGGCGGCTTCCGCTGCCCGAAATGCGGCTACCACCGGCACGACCCCGACGTCGCGGTGACAAAGGTGGTCAAGACCGGCGCGGATTCGTCGGATATCGTACTGGACATGTTCGGCCATGTGCACGAGGTGCATGTCAACCTGCCCGGCGGGTATAACATCTATAATGCAGCCGCAGCCGCGGCGGTTTCCCATGTTGTCGGCATTGACGAGGAGACCGCGGTCAGCGCGCTCGGCCAGTTTGAGTGCGGTTTCGGCCGCGCGGAGCAGTTTACGCTCGGCAAGGCGCAGGCGCGCATGATGCTGGTCAAAAACCCGGCGGGCTTCAACCAGGTCATCAACCTGATCGCACACGACGAGGGCAGCTACAAGCTCGCCTTCCTGCTCAACGACCGCTTTGCGGACGGCACGGACATCAGCTGGATCTGGGACGTGGATTTCGAGACGCTTGCGGCCCAGCAGGAGCGCTTTACGCGCATCTTTGTCTCGGGCGTGCGCGCGGACGATATGGCGCTGCGCCTCAAATACGCGGGCTTTGCGGTGGACAGGCTCGAGGTGTTCCGCGATTACGATGAACTGCTCCGCGCAGTCGGCGCGGACGACATGCCCGCTTTCCTGATGCCGACCTACACCGCCATGTTCGACCTGCGGGGCGAGATCAGCAAGCACACCGACGTCAAGGCGTTTTACGAATAAGGAGGAAACCGGAAATGGAACTGAATATCTGCCATCTGTACCCGGATATCCTCAACCTGTACGGCGACCGGGGCAACATCATCACCATGAAGCGGCGGCTCGAGGATCGCGGCATCCGGGCCAATATCGGGGAATGCTCGATCGGCCAGCCGCTGGATATCGACAAATACGACATCTTTTTCATCGGCGGCGGGCAGGATTTCGAGCAGGAAGTGCTGCTGCGCGACCTTGCGGCCGGCAAGGGGCGCGACATCCGCAGCGCGGTCGAGGACGACAAGGTGTTCCTTGCCATCTGCGGCGGCTACCAGATGCTCGGCCAGTACTACAAGACCTGGGACGGCACCCAGCTGGACTTCATCGGCGCCATCAACGTGCACACCATCGGCGCAAAGGAGCGCATGATCGGCAACTATATGTTCCGCTTAACGCCGGAGAGCAGCGGCTCGGTCGTGGTCGGGTTCGAGAACCACTCGGGAAAGACCTGGCTGGGCGAGGACGTCGCCCCGCTGGGCATGGTGCTCAAGGGATACGGCAACAACGGCGAGGACCAGACCGAGGGCGCGCGGTACAAGAATGTGTTCGCGACCTACTCGCACGGCTCGCTGCTGCCCAAAAACCCCGTGCTGTGCGACTTTATCCTGCAAACCGCGCTCATCCGCAAATACGATACCGCCGAGCCGCTCGCGCCGCTCGACGATACGCTGGAAAATAACGCCCATAACTACATGGAGCAGCGCCTCGGCAAAAACTAACACAACACGAAAGCCCCCGGACAGCCGTCCGGGGTTTTCTTTATCCGCGCTGCAAGCGCGCATCAAACAGAAAAGAGGCCGCTTTCGCGGCCTCTTTTCATCGAACCGCCCAGCTTTGCCGGGTGGTTTGATACAGGAAAGCGATTTTGTGTGCCGCTCTGCGGCGCGCAACTATCGCGCTTTGGACGCATCCGCGCGCCGCGCGGTGCGTCCTCGCTCGTCCGAACCTGTACGGTTCGGACGAAGTTTTTAGATTGCGCGCACCGAGATCATGCCCTCGATCGCGCGGAGCGAATCCAGGTTGGCCTCGGTGGGCTGCTCGGCGGCGTCCACGATGGTGTACGCGTAGTCGCCTCTGGAGCGGTTGCCCATGTTCTCGATGTTGCACTTGACCGCCGAGGTGATCGACGCGATCATGTTCGGGATGTTCTTGTGGATCATGCAGATGCGGTAGCCGCCTTCATACGGCACCTTGAGGTTCGGGAAGTTGACCGAGTTGCGGATCGTGCCGGTCTCAAGGTAGTCGCGGATCTCCTTGACCGCCATCTTCGCGCAGTTGTCCTCGCTCTCCGGGGTGGAAGCGCCGAGGTGCGGCAGGGTGACCGCGTTTTCCTGCGCAAGGATCTCATCGGAGGCGAAGTCGGACACATATGCCGCGACCTTGCCGCTCTCGAGCGCCGCCGCCATGGCCTTGGTGTCGACCAGCTCGCCGCGCGCAAGGTTGATGATGCGCACGCCGTCCTTCATCTTCTCGATCGCTTCTGCGCTGATGGTGTTGCGCGTGTCCGCGTTGAGCGGCACATGGATGGTGATATAGTCGCAGTTTGCGAAAATCTGGTCCAGCTCGGTGACATGCTTGACCGAGCGCGACAGCGCCAGCGCGCCGTCAACCGACAGGAACGGGTCGTAGCCCCAGACCTCCATGTCGAGGCCGATGGCCGCGTTCGCAACCTTGACGCCGATCGCGCCGAGGCCGATAACGCCCAGCTTCTTGCCCGCGATCTCCGGGCCTGCATAGGTCGCCTTGCCCTTTTCCGCCGCCGGGCCGATGTCCGGCGTGCCCGCGAGGGACTTGACCCAGTTTGCGCCCTGTACCACCTTGCGGGAGGCCAGCAGCAGCGCGCAAACGACCAGTTCCTTGACCGCGTTCGCGTTCGCGCCGGGGGTGTTGAACACCACGATGCCCTCTTCCGCGCAGCGGTCGAGCGGGATGTTGTTCACGCCCGCGCCCGCGCGCGCGATGCACTTGAGCGACTTCGGGAACTGCACGTCGTGCAGCTTGGCCGAGCGGACGAGGACCGCGTCATAGTCCTCGAAATCCTCCGAGCAGGTGTACTTTGCCGGATCGAGGTCGTCCAGGCCGACCTTGGAAATTTTATTGTAAAGCTTTACGTTATACATGGGAATGCACTCCTCTTTATCTTGTTTATGCTCTCAGGGAGCGAAGCGACATAAAATAACAAATTTCCAAGGACATGCGCCTTGGAAATTTGCCCGCGACCCAGCGGCCCTGGGCCGCGTCCGGGGGTATCAAAAATCAGTTTACCGGAACTGATTTTTGTATATAGGGGGTACCGGGTACCCCCTATAAGGGTTTACGCGTTTTCCGCCGCGAACTTCTTCATGAAGTCGATCAGGTACTCCACGCCCTCGATCGGCATCGCGTTGTAGATGGACGCGCGCATGCCGCCGACCGAACGGTGGCCCTTGAGGTTAGACATGCCCGCTGCCGCGGACTCCTTGGCGAACTTTGCGTCCAGCTCGTCGTTGCCGGTGCGGAAGGTGACGTTCATGTGACTGCGGGACGCCTTCTCGGCGACCGCCTTGTAGAAGTCCTGGCTGTCGAGGTAGTCATACAGCAGGGCGGAACGCTTTTCCGCGCGCTCCTGCATCACCTTGACGCCGCCCATCTGCTCGACCCACTCGAGCACAAGGCCGAGGACGTAGATGCCGTACGTGGGGGGCGTGTTGTACATGGAGTCCTTGTCGGCCATGGTCTTCCAGTCCAGCATGACCGGGTACTTTTCGAGCGGGTAGCTGCCCAGCAGGTCCTCGCGCACGATCACGACCGTAACGCCCGCAGGGCCCATGTTCTTCTGCGCGCCCGCGTAGATAACGCCGTACCTGGACACGTCGACCGGCTTGGAGAGGATGTTGGACGACATATCCGCAACCAGCGGCACGCCGGCCGGGGTCTCGGGGTCGTACTGGTACTCGGTGCCGTAGATGGTGTTGTTCGCGCAGATGTAGAAGTAATCCGCGTCCGGACGGATATTCAGCTCGGCCTGCGTCGGCACGCGGTCGAAGTTCCCTTCCTTGGAGGAGAAGGCGACGTGGATGTCGCCGAACTTGACAGCTTCCTTGTATGCGTTGTTGGCGAAGTTGCCGGTGATGGCATAGTCCGCCTTGCCGGTCTTCATCAGGTTCATCGGGATGGCCGCGAACTGGGTCGTCGCGCCGCCCTGAAGGAACAGGACCTTGTAGTTCTCCGGGATGGAGAGCACACGGCGCAGCGCCGCCTCGGTCTCCTTGATGATGCCGTCATATACCTTGGAACGGTGACTCATCTCCATGACGGACATGCCTGAGCCCTTGTAGTTCAGCATTTCGGACGCACATCGCTCGAGTACGGGGACCGGAAGCATGGACGGGCCAGCGGAGAAGTTGTAAATACGATTGTCTGCCATAGTGATAGTTACCTGCCTTTCAATAATCAGCGTGCTGTTCCCTATGGGAACGCACTATCCATTATAATATACGCGACACCGATTTACTACGGGAATATAGCCCAAAAATCCGTCTGGAAAAGACGAATGTATGCACATTATGGACATAGATATATTGCGGTTTTGCCGCGCCTTGGATGAATTATGCCGCATGCGGCGTGCCGTCCCGGCGGTTTGCAACTTCGCCGCCCCATGTGGTATACTATGACAAAACCAGTCCCGCAAGAAAGGAGGCAGCGCCATGCCCCAGCGCAAACGGCCGCCCCAGCGCGCCCACCTGACCTACCGCCAGATCAACCGCCTGCTGCCGTTCACCAACGCGCCGCTGTTCCACGCGCTCCAGCTGCTCGCCACGGGCGATTCCGCACGCTTCCACATGCCCGGCCACAAGGGCGAGCCGCTGTTCAACACCTATGCGGAAGTGTTCGCCATCGATTTCACCGAGACCTACGGCACGGGCAACCTGTACCTCGGCGACGGCCCGATCCGTGACGCGGAGGTCGCGGCGGCGCTCTATTTCGGCGCGTCCGACTGCTTTTTCCTGACCGGCGGGTCGACGCAGGGCATCATGGCCATGCTCGCGACCGCCGTGGGCAAGGGCGGCAGCGTACTGCTCGACCGCGAGTGCCACAAATCCGTGTGCCACGCGTGCGCGCTGCTCGATATCACGCCCTATTTTGTCTCGGCGCCGCTCATCGAGCCGTTCGCAGTGTCGGGCGAGCTGCCGAAAGACGCGGTCGAGCGCGCGCTGCTCGACCACCCGGACGTGAAGGCGGTGCTGGTCACCTCGCCGACCTATTACGGCGTGCGCCGCGCGCTGCCCGAGCTGGCCGACCTGTGCCGCGCCTACGGCAAGAGTTTGCTGGTGGACGCCGCGCACGGCGCGCACTTCCCCACCGTCGGCCTGCCCGCGCCCATCGCGGAGGGGGCGGACATGGCGGTGCTGTCCATGCACAAAACGCTGCCCTGTCTGGGACAGGGCGCGGTCGTGCTGTGCGGCGCGGGGGTGGATAAGCGCGCGCTGCGCGAGAATACCGCCCTGTTCGGCACCTCCAGCCCGTCCTACCCGATCATGGCGTCCATCGACCTTGCCCGCGCCTACACCGAAGGCCCGGGCCGTGCGGCCTACCGCCGCTCGGCGGAGACCTGCGAGGAGCTGCGCGAGTACATTGCGCGGCGCACGGGCTTTACGCCCCTCACCCCCGCGCACTTCCCCGCGCTCGACCCCTGCCGCCTGACCGTGTGCACCGCGGGCACGGACGCGACCGGCCACCAGCTGGCCGACATGCTGTGGAGCGAATACGGCGTGGCCTGCGAGATGGCGGACGACCGCAACGCGGTGTTCATCCTGACCGGCGCGGACACCGCCGCCTCCATCTACCGGCTGCGCCGCGGCCTGCGCCATATCTCGAACCGCCGCCGCGAGACCACCCCGCCGCGGCCTGCCGCGCCCTTCCCGCCCGCCGAGCGGGTGATGCGCGTGCGCGAAGCGTGGTTTGCCCAGACCGGCCGCGTCGAACCGGCGGCGGCCGAAGGGCTGGTCTGCGCGCGCCCGGTCACGCCCTACCCGCCCGGGGTGCCGCTGCTCTGGCCGGGCGAGAAAATTACCCGCGCGCACATTGAACTTATCCGCGAAAGATGGTACAATGAAATCAGCGAAATCACCGTGGTGATTTCCCAAGGCAACCAAAAAGGGGGAACTTTGTTATGAAAATGGTACTTGCGATCATCAATTACGATGATGCACAGGATGTGATCAATAACCTGATGAAGGCCGGCTTCCAGATCACCAAGCTGGCGACGACCGGCGGCTTCCTCAAGGCGGGCAACGTCACCGTCCTGATCGGCCTGGACGAGTCCAAGCTGGACGAGTGCTTCGATATCATCCGCGAGCATTCTTCCTCGCGCAAGCAGATCATCCCCACCACCGCCGAGCTTGGCATGGGCTTTTTCCCGTCCACGCCCGTACAGGTCGAAGTGGGCGGCGCGACTGTATTCGTGCTCAACGTCGAGCGCTTTGAAAAGCTTTGATCTCGTTTGACAGCCTGCCCGGCAACGCGGCGCTCAAAGCGAGCCTGCAAAACGCGCTGTCCGGGCGGTTCCCGCAGACCGTCCTGCTCTCGGGAGACGATACCGGCGGCCTCAAGGCCCTGTCCGCCGTGCTTGCGGCGGGTATTTTATGCGAAAGCGCGGGAAGGCGCCCGTGCGGGACGTGTATCTCCTGCCGCAAGATCGAGCAGGGGGTGCACCCCGACCTGACCGTGATCGACGAGGGCGAAAATGAGCTCAAAGTCGATCTGGCGCGCCGCATCAAGGCGGAAAACGCCATCATCCCGAACGACGGCGCGCGCCGCGTGACCGTCATCCACCACGCGCAGAACTTAAACCCCATGGCGCAGAACGCGCTGCTCAAGGAGCTGGAGGAACCGCCGTCCTACGCGTTTTTCATCCTGACCGCCGAGCAGCCGGACGCACTGCTGCAGACCGTGCGCTCGCGCTGCACCAAATTCGCGCTCGAGCCGCCGCATGAGGCGGTGTCCGACGGGGACGCGGCCGCGCTGCTCGCGCCCTATCTCGCGGCAGTTGCCGCGCAGCGGGAGGACCGCATGATGCTCGCCGCGCTCGCGCTGGAAAAACCGCCGCGCCGCACGCTGCTGGGCATACTGGGTGTGCTGCAGGCCGCGCTGCGCGATGCGGTATTCGCCGCCAGAGCGCTGCCGCAGGCGCCCTTGCAGCCCGCGCTGCGGGAGCAGACCGCCGCCCTGGCGCGCGCAGTCCCTGCCGAACGCCTGCTGGCGGTTTACGATTTTACGGAGGAACTGATCGACCGCGTGTCCCGCAATGCGGCGGGCGCGGCCGTCACCTGCGCGCTGACGAGCGACGTCTACCGCATTTGTTTTTTATAGTAGGAGGACCAGTATTTGACGACCATTATCGGAGTCCGTTTCAAGACGGGCGGAAAAATGTATTATTTTGACCCGCAGGGCACCCCTGTGCCCGCGGGCGCGGGCGTGATCGTGGAAACCGCGCGCGGGCTGGAATACGGCGAATGCGTGCAGGGCAACACCGAAGTGCCCGACCAGTCGGTCGTGCAGCCGCTCAAGCGCATGGTGCGCATTGCGACCGACGCCGACCGGAAAACGCTCGAGCGCAACAAAAAGCGCGCGGACGAAGCGTTTATCGTATGCAAACGCAAGATCGAGGAGCGCGGCCTCGAAATGAACCTCGTGACCGCGGAATGCACCTTTGACATGAACAAGATGCTGTTCTACTTCACCGCGGACGGCCGCGTGGACTTCCGCGAGCTGGTCAAGGACCTCGCAGGCGTGTTCCGCACGCGCATCGAGCTGCGCCAGATCGGCGTGCGCGACGAGGCCAAGATGATCGGCGGCCTGGGCACCTGCGGCCGCGAGCTGTGTTGCTGTTCGTATCTTGAGGACTTCCATCCGGTGTCCATCAACATGGCCAAGGACCAGAACCTGTCGCTCAACCCGGCGAAGATTTCCGGCGTGTGCGGCCGCCTGATGTGCTGCCTGAAATACGAGCACGAGGCCTATGCCGAGCTGCAAAAGGTCACGCCCAAGCAGGGCAGCGTGGTCGATACGCCCGAGGGGCGCGGCAAGGTGATCTCCACCCAGATGCTGCGCGGCACCTGCAAGGTGCAGCTGGACGACAGCCCCGAGCACACGCTGACCGAGTTCCAGTGCGCGGACTGCTGCACAGTCAAGGGCGTGTGCCGCAACCGGCAGAACGCCGCCGCCATGGCTGAGGAGCGCCGCAGGCGAGAGGAGCAGGCCGCCGCCGAGCGCGCCGCCAAAGAGCAGGCGGCTGAAGCCGACGGCGAAGCGCCCGCAGAGACTGTCCCCGAGGACGGGCAGCCGGCAGAGGGAGCAGCCGCGCCGCGCCGCAGGCGCCGCCGCGGCGGACGCCGGCGCCGCAAGCCCTCC
>DXIC01000045.1 GCA_019113065.1 Candidatus Agathobaculum stercoravium
AAAGTTCGGAAGGTAGGGCTAACGCAAGAGGAATCACTTGCCTTTATGTGGCAAGTGATGTTGATACTACTTTGCATGAAGTGCGTGCTGGTGTGTTCGATTTTGTAAGTGTCGGCACATTTCGATTGAAGCAAGATATTACGGTGGTGGATCTTCGTGCTATAACGGAGATTAGCCCGTTTGTTGATGGTCTTGAATACCTTGACCACGCAATAAACAAGCAATATCTTGAAAAGTTAAATTCTGAAATGAGCAAATCTTTGCGTAGAAGCGACAGTACATTGGACTATGTCCCCACGCAATACATTGTTGATTTTATCAAAAGCATCGAACATAACGGAGCGCAAGAATATGATGGGATTGAATACAACAGCACAACTAATCCAGGCGGATATAACCTTGCAATTTTTAATCCCGACCTATTTGAGTGTGTATCAGTAAGCGTATATGACATAGAAAAATTGCAATATACATCCAAAAAGGTATTATGAAAGCAGGGGAATCATTCTGAAAAAGAATGATTCCCCTGCTTTTTTCCAATCCCGTCTGACAGATGCCGTAAGTGTAATTTTGAGTGAATTACTTTCTTACGAGCACCCGCCTAAAGGAACGGGTTGTTTTTTTATACATATATTGCAGCTTACTTGAGGACAACCTCGCCGCCGAGGCCGGTGTGCGCGGTGATGTACTCGCGGCCCATCTTGGCGTACTCGTACGGATTGGCCTTTGCCGGGTCCTGCTCAGCCTCGACCATGATCCAGCCGGTGTAGCCGGCCTTGTCCAGCAGGTCGAATACCTTGTCGAACTCAACGCAGCCATCCGGGTCGCCCGGAACGGTGAACGCGCCTGCGCGGACAGCGTCGAGGAAGGACCAGTGCTCCTGGCGAGCCTTCTCAACCAGCGGCATGCGCATGTTCTTCAGGTGGACGTGGCCAACGCGGTCAGCGAACTTCTCGAGCATCTTGACCGGATCCTCGCCCGCGAAGGTGAAGTGGCCGGTGTCGAAGCACAGGAATACGTACTTGGGATCGGTGTTCTCCATCAGGCGGGTGGTCTCTTCCACCGTCTGGCAGACCGTGCCCATGTGATGATGGAAGCAGGTGCGGATGCCGTACTTCTCCATGGACAGCTTGCCCAGCTTGTTCAGGCCGGTGGTGAAGCGATCCCACTCCTCGTCGGTCAGCACGCGCTTGTTCTCCATATCGAGGACAGCGACATCGAGCTTGCCCTGGATCGAGCCGGACTGCTCGGAAACGTTGATCGCGGTAGCGCCAACATAAGACAGGTAATCCAGTTCCTTGATAAACTCGGCCTCTACCTCTTCGTACGGCTTGTCAACCAGGAAAGAGGAGAACCACTTGGACGCGATCGTCATGTTGCGAACGTCCAGCATATGCTTGAGGACTTCCTTATCCTCCGGATATTTATGGCCAACCTCGCAGCCGTCGAAGCCCGCCAGCTTCATCTCAGAGATGCACTGCTGGAACGTGTTCTCGTCGCCGAGATCCCACATATCGTCGTTGGACCAACCGATCGGGCAGATGCCGAGTCTTACTTTCTTCGGATCTAACATGTTATTCCCTCCATTGTCTTCTCACATGCTTTATCATGCATTTCAACATGCACAACTGTTACTCTTATTTTAACCAAATATATTCCAAAAGTCAAACGTATTTTTGCACAGAAAGGCACTGTGCAAAAATATTTTTATGGATTTTGCACAATCCCCCCATGCGCTCCGGGCTGTCCCGACCACCCTTGCGGTGCGCTATTTGTTCTGGTATACTGGATTTTACAGGGATTCCAACACAAGGAGGGGTATTGATGAAAAAATTGCTGATCGATCCGGGCGTATGCGGGTTCCGCACGCTCGTCACGGCGGACTTCAACGAGGAGGAGGACGAGGTCACGCTGCATGTCGATTCCGGCTGCAAGCACGTCCGCGAAATGATGGAAACGCTCGGCGACACCTTTGACAGCTTCGCCCTCTGTCTCTCGCGTCCCGGGCAGAACGAGCTGTACCGGTTCGCCGCAGAACACTTCCCGCCGCACGCGGCCTGCCCGGTGCTTGCAGGCATCGTCAAGTGCGCAGAGGCGGAATGCGGCCTTGCGCTGCCGCGCGATGCATCCTTCACCTTTCAGGAGTAAGCACAAAACCCGCTCATACAGAGCGGGTTTTATTTGTATTTCAGCCGCGGCGCAGCAGGGCGCGTTTTTCATATGCCCGTGCGGCGTGCGACGTGACCCGCCGGTAAACCGGTACATTTTGCAGCCCGCCCGCGATGCCGACCACCGGCATCCCCTGCACGAACTTTGCCGTCAGCATCTCATCAGCCAGCCGCGCGGCAGCCACGTCCATGCATTCGTCCAGCGCGGCAGGGCATGCCCCGCCGCGGTCGAGCGCCTGCGCGGTATCGTCCGCAAGCGCGGCCAGGCGTTCGCGCTCTTCACCTTTGCTGAGCGACGCCGCGATGAGCAGCAGCAGATAACAGCGCTCGCCCCCACTTTCGCAGGCAAAGCCGAAGCTCTGCGCGATGCGGTACATCCCCCGCAGCAGCCCCGCCAGGAACAGCGGGATATCCGGCAGCCCGATGCCGAACACGCCCAGCACCGCGCCTTCCGCCAGCGCGATCCCCGTGCCGCCGCGCACCGCCGCGCGAGAGCGCGCGCCGAGCCTGCGCAGCCGCCTGCCGGTCGTGCGGCCGGACAGCGCCTGCTCGCGCTCCTCGTATTCCTGCCGCAGCTTATCCGCGTCATAGGTCTTATCGATCAGGCCGCTGCCCTTCTCGAACACCAGCTGGAAGCCCTTGCGGAACGCCAGCTCCAGCTTGTCGCGCAGGCCGTCCGGGATCTTGTCCTGCACGGACGCGAACACCGAGGGCTTTGCCTTTTCATACTTTGCAGCAGTGCGCGCTTCCTGCTTTTGCAGGCGCGCGAGCCGCTTGCGGCTTGCCCTGTCCATCTCAGATGCGGGCGACGCCCGAATCGCGCGCCGCCTGCGCGACTGCGTCCGCGACCGCGCGGATGACCGCCTTGTCAAACGCCATCGGCATGATGTATTCCGGGTTCAGCTCCTCGTCGGACACACAGTAGGCGATCGCCTTAGCCGCGGCGAGCTTCATCTCCTCGTTGATGTCGCTTGCGCGCACATCGAGCGCGCCGCGGAAAATGCCCGGGAACGCGAGCACGTTGTTGATCTGGTTCGGGTAGTCCGACCGGCCGGTGCCGACGACCGCCGCGCCGCCCTTCTTGGCGTCCTCCGGCCAGATTTCGGGCACGGGGTTGGCCATCGCGAACACCATCGGGTTTTCCGCCATGGTGGAGACCATTTCGCTTGTCAGCACCTGCGGCGCGGACATGCCGAAGAATACGTCCGCCCCCTTGACCGCGTCCGCGAGCGTGCCGGTCATGTGGCTGCGGTTGGTAACGCGCGCCATCTCGGCCTGCGCGGGGTTGAGGCGCTCGTCGCCCTCGCACACGATGCCGAACCGTTCGACCATCGTGATATGCTGCACGCCGAGGAACATCAAAAACTTGGTGACCGCGATCGCCGCCGCGCCGCAGCCGTTGACCACCATTTTGATTTCCTCCACCTTGCGGCCGGTCAGGCGGCAGGCGTTGATGAGCGCCGCGCCGCAGCAGACCGCCGTGCCGTGCTGGTCGTCGTGGAA
>DXIC01000046.1 GCA_019113065.1 Candidatus Agathobaculum stercoravium
TCCCACTTCGTGTGTGCTAAACTCGATACATCAAGTTTCATCTGGACTTGATTTCTCCTTTGGTTCTTTCTGGCGGTTGGCAGACCTCCACTATTCTACCAAAGGAGGATACTTTTTTTCGCATAGCTAAAGCTTTTTGGAACCACCGGCACTGCCGGTGGTTTTCTTTTACAAAAACAGGGCATGTTGCAGAGCTGCAACATGCCCTTTGTTTTATATCCTTACAGGAGAAGGAGGTCAGACGGAGATCATATTCCGTGCGGACTTCTCATTGATTTCCTCCAGCTCGGAGTGGGCAAACAGCTTTTGCTTTTTGATGACCTTGACCCAGATCACTGCAAAAGCGACCAGCACCACGAAGATAGACAGGAACAAGCGGTAGATCAGGATGCGTGCGTCGCCATCCGCAATGTGCCAGATCATGTAGAGGTTGCCGACGATGCACAGCAGCTGCGGTGCGCCGCCCAGCATCAGGCGCTTATTGCGCGCCGGGTGGTCGGGATAGCGGTGGCGCAGCACGAGCACGGTCAGGCTGATCAGGATATACGAGGTGAGCCAGAAGCAGGAGGCGGCCAGCAGCATGTTGCTCAGGCCTGCGGACGCGGTAAAACCGGTCACGATGAAGAGCGCATTGCCGCCTGCGATCAGCGCGATGCCTGCAACCGCGACGCCGTGTTTATTGCGCTTGCGGAACACAGCGGGCATCAGGTCGTTTTCCGCCATGCCTGCGAGGATGTTCGGCACCGCGCCGAGGGCGGTGTTCGCGGTCGAGATACCGGCGAGCAGGGTGATAACACCCATCCAGATCTCGCCCGGGCGGCCGAGCAGGTTCGCGGCGAATACCATATGCGGAAGGGAGGCGGTGGAGAGATCCTCCAGCGTGACATAGTGCGTCATGCCTACGCCCAGCACGGACTGGATCACAAACAGCATTGTGATACCGAGAACCATGGCGAGCGGGACGTCGCGCTTGGGGTTTTTCAGGTCCTTGGAGATTGGGATGACGAACTCAATGCCGATGAACAGCCAGAAGGCGGTCGCGGTCAGGCTGAACACGCCGCCGATGCCGGTTACGGTCGGGGCGGTCTGCTCCGCAGCGGTGATGTACTCGCCGGTACCCAGCCCGAAAAAGCTCAGAATGCCCATGCCAATCAGCGAAAGCAGCAGCAGGCCGACCACGATGTTCTGGATGCGGGCAAACAGGTCGACGCCGCGGTAGTTGACATAGCAGAGCAGCAGCAGCGCCGCCACGCTGATGACCGGCGCAGGCACCATGGGCAGAAAGGTCTCGTTGAGCACCTGCCCGCACATGGCCAGTTCGACCGAAGCGGCAAACAGGTTGACCATGACATAAGCGGAAACATTGGATACGATGGACACCACCGGGCCGAGACCGGCAAGGGTGTATTGTCCCATACCGCCGTCCGCCTCGGGCATCAGGGCGTGCAGCTCGGTGAACGACAGGGCCAGACAGATGTTCAGCACCAGTACGATCGCCATGGACAGGATGAATTCCGGCCCTGCAAGCCCTATGCCGCTGCCGAGCGTCAGCAGGCAGCTGGAGGCGACGATCAGGCCGACGCCGGTGGAGATGGCGCTCGGCAGCCCCAGTTTTTTCTCTCTCATGCAAAAGCGCTCCTTTCGGAAAATAAAGTGGGGTTCGGATGCCTAAACGGCATCCGAACCCCTTTGTTCATGGTACAAATAAAAATTATTGCTGCGATTTTATGCCAGCGCGGGCTGATCCCACAGGTTGAGCCGCGTGCCGATGCCCATTTTCAGGGCGTTGCGGTAAACGACCGTGCCCCACGCCACATCCTCGGTCGGCATGCCGCCGACCGAATAGATGACGATTTCATCCTGCCTGCGGTGTACCGGCGCATTGCCGGCCAGGATATCCCCGAGGTCGTCGATCTGGTCGCGGGTCATTTTGCCGTCGTGGATCAGATCCATGCAGTGCACGGCCGGGATCGGGATGGTCTCATATGCCGGGTAGGGCATTTCGTCCGCCCATGCCTCGTACAGCATGATATTGTCGGTTACTATACGCGCCCGGTTGAGGATGAAATCATCGTCAAACCGCGCCGCTGCCGGGCAGGCAACTACCGCGCCCGGCTTGAGCCACGCCTCGTCCAGATACGGGTAAGTGGACGGGTCGCCGGTGGGCGAGGAGGTCGCGATCTCGACGATATCCGCATCCCGAACCGCTTCCTCCACGGTCGCAACGATCTCGATGTTCCTGACCGAAGGATACTTGCGGCGCACCCGTTCGGCAAACTTCTGCGCCGAGGGCGAGGTGAGGGACGAGCCCTTGATCCGGACCGTTTCGATCCCCGGGCGGACCGCCATCGCCGCGTCAAACGCGGTCTTGCTCATGACCCCCGGCCCGATGATGCCCACGGTTTTGGCGTCCTCACGCGCGAAATATTTGAAGCCTACGCCGGGGACCGCGCCTGTGCGGTATGCGCTCAGGATGTTGGCGGACATGTAGGCGAGCGGGGCGCCTGTGTCCTTGTCGTTGAGCGTCAGCATCAGGATGGAGCGCGGCAGGCCCTTTTTGCGGTTCTCCGCATTGGAGCCGTACCACTTGACGCCCGCCATATCAAACCGCCCGCCGAGGTACGCCGGCATCGCCATAAAACGGCGGTCCGGACCGTCTTTGGGCATGTTGGGGAACTTGGGGTGCGGCGGGAAGCTCATCATGACGCCGTGCGAGTTGCCGTTCGCGCCGCCCATGCGGTAGTCGCCCTGCTTCATCAGGCGGAACATCTCTTCGATCGCTTCCACACATTGCTTCATATCGGTCACGCCGGCCTTGATCATGTCCTGCTCGCTGAGATACATAAAGTCGATTTTCTGATCCATCAGGATGCCATCCTTTCTGCATAAAAGAAAGGCGCCGCACTGCCTGCTGCAGCGCAACGCCCTTGTTGCCTGTGGTTTTGTATCGCTTTTGTTTTCCAAGCTGGCTTTATTTTACCGCATTTGCCTTTTCCTGTCATCCTGCAAATTTTCCGAAATCATGCGTCCATTTTCCGTCCATCCCTGTTGTGAACTTCTTACTGTGCGAAAAGATACCCTTTTGCCGCCCCCTTCCCTTGACAGATTTCTCAGCCCACGCTATACTTTTTGGCATTATCAGGAGAAGGAGGAATGGATATGGTGGGAGAACGGCTGACGTATCTGCTGCACCTGCTCGGCGCGTCGGGCAAAACGCTCGCGGCACAGATCGGGGTGGACGAATCCACACTGAGCAAATGGCGGCGCGGCAAGCGGGCGCTCAAGTATTCCTCGCCCTATGCCAAGGCGATTGCCGCATGGGCGCTGTCCTGCC
>DXIC01000047.1 GCA_019113065.1 Candidatus Agathobaculum stercoravium
GGGAAAAATAACTGACCTGCCGCGCCCTGCGGCACACTATATCTTGTGTTCGGCCGGCGCCGGGGAAGCCGGCGTTTTTCCACAGCCGTCAACAGGAAAACCACAGGCTTTTCCACAGCAGGACGGTTATCCACAACGGCTTGTCCACACTGTCCACAGGAAGAAAAAATAAAATATCAGAGAAACCAACAATTAAAAACATGCATTTCTTGCAAAAGTGCCAAAAAGCCCAAAGCCCCTTGACAGGGCAGGGCAATCGCGGTAGAATAATAAGCACGGACACCATATATGGTGCGTTTCAAGGGAAAACACTACGAAATTTAGTAATCGCCGCAAGGCGGTTTTTGCATGGGAGAGGGAATTTCGGCAATGATTGAGCAGATTATCAAGCGCGACGGGCGCAGGGCCCCCTTTGAGATCGAAAAGATTGCAAACGCGATCTTCGGCGCGGCGCAGGCTTCGGGCGGCCAGGATTACGAGATGGCGCGCGGCCTTGCCGAGCAGGTCGAAAAGGTGCTTGAAGCCACTGCCGGAGAGGAAATCCCGACCGTTGAGCAGATACAAGATACAGTGGAGAAGGTCCTGATCGAAAGCGGGCACGCCCGCACGGCGAAGAAGTACATCCTGTACCGCAACGAGCGCACCCGCGTGCGCGAGATGAACACCAGGCTGATGAAGGTGTACGAGGATCTGACCTTCCAGTCCTCGCTGGAAAACGACGTCAAGCGCGAGAACGCCAACATCGACGGCGACACTGCCATGGGCACCATGCTCAAGTACGGCTCGGAGGGCGCCAAGCAGTTTTACGAGATGTTCATCCTCGACCCGGCGCACGCCAAGGCGCACCGCGAGGGCGACATCCACATCCACGACCTGGATTTCCTGACGCTGACCACGACCTGCTGCCAGATCGACCTGCTGAAATTGTTCTCGGGCGGCTTTTCGACCGGCCACGGTTTCCTGCGTGAGCCGAACGACATTCGTTCGTACGCGGCGCTGGCGTGCATCGCCATCCAGTCCAACCAGAATGACCAGCACGGCGGCCAGTCGGTGCCGAATTTCGATTACTCCATGGCGCCGGGCGTCAGAAAGACCTTCCGCAAGCTGTTCCGTGCCAATCTTGCCAAGGCGCTCGAGGTATTCGGCGCGGACGAGAATAACGAGGTCGATGCGCAGGCGCTGACCGAGCGTGTGGAGCAGCAGACCGGCAAATGGGCCTGCCTCGCGGGCGACAATGGCTATGACGAGGCGATGGCTGCGGCGCTCGGGGAAAAGCTTGACGAGGAGCAGGTGCGCAAGAGCCTGCGTTTTGCCCGCAAATATGCGGACAAGGAAACCCGCAAAGCGACCTATCAGGCGATGGAAGCGCTGGTGCACAACCTGAACACCATGCACTCGCGCGCGGGCGCACAGATCCCGTTCTCCTCGCTCAACTACGGCACGGATACCTCGCCCGAGGGGCGGCTGGTGATGGAGCAGCTGCTGCTCGCCACCGAGGCCGGACTGGGCAACGGCGAGACGCCGATCTTCCCGATCCATATTTTCAAGGTCAAGGAAGGCGTCAACTACAACGAGGGCGACCCCAACTACGACCTGTTCAAGCTGGCCTGCCGTGTGTCGGCCAAGCGTATGTTCCCGAACTTCTCGTTCCTGGATGCGCCGTACAACAAGCAGTACTACAAGCCCGGCCATCCGGAAACCGAGGCAGCCTACATGGGCTGCCGTACGCGCGTGATCGGCAACCACTACGACCCCGCCCGCGAGATCGTCAACGGCCGCGGCAACCTGTCGTTTACGTCGGTCAACCTGCCGCGTATCGCGATCCGCAGCCACGGCGACATCGACTGGTTCTTCGAGGATCTCGACCGCAAGATCGATCTGATTATCGACCAGCTGCTCGCCCGCTTTAAGATCCAAGCCGCCAAAAAGGTACGCAACTATCCCTTCCTGATGGGCGAGGGCGTGTGGATCGATTCGGACAAGCTCGGCCCGGATGATACGGTCGGCGAGGTGCTCAAGCACGGTACGCTCACGCTGGGCTTTATCGGCCTTGCAGAAACGCTCAAGGCGCTGGTCGGCAAGCACCACGGCGAGAGCGACGAGGCGCAGAACCTCGGCCTTGAGATCGTCAGCCACATGCGCGAGCGCATGGATCAGGCAAGCGAAAAATACGGCCTGAACTTCTCACTGATTGCCACCCCGGCGGAGGGCCTGTCCGGCCGCTTTGTCAAGATCGACCGCGAGCGGTTCGGCGTGATCGAGGGCGTGACCGACCGCGATTATTACACCAACTCGTTCCATGTGCCGGTTTATTACCCGATCGGCGCGTTTGAAAAGATCGCGCGCGAGGCGCCGTATCACGAAATGACCAACGGCGGGCACATCAGCTACATCGAGCTGGACGGCGACCCGACCCAGAACCTCGAAGCGTTCGAGGCGGTCGTCCGCGCGATGAAGGAAGCCGGCATCGGCTATGGTGCAATCAACCATCCGATCGACCGCGACCCGGTCTGCGGCTACACCGGCATCATCGGCGAGACCTGCCCGCGCTGCGGGCGGCGCGAGGGCGAGGGCGTGCCGTTGTCCAAGCTGCAAAAGCTCGGCCTTTACAAAAACCTGAACAGCACGACGCTCGGCTACCACGGCGACCCTGCCGAGGAAGCGGACCGTCAGCCGAATACACTGAAAATTGTCAAGGACTAAGAAAGGAAGCGACCTATCATGGAGGAAAAGGTAATGCAGGAGCAGCTGATTGGCGAGGGCGTGGGCTTTGAGCGCATCCGCCGCATCACCGGCTATCTGGTCGGCACGCTCGACCGCTTTAATAACGCCAAGCGCGCAGAGGAGCACGACCGCGTCAAGCACAGCGTATCATGCTGCTCGATGGAAGAGGAGCACACGGCGTAATGGAAGGCACCATACGCATTGCAGGGACAGTCGGGGAGTCCATTGTGGACGGCCCCGGCTTCCGCTATACGCTGTTTACGCAGGGTTGCCCGCACCACTGCCCGGGCTGCCACAACCCGCAGACGCACGACTTTGCGGGCGGCAGGGACGTTGAGCTGGACACGCTGCTGCACGATATGTGCCGCAGCCCGCTGGTAAAGGGCGTGACCTTCTCGGGCGGCGAGCCGTTCTGCCAGCCCGAGCCGCTGTACCATCTCGCGGTCGAGCTGAAAAAGAAGGGCAAGCACCTGATGGCGTATTCCGGCTATACGTTCGAGCAGCTGATGGAGCTGCCCGATCCCTTTGTGCAAAAGCTGCTGTCCCAGCTGGACCTGCTGGTGGACGGGCCGTTCATCGAGGCGGAGCGCAATATCGAGCTGCGCTTCCGCGGCAGCGCGAATCAGCGCGTGCTGGACGTGCCAGCCTCGCTCGCGGCCAATGCGCCCGTATGGGCGGAGCAATACCGATAAAAAGAAACAGGCCGCTGCTGCGGCCTGTTTCTTGCGATATGCGCCGCTGGCGCAGGAATGAAAAAACCGCCTTTCGGCGGTTTTTTGTTTATGATTTTGCGTCGGAAGCAGTTTGTTCCTTGTCCGGCTTTTCCTCTTCCGGATGGGGCTTGTCGATCGCGCAGACAATATGCGGCATATCCTTGCCACGGTAGTGCTTGACGATCTGGCCGACCACCTTCATGCCGCAGGCAGCGGCAACGCTCAGCGAGGCGATGTTGTTCGGGCGGATGGTGGCGATGACGCGCTCCGCGCCCAGCTTGTCAAATGCATACCGGATGGATGTGCGGGCGCACTCCGTGCCGTAGCCCTGTTTCCACAGGCTGCGGCGGACAATGTAGCCAAGGCCGATTGCGGTCTCGTCTGCATACAGATGCTCGACCAGCGGCCCGGCAAGCGCGACAAGCTCCCCTGTCTGCTTGTCCAGCGCGGCAAGGTAGCCGCAGCCATCCTCGTGGTAGCGGCGCATCATATCCGCAATCCAGTCGCAGACCTCGTCATAGGTAAAACCGTGCTCCCATGCGTACATGGTCTCCTCGTCCTGAAGGATGGGCGCAATCAGCGCGTAATCGTCCGCACGCAGGCGGCGGAAACGCAGCCGCTCGGATTCCATTTCATAATGTTGTAACTCTTCCATTTTGCAATACTCCCGTAAAAACGGTGCGGCTGACGCCGCACCGTTCCTGCTTTTTGTTATGGCCCTTACTTGGTGCCGAAAATGCGGTCGCCCGCGTCGCCCAGGCCGGGGACGATATAGCCGTGGTCGTTGAGCTTTTCGTCGATCGCAGCGACGAAGATCTCTACGTCCGGATGCGCCTTCTGCACCGCTTCAATGCCCTCGGGTGCAGCAATCAGGTCCATCAGCTTGATGTGCTTGACGCCGCGGCGCTTGAGGCCGTCGATTGCAGCCACCGCCGAGCCGCCGGTTGCCAGCATCGGGTCGAGCAGCAGCACGTCGCGGTCCTGGATATCGTTCGGCAGCTTGCAGTAGTACTCGATCGGCTGAAGGGTTTCCGGGTTGCGGTACAGGCCGATATGGCCGACCTTAGCAGCCGGGATCATTTCCAGCATGCCGTCTACCATGCCGAGGCCGGCGCGCAGGATGGGGACCAGCGCGATCTTCTTGCCCGAAATGACGTGCACGCGCGCGTCGGAAACCGGGGTCTCGATCGTGATCTCCTTGAGCGGCAGGTCGCGGGTCGCCTCGTAGCACATCAGCATGGCGATTTCGCGGGTTGCCTCGCGGAATTCCTTTACGCCGGTGGTTTTGTCGCGCATCAGGCTGAGCTTATGCTTGATCAGCGGGTGATCCATTTCGTGTACGGTTGCCATAGTCAGACTCTCCTTTATCCTCAATTTGCTGTATTTTTCGATAACCGTTTGAGACGCTCGCGTTCGGCCTGCGGGCGGCGCAGGTAGAACGCGTCCAGCTCCTGCGGGGAACAGGCCTTGCCCGCAAGCAGCTGCGGCAGCGCAGCGGCCGCCACGCCATAGCCTGTGGCATAGCGCAGTTCGGGCGGCGCGAGGCGCAGGCCGGCGCATCTCTCCTTAAGGGTATTATAACATAGATCAGCGCCATCTCCAACCAGAAAATACGGCGTCTCACCGATTTCTTCGCCAAGGTCGACGAGTTTCAGGGCACGGTCATCGCACAGGCGGCACGGCGCGCCGTTTTCGGCCGAAAACAGGGCGTTGTAGACCTGCCCGGCGCGCGCGTCCATTACACAGCACAGGCGGCCGCCGAGCGCGCGTGCGCCCCATGCCATGGCCTCCAGCGTGGATACGCCGATGCAAGGCTTGTCCGCGCCGAGCGCCAGCCCCTTGACCGTTGCCACGCCGATGCGCACGCCGGTGAACGAGCCGGGGCCGTATGCAACCGCGAACGCGTCCACTTCGTCCAGCGCCACACCGCAGTTCTGGAGCAGGCTTTCCGCCATGGGCAGCAGCGTGCGCGAGTGGGTCAGGCCGCAGTTCTGGAAGGACTGCGCGATGAGCTTTTCGTCCCCGGTCAGGGCGACCGAGGCGCTGACCGCCGAGGATTCAAACGCAAGGATTTTCAAAGCGACACCTCCCCAATCGTGACCGTTCGGTCATTTTCGGCATTTCCGTACGAAATATGCACGGTTTTATAGTTTTCCGGCAGGATATCCGCCGCATTTTCGCTCCACTCGATCAGCACGATCCGGCTGCCGTCAAGGTATTCGTCAAAGCCGATCTCGTAGAGCGCTTCGCTGTCGAGGATGCGGTACAGGTCGAAATGCGCAACGCGCCCGGCGGGGGTATCGTATTCGTTGGCGATTGCAAACGTGGGGCTGGTCACACGCCCTTCGTAGCCGAGGCCGCGCAGCACGCCGCGGGTGAACGCGGTCTTGCCTGCGCCGAGGTCGCCCGAAAACGCGACCACATCGCCCGGGTGCAGCGATTTCGCGTATTCCGCGCCGAGGGCTTCGGTCTCCTCGGGGGAGTGGGTCGTATATTCCATCAAAATCACCATGCCGACCGCGTTGCTCTCGGCACAAATAGAGATGAAAGAGAGCAGACAAACGGTCGCCTTTCTTGTAAAATTAGATTTGAGGAGGAAGCATACTACAACGCACGGGGAGGTGAGTCGTAGACTGCTTCCAGAGCTTAAAACAGTATCAAAATCAGTGTTGGAACCACCCGTTCAAGCACAAATAAGTGGCGCCGCGAGCCCGTACACTAAGGATTGCATTAACAACCTGTTAATTGCCTGGTGGTTCAGTCACTGCTTTCTCCTCACAATTTTGTGATGAGGAGGGTATAATTTGAAAGTCGTATTTCCAACCTGCTGTGGGGTTGACGTTCACAAATCGTTTCTGGTGGCAACCATCATCAAAACTCAACAGGATAGTTTGCAGCCCAGTTATCAGAAGAAACGCTTTTCGACATTTAACTCTGACCTGAACCGCTTTGCCGACTGGCTCCATGAGAATGACTGTTTGGATGTCTGTATGGAGTCCACCGGAAAGTATTGGGTGCCTGTGTTCAATATCCTGGAAAAGCGGGGCATTCGTGTTGTCATCGCAAACCCCAAATGGGTCAAAGCTGTAAAGGGTAACAAGGATGATACCAAGGACTCCAAATGGATTGGAGATTTGTTTCGCATTGGCCTGGTGAAAAGCAGTTTTATCCCGGACAAGGATATCCGCATCCTCCGCGAATTGACTCGTTACCGCTATAAGCTCACATCTATGAGAAGCAGCGAGAAAAACCTCTTTCAGAATGCCTTTACCGTCTGCAATGTGGCGCTGGATTCCGTCGTGTCCGATATGTTTGGCAAATCCGCAACCGCTATTACGGATTACCTCACATCCGACGAGGATTTTGACGCCCAGCATTGTGTTTCCCTGTTACAGCGTTCTCTCAGGAAAAAAGCAGAGGACGTGCTCCAATCGATTGAGGGATATGAAATCACAGCCGAACAGAAAACTCGCATTGGAATCATCCGGGACCACCTGCACTACATTGACGCCTTAGTTGCGCGGATAGATATCTGTATCAATACCATGTTTGACAAATACGAAGGTTACATCGTACTTCTCCGTACGATACCAGGCGTTGACCGCAGCAGCGCAATTACCATCCTATCTGAGGTTGGTGTTGATATGACACAGTTCGGTTCCTCAAAACGCCTGTGCTGTTGGGCCGGTCTTACCCCGGGAAACAACGAATCCGCCGGGAAAAAGAAATCTGTCCGTATTTCACGTGCGGGAGTCTATCTCAAACCTGCGCTGGTACAAGTTGCCCACGCAGCCGTGAAGGACAAACTTTCCCCTTACTACGCGCTCAAATATGAACGGATTTCCAAACGCCGGGGTAAGAAACGAGCCATCATTGCCATTGCCAGGATGATTTTGACTGCTGTTTTCGTCATGCTTTCCAATTTGGAAGAATGGAATCCTGTTGACCTTTATAGGGTAGATATGCCTGAGCATTTGAAAGAAAAACAACTTTCCAAGGCAGTAAAACAGGCTATTCACTTCCTTAAAGCGCAAGGCCTAACTGTCCTTGATTCCGTCTGACTGTTTTTGGTCATTCTTCCGTTTTGCCCTGAAAACTTCGATGTTGGCAGGGCTGGTTCCGTGTGCCCTTTTATCTGCGCCGAACCGGTACTTACTTTCACACTAACACCTTTTCTTTGTGTAAATTCTCTGTTTATCATACCACGGTGGGGCGCAAATGGCAAGGCACACACAGGGATACTGTTTTGCGCAGATTTTACGCGTTCCGTACCGTATATTTGACCTGCGGATGCTATACTGAGACTAACAGGGGGAAGGGGATCGATATGGGTTTTCAAAAGGCGGGGATCACAGGACTTGCTCTGATCGCGCTGGCGTTTCTGGTGCTGCTGTACACCGTGGTTCGGGAGGACTGGGTCCCATGGCGGATGCCATGGACGATCTGGGGCTTTATTGTGCTTGCATGCGCAGGGCTGGCGGTGCTGCTGATCTGGCACCGCTGCCCGTACTGCGGTAAGGGGCTGAAATTCGGCGCGCGGCACTGCACACACTGCGGCTCCTCGCTCGAGGACTGCGGCCATATCCGGCAAAACCGCGAGCCGCCCGCCTCGGCCAGGCTGCCGCGCAGCCACATCCGGGCGGAGCGCCTGCGTTGGGTGCTCTATTTGCCGGTAATCATCGGGCTGGTAATCAGCCCGTATGTGGAGCGGTGGCCATATCCGTTGACGATAGCGATGCTCGTCGTGTATTTGCTGGTGGCCATCGCGATCGCGCGCGTATGGATGCGGTGCCCGCACTGCGGCAAAACGCTGAACGGCGGGGAAGCCTACTGCCCGCGCTGCGGGGGCAAATTGGAGCGGTAGGCGGCAGTTGCGGTGTATCGTATTCCATGATATACTGGCAGCAAAAGCAGGGAGGGACAGGAAATGAAACGGAAGATCGTGTGGGGCGGCGCGGTGCTTGTCATCGCAGCAGTATTGGCGTATTTCCTGTGGCCCATGCCGCTGGGCGGGGTGCTGCCGGAGGATGGAACCATAGCGGCAGCCTATAACCATGCAGGACTGGACGGGAATGGAAACACTTTTATTACGCAGGACAGCATGCAGCTTGCGCCGGACAGTGCAGAAGCGCAGCAGATTCATGCCATTCTGGACAGCTATACCTACCACCGCAGTTGGCGCACCCCGTTCAGCAGCATGGAACGCGGGATCCCCATTGGTCTGGGCGACGCGGGTGACGGTATCCTGCTGCATGTGGATGGGCGGGGGATCCAGATATCAGGCACCAGCCTGATCCTGATTGGCGAGCATGTGTACCGCATCGGCTACTGGGGCGACAGACAGGGCGCAGAACTCACAGCGCAGCTGATGGCTGTGCTGCAAGGCGCAGCGCAGCCGGATTAAAGCAGCGCGGTCTTGGCGGAAGGAAGGGATAGCATGAAACGGAAGATCGTGTGGGGCGGCGCGGTGCTTGTCATCGCAGCGGTATTGGCGTATTTCCTGTGGCCCATGCCGCTGGGCGAGGTGCTGCCGGAAGGGGAAACAATCAACGTAGTATATGTCAAGCATATTCTGCCGGGAAATGGAGAGGTGCGGCAGGAAAGCACGGATTACCAGCTGGACGCGGACTCTGAGCAGGCAGCACAGCTGCGCGCGGCGCTGGAGGGCTATACCTATCACCGCACATGGGGAACAATATTGAGCGACAATTCGATTGACGGGCCGGACGAATGGGTAGGCTACTCACTGCATCTGGATGCAGGCGGCAAGAGTATTAGCAGCATGGGGAACGGCACGGTTCTGATCAATGGATGTGTGTACCGTGTGGGCTATTGGGGGAATCAGGCCGACCTTGCGTGGATGGAAGCGGTCTGTGCGGTGCTCGAGTTATAAAGCTTTACAGCTGTACGGTCTCGGTCGCGATTTTCTCGCAGAACGCCCGGTCGTGCTCGACGAACAGCAGCGTCGGCTGGTAAGCCGTCAAAAGCTGCTCGATCTGCATGCGCGAAAACACGTCGATATAGTTCAGCGGTTCATCCCACAGATAGAGGTGCGCCTGCTCGCAGAGGCTGCGGGCAAGCAGCACCTTTTTCTTTTGCCCGGCGCTGTAATCCGCCATGTCCTTTTCAAACTGCACGCGGGCAAAATCCAGCTTGCGCAGGATGGCAAAGAACAGCGTGCGGTCGATGCCGCAGGCCTCGGCGTAGGCGCTCAAACTGCCGGACAGGAAAGACGCATCCTGCGGCACATAGGACACGGTCAGGCCGCTGCCCCGCCGCACGGTGCCGGTGTGCGGGATGTCCTGCCCGGCGATGAGCTTCAGCAGGCTGGACTTGCCGCTGCCGTTGCGCCCGGTGAGCGCAATGCGCGCGCCGCGGCGCACGGTCAGGCGCACGCCCTCGATGACGGGCGTGTCGCCGTACTGCACCGCCACATCGGTCAGCTCGGCGAGCGTTTCCGCGCGGTAGGCGAGCGGGTGCAGCTTGAGATCATCCGCGCGCTCGATGTTGTGCAGCAGCCCGGCTTTTTGTTCGGCTGCGTCCAGCCGCCGCGCCTCGATCGACTTGGCGCGCTGCATCATCTTGGCGGACTTGTGGCCGATATAGCCGCGGTCGGGGCGCAGGCCGGAATTGCGTACATGCTTCTCGGACTCGGTTTTGTCCGACCAGCGGGCGGCGCGCCGAGCTGCCTCGTCCAGCCGGCGGATGTCCGCCCGGAGACGCTCGTTCTCCGCCATCTCAAAAGCGTCCTGCTGTTCTTTATTGGCGAACCAGGACGAAAAATTGCCTTTTTGCAGCTCAATATTGGTTTTATTGATCGACAAAATATGATCCACACAGCCGTCGAGGAAGGCGCGGTCATGCGAGACGAGCAGGAAGCCGCGCTTGGTTTTCAGGTAATCCGCGACCAGCGCACGGGCTTCCGCGTCCAGATGGTTGGTCGGCTCGTCGATCAGCAGGAAGCGGTTTTCCCGCGCAAACAGCAGCGCGAGCAGCAGCTTGACCTGCTCGCCGCCGGAGAGCGAGCGGAACGGGCGGTAGAGGATCTCGTCCGACAGATCCAGCCGGTGCATCTCGCGCGCGAGCTGCCAGTATTCGTAATCCGGCTGCACATCCTCAATGACGCTGATCGCGTCCTTGTCCGGGGCGGGGATGGCAAAGGGGAAGTAGTCGAAGGGGACAGCCGAGCGGATCGTGCCCTGGTATTCGTATTTGTGCTGCAACAGGTTCAGCAGCGTGGTCTTGCCGCGGCCGTTGCGGCCGACCAGGCCAAGCCGCCAGTCCGTGTCCAGCCGGAGCGAGACGTTTTCGAAAATGTTGTCATAGCTGCCGTCATAGGCAAAGGTCAGGTTTGAAATTTCGATAATAGACATAAAAATGCACCTCCTGCGCATGAAAAACGGTGCAGGAAAACGCAGGCCGTATTTCCGCGCAAAAAGGCGCAAAAAAGGGCGGCAAAGAGAAACGGGCTTTTCCTGCAAGCGGGCATGCCAGACCAAAGCGGTCTGTCCGCCCAAAAAATTCCTGCAAGAAGAGCTTATTTCATCTTTCCACCTCAAATCGTTTTGTTTACAAAATGAATATACTGCATCCCGGCCGGATTGTCAAGCAGCTTTTGGTTTGGTATACTGAAGGAAAGGGAAGTGGAGGGGATTTTATGAACAAGCTGTGGAAAAAACTGCTCTGTGCGGCGCTGGCGGGCAGCATGATGCTTTCCGCCGCGGGCGCGACCGACTGGGGGCTGTGGTACGGCAACGGGGCAAACCAGCCGCCAAGCGGAGAGGACACCGTGCAGACGCTCGCGCAGTACGGCGCGTACTACATGGGCGCGACCGACGAGAAGGTGCTCTACCTGACGTTTGACTGCGGCTATGAGAACGGCAATACCGCCAAGATACTGGACACACTCAAAAAGCACCATGTACCGGGTGCGTTTTTCGTGGTCGGGCACTATCTGGACGCCGCGCCCGAACTGGTAAAGCGCATGGCCGACGAGGGGCATCTGGTGTGCAACCACTCGGATAACCACCCCAACATGACCACGGTCGGGTACGACCGCTTTGCCAGTGAGCTGACCGGGCTGGCCGCCCAGTACAAGGAGCTGACCGGGCGCACCATTGCGCCGTTTTTCCGTCCGCCGGAGGGGTCGTATACCTATGATACCCTGCGCTGGGCGCAGCAGCTGGGCTACCACACCACGCTGTGGAGCGTGGCTTACGCGGACTGGGACCCGGCAAACCAGCCCTCCTACGCGAGCGCCAGGCAGACCATCAACAGCCGGGTGCACAACGGCGCGATCGTGCTGCTGCACGCGGTATCCTCGACCAACGCTGCGATCCTGGACGGCCTGATCACGGATTGGAAGGCGCAGGGGTATACCTTCAAGGCGCTCAGCGCGCTGCCCGGGCTTGCTGACCCGACCGTGTCGGCGCTGCCCAACGGTGCGCCGTTTACCGTGGCGGGGCAGGCCGTCACGCCGACCGCGTTCCTGATCGAAGATAATAACTATATAAAGCTGCGCGACGCAGCTGCCATGCTTGCAGGCACGGAAAAGGGCTTTGCGGTCGCCTATGACGGGGAAACCGACAGCGTTGCGCTGACGAGCGGGCAGGCATATACGCCGCTCGGCACCGAGCTTGCCGGTGTGCGCGACGCGGCGGTGGTGCAGGCGGGCGCGGGCGCGCAGCAGATCACGCTGGACGGCGTGCCGCTTCCGCTGACCTCCTATATGATTGATGATGCGAACTATGTGAAGCTGCGCGACCTCGCGCAGGCGCTCGACTGCGCGGTCACCTACGATAAGGCGACGCAGGCGGTCGGTCTGGAGCCGTCCCGGCCGTATGAAGAATGAGTAAAAACCATGTAAAGCCGCGCCGCTGGCGCGGCTTTTGCATGCCCGGGAGGGATCCGCAGCACCTCTCCGCCGGAAGACGATGCAGCCAATCGAAAGATTATGTAAAATGTAAAATAAGCTTTTGCAAGAATGCTTGAGACGGATTTTTGACAGTGCTATACTCGCTTTTGGAAACAGGGAAAAGCAAAATATGCCCTGCAATATGACACAGAGGGAGTAATGCAAACATGCAGACAAAAAGAGTACTTGCGGGCGTTCTGACCAGCACGCTGCTGCTCGGCGCCTGCCCGGCAGCGCTCGCGGCGGACTACAACGACTCGAGCCTGACCGGCGGTTCCGCAGCCTGGCAGGCGTGGGTCGACGGCTGGGATGCGTTGGCCGCTGACTTCACGCAGGTATCGCTCACCCCGGGCGCGGATGAGACCCAGCTGAACTTCGCGTGGTACAGCAAGGATGCGGACGGCGCGGCGACCCCGGTCGTGCACTTCGGCACCGACCGCAACAATCTCGCTTCGTTTGAGGGCACGTCCGCTGCGGTGGATTCCAGCCTGACAAACGGCGAGGCGTATTCCTACAACCACGTCACCGTGACTGGCCTCCAGGCGAATACCACCTACTACTATACGGTGGAAAAGAGCGGCACCGAGACCGAAGTGCAGACCTACACCACCGGCGACTTTGCATCCGCGCAGATCCTGTACGTCGGCGATCCGCAGATCGGCGCTTCCAAGGGCCAGCCGCAGAACGGTGAGGAGCTGGTCGCGGACAGCGGCGCGGCCAACACTGCGGCGCGTAACGACGGCTTTGCATGGGACCGCACGCTCGACATTGCAACGGCGCAGAACCCCGGCCTTGACTTCGTGATCTCCGCAGGCGACCAGGTCAACAAGACCGGCCAGGCCAAGGAAGAGGAGTACGCAGGCTATCTCGCGCCGGACGCGCTGGCGTCCCTGCCGGTTGCGACCACGATCGGCAACCATGACTCGCTCAACCCGGACTATATGTATCACTTCAACAACCCGAACCAGACCGGCTACGGCGAGACCGAGGCGGGCGGCGACTACTACTACTCCTACGGCTCCGGCCTGTTCATCGTGCTCAACACCAACAATTACAATGTTGCCGAGCATGAGCAGGCGATCCAGGAGGCTGTTGCTTCCGATCCGGACGCGACCTTCCGCATCGTCACCATCCATCAGGATATTTACGGCTCCGGCCTTGACCACTCGGATACGGACGGCATGATTCTCCGCACCCAGCTGACCCCGATCTTTGACGAGTACGACATCGACGTTGTGCTCCAGGGCCATGACCACACTTACAGCCGCACCAAGCTGCTCTACGGTGATGGCCAGACCCACGGCACCTACGAGTTCCGTCTGAACGAGGATGGCTCGGACTACGATTGGGACAACGCGTACAACACCCAGACCGATGAGCAGATCCCGCTCTATCCGGAAGAGGGCGACACCGCCGGCCAGGCAGCGCATGACGCGTTCCAGGCGGATAACAACTGCTACACCATCGAGGACGTCGAGGGCAACACCGTGACCAACCCGCAGGGTATCCTGTACATGACTGCGAACTCGGCTTCGGGCTCCAAGTTCTACGAGCTGATCTCCAGCCAGCAGGACTATGTTGCAGCGCGCAGCCAGAACTGGCTGCCCAGCTACTCGGTCATCAACCTGACCGCGGACACCTTCTCGATCGACACCTACCAGATCACCGATGACGGCACGGTAGAGAAGATCGACGACACCTTCACCATCCGCAAGACCGCGGAGGTGGAAGAGACCGCTGCTGTGACGGTTGACGGCGAGGCAGCAGAGGTTGCGACCGCGAATGTCGGCGGCCAGACCTACTACCGCCTGCGTGACCTTGCGACCGCAGTAAACGGCACGGCTGACCAGTTCAACGTCGAGTGGCAGGACGGCGTCATCGTCATCACCGGCGAGGCGTACACCGATGCAGCGCTCGCTCCGGCGGCTGAGGCGACCGGCTCTGCCGAGACCCTGACGCTCGAGGTCGACGGCCGCACGGTGACCACCTCCGCGGCGGAGATCAACGGCAACAACTACGTGCCGGCAAGCCTGCTGGCCGAGCTGGGTGTGACCGCGTCCGTATCGAACGGCACGCTGGCCATCACGACCCGCTAACCCCCATTCTTCATTCTCTTCTTCCGACTTCTTCCTTTTTTGGTTCTCCGCAGGCACCCGCCTGCGGAGAATTTATGTAATCCAGACAGAAACGAGTGATCCATTTTGCAAACCGACCGTAATACCCTCCGCAAGTTGCTGCTCCGCTGGGCGCCGCCCATCCTGCTGCTGGCGCTGTTTGCCGTGTTTGTGGTGCATATCAATATGGTGGACAAGACCGAGCTGGTGTCCCGCGAAGGGCAGACCTTTGAAAAAGGCGTCGTCACCGAAATTTTGCAGGACAATTTGCAGCCGGACGGCACCCGCGTGGGCGAGCAGCGCGTGCGCGTAGAGATGACGACCGGCGTGCGCGCGGGCGAAACCCTTGAGATGACCAGCGCATCCGGATACCTGTTCGGTGCGCCCTGTACTGAGGGGATGAAGGTCATTGTCATGCAGAGCGTGGCGGGTGATTCGACTGTCGCCAGCGTGTATGCGCAGGACCGCGAAATGGTGATTTATGTGTTTGGCGCACTGTACCTGCTCGTGCTGTGCCTCGTGGGCGGCATGCAGGGCGTCAAGGGCGCGGCCGGGCTGGTGTTCACCTTTTTCTGCATCCTGTTTGTATATCTGCCGCTGGTGTACCAGGGCTACTCACCGTTCTGGGTGTCCGTATTTGTGTGCACGGTCACGACGGTCGTCACCATGTACCTGATCGGCGGGCCGACGATGAAAACGCTGGTCGCCACAGGCGGCACGGTCGCGGGTGTATGCATTGCGGGCATTGCGGCCAGTGCGTTCAGCGCCGCAAGCGGCATCACCGGCTGGAACGTGAGCGATATCGAGAGCCTGCTGACCATCTGGAACACGAACGGCGTGCAGGTGGGCGGGCTGCTGTTTTCCGGCCTGCTGATCTCGACCCTGGGCGCGACCATGGACGTGGCCATGTCCATTGCCAGCGCGATCAGCGAGATCCACGCGCAGACGCCGGATATGCCGCGCCGCGACCTGTTTAAAGCGGGCATGCGCGTCGGCCGCGACATGATGGGCACGGACTCCAACACGCTCATTCTGGCGTTTGCGGGCGGCAGCATCAGCATGCTGGTGCTGGATTACGCGTATGACCTGCCGTACCAGCAGATCATCAACTCGAATAACATCGGCATTGCGATCATGCAGGGCCTTGCAGGCAGCTTCGGTATTGTGCTCAGCGTGCCGGTGACCGTGCTGCTGGCCGTGCTGCTGTATACGCGGCATAAAAAAGCGATGAAAGCGGAACTGGAATAAAAAGAAGGGCGATGCATTGCATCGCCCTTTTTGTTTGCAAGGTTATTTCATGATGTGGAGCGCCGGCGCTTCCGCATTTGCCTGCTCGACGCACACCGCAAGGCGGTACGCCCGGTCCGCAGTGAACTCCGGCAGGAACAGGGAATAGGAGCCGTTGACCTCGTCGCAGTCCAGCCGCGGCGGCATCCGGTGGATGTCGATCCGGAAGCTGCGCAGCGGCAGGTCAAGGCCGCGCCCGGTGGATTTGACAAAGCTCTCCTTGAGCGTCCACAGCTTGTAGAATGCATCGTCCCGCGCAGAAGGGAGGAGCGTATTCAGGTAACGGACCTCTTCCTTATGGAAAAAGCGGGAGGCAACGTCACGCCGTCCCGGCTCGCACCGCTCGATATCCACGCCGACCGGATGGTCGCTGACCGCGCATACCGCCCAGTTGGCCGAATGGGACAGGCTGAAATGCAGGTTGGGCTCGCTCACCAGATAGGGCTTGCCGCCCTCCGCAATTGAAATGGCAAGCGGGTGCACGACCCACGGAAAATGCTGCGCGACCGCATATTCCAGCAGCAGCGAGGCCGCAAAGCTCTGCGCACGCGCTGCGCCGCGGCGGCGGTCAATCTGTTCCAGACGGCCGCGCGACAGCCGCGCACGGGAAGTGCCGTCGTCCGGATTGACAGCGGACACCGGAATCGCATATACAGCGGTCAAAAAAATTCCCCCTAAAAATTGGCTTTTCAACTATTCCTATTATAGCATATTCCGGCGCAGGTTGACAATCGCCTTTGCCCAATCGCAGGAAAAAAGAGGTGAAGCAGAGGCGTCAGCGTTTGGCAGAGGCCTGCGTGGGCTTTGCGCCTGCATTGCATACCGCGCCGTGCGGGCAGGCGCGCCTGCAGTCGCCGCAGCGGATGCACTCCGGGCTGTTGGGCGTGCGGTAGACCGGGATATCCAGCTTGCATGCCTTTTGGCATGCGCCGCATTTGGTGCATGTATCCTCATTGATGCGGAAGCGGTACAGCGCGACCGGGTTGAACAGCCCATAGATTGCGCCGAGCGGGCACAGGTAGCGGCAGAACGGCCGGTAGACGATAATGCTCAGCAGCACCAGAACAACCAGGATCGCCGCCTTCCAGGTGAACAGCCAGCCAAGCGCCGCGCGCAGCGGCGGGTTTGCGGCGATCAGCGGGATGCCTGCGAACAGCGTGCCGGACGGGCAGATATACTTGCAGAACCAGGGCTGGCCCTGGCCGACAATATCCAGCACGGTCAGCGGCAGGATGATGACGAAACCGAGCAGGATCACATATTTCAGGTATTTCAGCCAGCGCTCGCCGGGCAGGCGGCGCAGCTTTTTGACAAAGGGGATCTTGTGCAGCAGATCCTGCACCAGCCCGAACGGGCACAGCCAGCCGCAAACCAGGCGGCCGAACAGCGCCCCGAACAGCAGCAGGAAGCCGATGACATAAAAGCTGAACTTGTGCTCGCGGCTGGTGATGACGGCTTGCAGGGAGCCGATCGGGCAGGCGCCGAGCGCACCCGGGCAGGAATAGCAGTTCAGGCCGGGGACGCATACGAACTTGCCTGCGCCTTTATAGATGTTGCCCTGCGCAAAACCGGCGGCGTAACCGTTTGTCAGGGCGGTAAAAGCGAGCTGCACGAGCATCCGCATATGATTTTTCAGTTTACCCAAGGCCGATGCACTCCATACAGATATTGACCGCTTTGCGGAACACGGTTTCGGTCTCCCCGCGCCATACGCCCAGCGCAAGGCACAGCACCGCCGCCGCAAGCAGCACGGCGGCCGCGCGGTTGCGGCGCAGAAAACTCACCCCTGCACCTCCGCGAGCATGCTGTCAATGGTCGTGATCCAATCTTCCTTGCTCTGTGCCGTGACGATGGCCTCGCCGACCTGTGCGCCCTCGCTGTCCACGAAGAAGGTGGTGGGCACGGCATAAATCTGGGAGAGCACGCCGTACAGGTCCTCCGACGGGAGCAGATGGGGATAGCAGGCATCCGTCTGCGCAACAATCTCCTTTGCGGTCCCGACCTGGCTGTCACTGATCGCGCCGTCCGAATCCAGTGCATCGGATACCAGGCCGATAATCTGCACGCCCTTGTCCGCGTATTCTGCCGCAAGCTCGCCCAGCGCGGGCATTTCTTCAATGCATGGGCCGCAGAAGGTTGCCCATACGTTGACCATGGTCAGGTCATAGTCTGCGAGAATGGACTGATCGATCGTATTGCCATCCAAGTCGGTGGTGGAGAAGTTGCTCAGCACACCGGAGCCGGCATTTTCGCTGCCGGACTTGGCAGCACTGCTCTGTGCAGTATCCTCCCGGGCAGGGGCTGCGCTGTCCCCGGACGGTGTGCAGGCGCCGAGTGCAAGCAGGCACGCGAGCGCCGCGCCGCAAACAGCAAAACGGGTCGTTTTCATGGGATGATCCTCCAAAAACATGGTTTTCCTTATTATACGGGGCGCAGGTGCACCTGTCAACACAGGGAAGGGGCGCAAATGGAAAAACGCCGCGGACAGAAAGTGTCCACGGCGCCTTGGCACCCCCGGCGAGACTCGAACTCACTACATTCCGCTTAGGAG
>DXIC01000048.1 GCA_019113065.1 Candidatus Agathobaculum stercoravium
CCAAGGCGCTGTGCTATCAGGACAAAAAAACGCCGCGCCTGCTCGAGCTTGCAGAGAACGAGACGGCTGCGGCGGCGCAGATTTTCGGCCACGAGCCGGAGACCATGGCCGAGGGCGCGAAGATCGCGCGCGCAGTCTCGGGCTGCGCCATCATTGATATCAATATGGGCTGCCCTGCGCCCAAGATCGTGAACAGCGGGGACGGCGCCGCGCTCATGCGCGACCCGGCGCTCGCCGCCAAAGTGATCGAAGCGGTGGTGCGGGCGGTGGACGTGCCGGTGACGGTCAAGTTCCGCAAGGGCTGGGACGAGAAAAGCGTCAATTGCCTGGAATTTGCGCGCATGGCGGAAGCGTCGGGCGCGGCGGCGGTTGCCGTGCACGGCCGCACGCGCGCCCAGCAGTACAGCGGCACGGCGGACTGGGACATCATCCGCGCGGTCAAGCAGGCCGTGTCCATCCCGGTCATCGCCAACGGCGACGTGGCCGAGCCGGAGGACGCGGTGCGCATTCTGGATTACACCGGCGCGGATATGGCGATGATCGGCCGGGGGGCGCTGGGCGACCCGTGGATTTTCGAGCGCGCGAACGCACTGCTTGAGACCGGCGTGCGCCCGCCGCTGCCGCCGTTTGCCGTGCGGATCGACACCGCGGTGCGGCAGATCGAGCTGGCGGCGGAACAGAAGGGTGAGCATATCGCGCTGCTCGAGGCGCGCCGCCATGTTAACTGCTATCTCAAGCGGCAGAGCGGGCTCAAGGCATTCAAGACGCGCATCTGTGCGCTCGAGCGCATGGAGCAGCTTTACGAGCTGGCGGAGGAACTCAAGCAGGCGGTCAGGGACTGATCGGCCGCCGGATACCGGGGAAGGAGGGCATGAGCCGTGGACGAAAAGCATATACTGGCGCGGGCGCGCCGCGGCGAACTGCCTGCATTCGAGGAACTGGTGCGGCGGCATGAAAAGCGGGTTTACGCGGTGGCGCTGCGCTCGTCCGGCTCGCCGGAGGACGCGGAGGACATCACGCAGGAGGTATTCCTGCGCGCGTGGCGCTCGATCGAGGAGTTCCGCGGGGACAGCGGATTTTCCACATGGCTGTTCCGCATCACGATGAACCTGTGCGTGGATCATGCGCGCCATAAGCATGCCCAGCCGCAGACGCAGCCGCTTGTCATGGGCGAGGAGGAGAGCGAGCGCCCGCTTCCGGACACGGCGCCGACGCCCGAGGAACATCTGGACAACAGCGAGCTGGGGCGCGAGCTGGCTGCGGCGCTGGACGAGGTCAGCGAAGAGCACCGGCGCATCGTGCTGCTGCGCGACGTGTCCGGCATGAGCTACACCGAGATCGCGGAGGTTCTGGAAATCAGCGAAGGTACGGTCAAGTCGCGCCTGTCGCGCGCGCGCATCGCGCTGCGCAAGGTTTTGCTGCGCAGAGGGAACCTTTTGCCGTCTGCCGCGTCTAATGATGTGAAAGGAGGCGGGGACGCATGAGCGATGAAGAATATTTTGAGCAGCTTTGCTCGAACAGCATCGACGGCACGCTGACCAGCTCCGAACGTGAAAAGCTGGAAGCGCATCTGGCGGAATGCCCCTCGTGCGCCGCGCTCAAAAAGGATTTGGAAGCGATGCAGGCGCTGTTTGCCGAAGAGGCCGAGCCGCCTGCGGGGCTGCATGAGGGGATCATGCAGCGGCTGGAGCAGGAAAGCAAGCTCAAGGTCGTGCAGCCGGAAAAACCGGTGCGCCATGTGCCGGCGCTCACCATGGTGGCTGCGGCTGCTGTCGTGGTGCTGGTAGTGCTCGGCGGCGGGCTGATGCCGATGTTCAGCACCACCAGCAGCAACGCGGCTGTGGCGGATGCTGCCACTGCGGAAGCCAGCGCGGACACTGCGGGCGGGGATATGGAAGCTTCGGTGCAGGAAGCCGCCGGGGAGGCCGGGATGGAAGCCGACCACGGCCAGACTGCGCTTGAAACCGCGCCGTCCGATAGCGGCGCTTCGGAGGATGCCGGTACGGCCTACGGGACGAGCCCCGCGCCGCGCGACGCCGAACAGGCGACGGCGCAGGCGGAGGAATCCGAGCCGGCGGATGACACGGCGGAGAGCGGCGCCGGCGATGCGGCCGCGCCCGCGCCGGAGCTGTTCAGCACAGCGCCTTCTGCGGACACGCCGCAGACCGCAAAGGCGGCTGACGTACCGGAATCCATTGCCGTGCCGGAATCCCTGCGCGGGATGAGCGTCGCGCACTGCTATCTGGCGCAGGGCGGCGGGGAACTGCCGGACGTCGGCGGCGAACTGCTTGCCACGGACGGGCAGGCATCCTGGTTCCTGCTGGATAATGACCTTGCGACCATCCAGGATACGCTGGGCGCGGTCGAAGAGGCAGGATACACCGTATCCGGCTATGAGGCCACAGGGCTGACGATCGACAGCAAGGCGCTGTCCTGGCTGCTGATCGTGGCAAACGGGTAAAGCGCATATCCGAAAAACGGCGGCTCCGGCCGCCGTTTTGCCGCCCTCTGGAAATTTTGGAGGCTTACACAAAATTTTTGGAGAAATTTTGTGTAAACGCTTGACTTTGGGGAAGGCTTGTAGTAATCTATAAAGGCACCTGCGAAAGCGGGGATAAAACGCGATGATGCCGGAGATTGCTGCGCCGGGCGCAGGTAACTTCGGCGGAGTAGGTCCGACAATCGGGCGGTTGAGATAACTGCTATCAGCCGAAAGGCTTTGCGCCTTTTTGGCAAAAACGCAATGTTCCTGCGTAAATTCGGGACTCGCGGCGCGTGCGCCGTTAAGCCGATGGCTTGAACCACTTACGTTTCTTATTGTGACCGGATCAGTACACTACCAGTGTGTCCCGGTTATTTTCATGCCCGCATGTGATACACACGGCGGGGTTGCAGTTTCTCTCCGTAGCGAGTCAAAACATTATTTAATGTATGGCACACATACGAGGAGGAAAAACCAACATGGCAAACGCACAGAAGATCCGCATCCGCCTGAAGGCGTATGACCACGAGCTGATCGACCAGAGCGCCGAGAAGATCATCGAAACCGCTAAGCGCAACGGCGCGAAGGTTTCCGGCCCGATCCCGCTGCCGACCGAGAAG
>DXIC01000002.1 GCA_019113065.1 Candidatus Agathobaculum stercoravium
GGCAGAACGCGGCGCTTTTTCGTCTGGAGACAGGCGGTGAAGGAATAAAGGGGCCTTTTCCCATCGGGAAAGGCCTCTTTGCCATGGATCATTTTGATTGCAGGATAAAATCCGCAAGCCGCTCGGTAGCGTCCGGATGGGCGACAGCCCGCATGGTCTGCCGCACGGTTTGCAGGCGCTCCGGGTTGCTGAACAGCATATACACTGCCTCGTCGATGGGGAAGTGCTTGGTGATCAGCGCGGCCATACCGTTGTTGACCAGGAAATCGACGTTGCGCTCCTCGTGCCCTGGGATGGGGTCGACCAGCAGCATGGGCAGGTTCTTGGCAAGCGCCTCGGAAACGGTCAGCCCGCCCGGCTTGGATACGATGCAGTCGGATGCGCTCATCATCACCTCGACATTGTGTACAAAGCCATAGGCCTTGACCACGCAGTCGCCCTCGTAGCGCGAGGCGAAATGCTCGACGCGCAGCTTCATCTTGCTGTTGTTGCCGCATACGACCAGCAGTTGCAGCGGCATGCCGATCTGGGTCAGCTTTTCCAGTATCCTGACATGGTCGGCGTAGCCCATGCTGCCGCCCATCAGCAGCAGGGTGCGCATATGGGGGTCGATGCCGAGCTGTGCGGCGGCATCCCCGCGCGCCAGATACCGGTTGAACTTGGGATGCACCGGGATGCCGAACGGCAGGATACGATCCTCCGGGATGCCGCGCCGGACACAGCGGAAGGTCAGCAGTTCGCTTGCGGTGACAATGTACTGCACCCGCGGTACGTCCTCCCAGTAAGGATGCAGGGTATAGTCGGTGACAATGCCGATGGTCGTGATATCGTCCAGCTTTTTGCGCTTTTTCAGTTCGTCTACCATCTGTGCTGCAAAAATATGCGTACATACGATAACGTCCGGCGCATAGCCGGCCAGCACCTTGGCGAATTTGGACGCGCCGAGCGCGTTGATGATATTGATAATGCTGGGTGCGCTGGAAAAATAGCTTGCCCCGTTGTTTTCCGCCAGCTGGTATACCAGACGGTACAGCGTCTGCATATGCTTGGAGGAAAACAGGTAGCCCTTATCGATCGTGGTCTTGATCAGGTTGCTGATATAGGCGTAAACATCGAGCGTATGCACTTCCGCGCCTTTGCTCGTCAGCATATCCCCAATGGCTTTGGCGGTAGCATGGTGCCCATAGCCCGCCGTGACGGATAAAATTAATACTCGCATATCGGAACCTCTCCTTGTACAAGAGGTATTTTACCGCAAAACCTGAGAAAATGCAAACTGTTCCGTCAAAGCCGGGGAAGGTTACTGTAAAAATGATGCACGGTATGCATCAAGTACCTGATGCTCCAACTCATCGCGCAGCACATGGCCGACCGGGTGGGCAATATCACGATAGCGCCCATCCGGCATGCGGCGCGAGGGCATGGCGAGGAACAGGCGGTCGTGCCCATCGATGATTTTGATGTCGTGAATGGCAAGTACGCCGTCGAACGTAACAGAGACAAGTGCCTTGAGCTTTCCGTATTCTTCCACATGGCGGAATTTGATGTCTGTGATCTGCATAGCCTGTTGCTCCTTTTTCCAAACTGCCTGTGCGGGTGAGCCGCGCATATCTGCTTATAGTGTTACAGCATTTGCGGATTTTAAACCCGCATGCAGGCAAAAAAACAGCCCCAGGAATGCCCCGGGGCTTGTGTGTTACTCATTTTCCGCCAAGCGGTAGCCCACACCTACCTCGGTGAACAGATACTCGGGTTCGGCGGGGTTTTTCTCGATTTTCCGGCGGATATTTGCCATGTTGACGCGCAGGATCTGGTTGTTGCCGCCTGCGCGCGGCCCCCACAGCTCCTTGATGATGTAATCATAGGAGAGCACCTTGCCCGCATACTTGCCAAGCAGCGCCACGATGCGGAATTCGCTGAGCGTCAGGTGCACATTCTCGCCGCGCACCAGCACCTGATGCTTGTTGTAATCGATCGTCAGCTCGCCGACCGTATAGGTGCCGCGCTGGGCGATTTCGCCGCTGGGCGAGGTGGTGCGGGTGTGGCGGATGGCGGTGCGCACACGCGCCAGCAGCTCGGCAGTGCCGAATGGTTTGGTCAGGTAGTCATCCGCGCCGAGGTCGAGGGCCTCCACTTTGTCCCGCTCGTGCGAGCGGGCGGATACCACAACAACCGGCAGGCTGGACCATTCGCGCAGGCTGCGCAGGATCTCGATGCCGTCCATATCCGGCAGGCCCAGGTCAAGGATGACCAGATCCGGGCAATGGGAAGAGATCATGGTCAGCGCCTCTGCACCGCTGCGCGCGAGCAGGGGGTCATAGCCGTTGGAGGAGAGGATGGTGGAAATAAAATGGGCAATACTTTTTTCGTCCTCGACGATCAGCACTTTTTCTCGGATGGTCATGATTCTTGAAACTCCTTTTCGGGAACCGGCAGGCGGAATGAGAATTCCGCGCCATCGGATAGATTTTTTGCATGCATGGTGCCGCCATGGGCACGGACGATCGCCATACACACCGACAGGCCAAGTCCCATGTTGCGTTTGCCGTCGCCGGCGGGGGTTTCGCTGTGCTTCAGCGTGCCGTCGAACAGGAGCGGCAGTTCCCTGGCGGGGATGCCGCGCCCGTTGTCCTGCACAACGAAAACAGCCTCGTTGCCCTCACGCCGGACGGAAAGGTTGATTTTGGTGGTAGTTCCCCCGTGTATGGCGGCATTTTCCAGCAGGTTGGAAAGCACCTGCTCGATCAGGATCGCGTCCATAGGGACGAGCAGCAGCTCGTCCGGTGCGGAGACTGCGACCTGGATCTGCGGGAAACGCCTGCGGAACTTATATGCTGCCTCGCCGAGGATTTCCTCGGCCGCCTCCTCCTGCTTGGCAAGCTGCTCGCTTTCTCCGCCAATGCGGGTGATGGACAGCAGGTTCTCCACCAGCCGGATCAGCCACTGGGCCTCTTCCCGCGCATCCTCCAGGAAGGCGCGCTGCTCCTCCGGCGACAGGCCGGGGGTCTCGAGCACGGCCGAGGTCGCCCCCACGATTGAAGTCAGCGGCGTGCGGATATCATGCGAAACCGAGCGCAGCAGGTTGGCGCGCATTTTTTCCTTCTCGCTTTCGACGCGCAGGCGTTCCTGCTCCTTGATTTTGGTGGTCATCGTGCAGGTAACAAGCGAGACGCCCAGCATGGTCAGGAAAGTGAGCGGATAGCCGGAAAGTGTGAAATTGACCGCCCAATAAGGGTAGGTGAAGATGTAGTTGATGCAGACAACGCTCAGGAGTGCGGCGAGCGTGCCGAACAGATAACCGTTGGTGAAACGGGAAATCAGCAGCACGGCCAGCACAAAGACAGGGGAAGCAAAGCCGTCGCTGCTGTCTGCCACGCGCAGCAGGGCGCACACGCCGATTGCACAGGCAAAAATACCGGCAAAAATCAAAAAATCCCGCAGGGAAATTGGGAACAAGCGGTTTTTTTGTGGATTGTGCGGCATGCGGCAGACCCCCTTTATGGTGCCGGGACAGGGCAAAATAATCTCCGATGTAAGTATAGCAGAAAAATTGCTAAAGCGGTGCTAAGGACTTGGCACAATCTGAACAAATGCGTGGTAAAAATTGGCGGATACTTAACGGCGCCGGAACAATGCTGCATCTTCTGCAAATCAGCTGCGCACTATATTTAAGATACCACATTTTGCGCAAAATAGCAAAGGGTGAAGCTGGTGCCGCACAGTGGGGGCACGATCTGCACAAAGCCCGCAGGGAAACAGGGAAAAATTGCCGTTTTGTCCCGTAAAACGCCGGATGGCGGGCGGAAGGAAAGAAAGAGGTGACATTTTCCTGTAATCGTGGTATAATTTCAATCATCGTAGATGGTTCCGCCCGCCCCGGGATTCCGGAAAAAGCCGAAACAGGGCAGATGGGACAGGGGCGGAACCGCAAAAAAGGCGCCGTGCGCCTGAACAGGAGGAATACCCTTTGCTTTTGAGAAGCCTGCTGAGCGGGGACCTGCGCTCTGCGTTCATCACGCTGGCACTGTCGCTGCCTGCAATTGTTTTGTGCCTGTCCGTCCACGAAGCAGCGCACGGCGGCGTTGCCTGTCTGCTGGGCGACCGCACGGCGCGTGATTCCGGGCGGCTGACGCTTTCGCCGATGGCGCATATCGACCCGGTTGGATTTTTGTGCCTGCTGCTGTTCGGCTTCGGCTGGGCGCGACCGGTGCCGGTCAACATTTCCAATTTCAAGAACCGCCGCACCGGCATGGCGGCAACCGCATTGGCGGGCCCTGTGGCGAATTTCGTGACCGCATTTGTCGCCTACTGCCTGTATTTCCTGGTCTGGATTTACGGGGACAGCGTGTTCATGCAGGTCGTGGGGGAATTCCTCGCGATCGTGGCGAGCATGTCGGTCGGCCTTGGTGTGTTCAACCTGATCCCGGTGCACCCGCTGGACGGCTCGCGCGTGCTGGACGCCTACCTGCCGTTTTCCTGGTCGCTCAAAATCCAGAAGTACCAGCCGGTCATTATCCTGCTGTTTATTTTTGCGCTGTGGCGCGGCTGGCTGGATATCATCATGTCGCGCGTGGCCGGGCAGATCCTCAGCCTGGCGGCGTGGTTTGTCGGCCTGTTCCTGTAAGGTGAAGTATGGAGTTTCATCTGGAGAATTTTGACGGGCCGCTCGACCTGCTGCTGCATTTGATCGCCAAAAACAAGGTGAGCATTTACGATATCCCGATTGCGGAAATCCTCGACCAGTATATGGAGGTGCTCCACACGGCCGAAGCGATGGACCTGGATGTTGCGGGCGACTTTGTGGCGATGGCGGCGCAGCTTGTATACATCAAGTCCAAAATGCTACTGCCGCGGCATGAAGAGGAAGAGGAGGAAGACCCGCGCGCCGGCCTGGTGGAGATGCTGCTCGAATACCAGCGCCTCAAGCAGGCATCGGAATTTTTCCGGGAAAAGGGCGAGCTGGGCCGGGATATTTTTGTCAAACAGCCGGAAAACCTGGGCGAAGCGCCGAAGGAGTACCGCCAGTCGGTCAATGACCTGATCCGCGCGGCAAACAACATGCTGCGCCGGGCGCAGCGGCGGGTGCCGCCGCCGGCGAGCGCGTTTTCCGGCATCGTCGGGCGCGAACCCGTGCCGGTCGAGACGCGCATCACCGCCATCCTCCGGCGGTTTGTCCATCAGATCCGCCTGCCGTTCAAGCGGCTGTTTGAGGACGCGAAAAGCCGGTCGGAAATCGTGGCGACCTTCCTTGCGGTTTTGGAACTGTCCAAGACGCGCCGCATCCGGCTGGAGGGCGATGGCGAGGAGATCGAGCTGACGCTGACAAATGATAAAGGGGAGTAACGCCAAATGACCGAACTGGAAGCCGGTTTGGAAGCCGTGCTTTTTGCCGCGGGCGACGCGGTGCTGGTCGACCGCCTTGCCGCCGCGCTCGAAACCTCGCGCGGGGCGCTGATGGAGGCCGCGGCGTCGCTGGAGAATTTATATGATTTTGAAAACCGGGGCATCATGCTGCTGCGGCTGGAGGACAAGCTCCAGCTTTGTTCGCGGCCGCTGTATGCGGATGCGGCACGCCGCGTGACCGAGTCGCGCAAACCGCCCTCGCTGTCCCCGGCAGCGCTCGAGGTGCTGACCATTGTGGCCTACCGCCAGCCGGTGACGCGCGCGTTCATCGACCAGCTGCGCGGCGTGGATTCAGGCGGCACGGTCGCGGGACTTGTCGAAAAAGGGCTGATCGAGGAGGCTGGCCGCATGGATGTGCCCGGCCGTCCGATCCTCTACCGCACGACCGAGGCGTTTTTGCGGACATTCGCCATCAGCAATCTGGACGAGCTGCCCGCACTGCCCACGCTTGAGGAAAACGAACAGATGGAGCTGGACATGGATAGCGCGCAGCAGCCCGGCAGCGGGCCGGCGGGAACGGGGTGAGGCATATATGGCCGTGATCCTGTGGATCCTGGCGGTGCTGCTGGGCAGCCTTGTGTTTTTGCTCCTGCTGGGGCTTGTGCTGCTCTGGGTGCGCGCAGGCGTGGACGCCGTGGGCGTCAACGGGGAAGTGAGCGTGGAAGCGCGGTACGGGTTTATCCGTATCCCGCTTTGGCCGCGGCCCAAACACCTGAAACCGTCCAAACCGGAAAAATCCGGGGAAGCGCCGCCAAAGCCGAAAAAACCACGCAAAAAACCGAAATACCGCTATTCCTTCCACCGGGAAGAGCTGGACATCGGCGAGCTTGTCGCGCTGGCAATGACGCTGCTCAGTGAAATGGCGGATACACTTCGGTTCAGCCGCCTGCGTGTGCGCGTGCTGATCGGCACGGACGACGCGGCGAAAACCGGCATCCTGCTGGGCGAGGCCGCGGCGTTGACCGGCATGATCGTGCCGTTTTTGGAGAATACTTTTGAAATGAAGGATTACCATGTCGATGTGGACGCGAACTTTGAAGCCGACCACACCGAATGGGCGTTTACCGTACTTTGTTCGCTGCGCCCGCTGCGGCTGCTGTTGGTAGCGCTGCGGCACGGCAGGGAATTATATAGCCTGTATAAACGGCTGATTAAGAAAGAAGAGGCGATAGAATATGAATGAGCATCCCATCAGCAACCTGATGACCGAAACCATGGCGAAGATCAAGGAAATGGTGGATGTCAACACCATCATCGGCACGCCGATCACCACTGCGGACGGCACGACTGTCATCCCGGTTTCCAAGGTGACCTTCGGCTTTGCGTCCGGCGGCAGCGATTTTGCGCCCAAGCATATGCCGCAGAACGCGCCGCTGGCCTTTGGCGGCGGCGGCGGCGCGGGCGTGACCGTGTCGCCCGTGTGCTTCCTGATCATCGGCCGCGACGGCAGCGCCAACATCCTCGGCGTCAATGCGCAGGCTTCGACCACGGTCGACCGTCTGGTCGAGATGATCCCGGGTGCGATCAACAAGGTTTCCAGCTTTATGGAGGGCTACAAGGGAAAGGCAGAGCCTTCCGCCCCGCAAACCCCGGAAACCGACGAATAATGCCGCTTTTTCCCGCAAAACCTACTCACACAATTGCTGAGTAGGTTTTGTTATGCGGGGAGAGGTGCGACGGTGAAGAAATTATTATGCGCGCTGCTGCTTTGCGCGCTGTGCATGCCTGCGTCGGGCGCAGTGAGCGCGCAGGGCGCGGTGGTGATGGATGCGGATACGGGCGAGGTGCTGTTTGAGCAGAACGCGGATGCGCGCCTGCCCATGGCGTCAACGACCAAGATCATGACCGCGCTGGTTGCGCTGGGCGAGGGCAACCTGGACCGCACATACACGGTCAAGGCCGAGTATGCGCAGGTCGAAGGTTCGTCCATGTATCTGCGCGAGGGCGAGACGCTCACCCTGCGTGACACGCTGTACGGGCTGATGCTCGAGTCCGGCAACGACGCGGCAGTTGCGATCGCGGGTGAGTGCGGCGGGTACGGCAATTTTGTGCAGAAGATGAACGACAAGGCGGCCGAATTGGGGCTGACGGATACGAATTTCGACAACCCGAACGGCCTGCCGGGCGATACCCATTACACGACCGCGCGCGAGCTGGCGAAGATCACCGCCGCCGCGCTGCGCGACCCGGTGTTCCGGCAGATCGTCTCAACCCAGACATATACCGTGGGCGAGCGCACGCTGAGCAACCATAACCGCCTGCTCAGCATGTATGACGGCGCAATCGGCGTTAAGACCGGATACACCCGGGCGGCGGGGCGCTGTCTGGTATCTGCGGCCGAGCGGAACGGGCGTACGCTGATCGCGGTCACGCTCAATGACCCGGACGACTGGAACGACCATATGCAGATGCTGGACGCGGGCTTTGCGCAATACGAGGAGGTCACGCTGCATGAGGCAGGACAGGAGATCACGACGCTGCGTGTGTTCGGCGGGGACGTGGACAGCGTGCCGCTGCTCGCGCAGAACACGGTGACCGCGTATCTGCTGCCCGGCGAGCGGGAAAAGATACAGGCGGTGCGCTATGGCGAGAAGATCTGCTATGCGCCGGTGGTGCAGACCGCGCACGCCGGGCGGATCGAATACCGGATCGGGGACAAGGTGCTGGCGCGCGACACGCTGGTGTACGGCGGCGCGGCGCTGCTGCCGGCGGAGGAGAAAAGTCTGCCGGAGCGCATCCTCGACCGGATCTTTGGAGAATATTGAACAAACGACAGCATGGGAGGACAACCGTGGAAGAAAGACTGCAAAAAATACTCGCGCAGGCGGGGCTTTGCTCGCGCCGAGAGGCCGAGCGATGGATACTTGAAGGCCGCGTGACCGTGAACGGCCATGCGGCGTCGCTGGGCGACCGCGCCGACCTGCGCCGCGACCAGATCCAGATCGACGGCAAGCCGATCGGCGCATCCGAGGAAAAAAAATACCTGATGCTGTACAAGCCGCGCGGCTATGTGACGACAATGAAGGATGAGCGCGGCCGCAAGACGGTCGCGGACCTGGTGCGCGGCTGCGGCGCGCGCGTGGTGCCGGTCGGGCGGCTGGACTACAACTCCGAGGGCCTGCTGCTGCTGACGAACGACGGCGCGCTGGTCAACGCGCTGACCCATCCGCGTCACGAGGTGGAAAAGCACTATGAGGTGCGCGTGCGCGGGCGGCTGGACAACATCCCGCGCCTTTCCGAGCCGATGAAGATCGACGGATATGCAATCCGCCCGGCGGATGTGGTCATTTTGGAGCAGGACGAGCAGAGCGCAAAGCTGCGCCTGACCATCCACGAGGGACGCAACCGCCAGATCCGCAAAATGTGCGAGCAGTGCGGGCTGGAGGTGCGGCGGCTCAAACGCGTGGCGGTCGGCGAGCTGCCGCTCGACCCGAAGCTCAAAAGCGGCGCATGGCGCGAGTTGACCGGTAGGGAACTCGCTTACTTGCAGGAGATCTCTGCAAATTTGCAGGATTGATGCAAAACATCTTGCATTTTGGCGCAAAACCGCTTACAATAGAAACGGCAAAATGCATGGCAATGCCGTTCTTTTCCGAGTGCGGTATTGCGCAGCGATGCAGGGGAGAAACAAAATGAACGATCTGATCACCAAAATCCAGAGCGACCTGCCCGGCTTTTCCAAGGGGCAGAAGCAGATCGCGCGGTTTATTTTAGAGCATTACGATAAGGCGGCGTTTATGACGGCGAGCAGGCTCGGCAGCACGGTCGGCGTGAGCGAGTCCACGGTTGTGCGCTTTGCGACCGAGCTGGGCTACGACGGCTACCCGCACTTGCAGCGCGCCTTGCAGGAGATGATCCGCAACAAGCTGACCTCGGTGCAGCGCATGGAGGTGTCGAGTGACCGCATGGGCGGGAAGGATGTGCTGCAAACCGTGCTGCACGCGGACATGGATATGATCCGCATGACGCTTGACGAGATCGACCGCGAAGCGTTCCAGGGCGCGGTCGACGCGCTGACCGGCGCCAAGCGTATTTACATCCTCGGCGTGCGTTCTTCGAGTGCACTGTCGAATTTCCTGGGCTTTTACTTTAACCTTCTGTTTGAGAATGTGACACTGGTGCGCACGAACAGCGCCAGCGAGATCTTTGAGCAGGTGCTCCGCATCGGGGTGGGGGACGTGCTGTTCGGCGTGAGCTTCCCGCGCTATTCCAAGCGCACGCTGAGCGCGATGCAGTACGCCCGTGACCGCGGCGCGCGCGTGATCGCGCTGACCGATTCGCATCTGTCGCCGCTCGCGCGTGTGGCGGACCATCTGCTGCTGGCACGCAGCGACATGGCGAGCTTTGTCGATTCGCTCGTCGCGCCGCTGTCGGTCATCAACGCGCTGATCGTTGCAGCAGGCATGAGCCGCCGGGACGAGATCGAGCATACCTTCAACAAGCTCGAGCGCATCTGGGAAGAATACGACGTATATGAAAAACCGGAGGACGACATCCGTTGAATATTATCGTGATCGGCGGCGGCGCCGCCGGGCTGATGGCGGCGGGCACTGCGGCGGAAAGCGGCGCGCGTGTCACCCTGTTTGAGACAAATGAAAAGGTCGGCCGCAAGCTGTTCATCACAGGCAAGGGCCGCTGCAACGTGTGCAACGACTGCGATGCGCAGGGCGTCTTGCAGAACGTGCCGGTCAACCCGCGGTTTTTGTACTCCGCGCTCGGTTGCTTTTCACCTGCGGATGTGATGGATTTTTTCGAGGGACACGGCGTGCCGCTCAAGACCGAGCGGGGCAACCGCGTGTTCCCGGTTTCGGACAAATCCGCGGATATTATTGACGCACTTTTTACCTGGGTCAAACGCAGCGGTGTTACAATTGTACATGAGACCGTAGAGTCGCTTGTCCTGCAGGACGGGAAGGTTGCCGGCGTGCATGCGCGCGGCAGGGACTACCCGGCCGACCGTGTGATCGCGGCGACCGGCGGCGCGTCCTACCCGCAGACCGGCTCGACCGGGGACGGCTACCGCTTCGCCAAGGCGGCGGGGCACACGGTCGTGCCGCCCAACCCGTCGCTGGTGCCGCTTGTGACCCCGGGCGGCTGCGAGGAGCTGATGGGGCTGAGCCTGCGCAACGTGCAGGTCACTGTATTTGAGAACAACAAAAAGATCTGGTCGGACTTCGGGGAGATGCTGTTTACGCATTTCGGCCTGTCCGGGCCGCTCATCCTGTCCGCGTCCGCGCATATGCGGCATTTCGGCAGCAAGGGCTATCATATCGAGATCGACCTCAAGCCCGCGCTCGACGAGAAAACGCTGGACAGGCGCCTGCTCGGCGACTTTGACAAACATAAAAACAGCGATTTCATCAACGCGCTGGGCGACCTGCTGCCGCGCAAGATCATCCCTGCGGTGGTGCGCATGTCGGAAATCGACCCGCGCGCCAAGGTCAACGGCATCACCAAGGCGCAGCGCGCGGCACTGCTGCACACGCTCAAGCACTTCCTTGTCGTGGTGTCGGGCAAGCGCCCGATCGCGGAGGCGATCATCACCTCGGGCGGTGTGTCGGTCAAAGAGGTCAGCCCCAAGACCATGGAATCTAAAAAGGTGAAGGGGCTGTATTTCGCGGGCGAGGTGCTCGACGTGGACGCCTATACGGGCGGATTTAATTTACAGATCGCGTGGTCGACCGGCAGGCTGGCCGGCCTGTCCGCCGCGCAGCAGGAGGAAGGATAATGGGTTACATTTCGGTTGCCATAGACGGCCCCTCGGGCGCGGGCAAATCCACGGTCGCTCGCGCGGCCGCGGCGCGGCTGGGCTACGTCTATGTGGATACGGGCGCGATGTACCGCGCGATCGGCCTTGCGGTGTGCCGCAGGGGGATTTCCGGCGAGGACGCAGCAGGGATCATCGCCGTGCTGCCGGAGATCGAGATCCGGCTTGCCTATCAGGACGGCGGGCAGCGTGTGCTGCTCAATGGCGAGGACGTATCGGACGCCATCCGCACGCCCGAGATCGCTTACTATGCGTCCAAGGTGTCGGCGGTGCCGGAGGTGCGGCAGTTTTTGCTGGACGTGCAGCGCGATATGGCGAAGAAGGGCAATATCCTGATGGATGGGCGCGACATCGGCACGGTCATCCTGCCGGATGCACCGGTCAAGATCTTCCTGACTGCCTCGGCGGAGACGCGCGCGGAGCGCCGCTACCTCGAGCTTGCCGAAAAGGGCCAGCAGGTGACGCGTGAGGGCGTGCTGCACGACATCGTGGAGCGCGACCGGCAGGATATGACGCGTGCGGTTGCGCCGCTCAAACAGGCAGAGGATGCGGTGCTGCTCGACACAAGCAACATGACGCTCGACGAGAGTATCGAGGCTGTGCTGCAAATCATTCGGGAAAAAACAGAGGATTAAACAAATGAAAGTAAAATTCCATCGCTGGTTCCAGTGGATGGCGGTGCCGTTTGTGGCGCTGGCGTTCCATATCTACTTCGGATACAAGGTGATCGGGCGGGAGAACATCCCCGCGGGCGGCTGTGTCGTCTGCCCCAACCATATCCAGCTGTCCGACCCGCCGTTTGCGGCGGTGGCGCTCAGCCACCGCACGCCGCTGCGCCTGATGGCGAAAAAGGAGCTGTTCCAGAAAAATAAGCTGTTTGCGTGGCTGATCGCTGCGCTCGGCGCGTTCCCGGTCGACCGCGAGGGCGCGGACATCACCGCAATCAAGACGGCGCTGGGCTGTGTCCGCGCGGGGCAGAAGCTGATCATTTTCCCGCAGGGCACGCGCGGCGCGGCTGAGGGGGAAACCAAGAAGGGCGCTGCGATGCTGGCTGTCAAGACACGCGCGCCTGTGCTGCCCATGTACATTACGGAGAACAAGGGCTTCCGCTGCAAGGCAACGGTTGTGATCGGCAAGCCGTTCCAGCCTGACCCTAAGGAAAAGGACTACGGCGTGATTGCGGATGACATCCTGAAGCGGATCTATGCCCTGAAGGAGCAGGTATGAGCGTAACGGTAGCCAAAACCGCCGGGTTCTGCTTCGGCGTGCGCCGCGCGGTCGAACTGGCCGAGCGGCAGGCCAAGGAAAACGGCACGATCTGGGCTTATGGTGAGATCATCCACAATATGCACGAGATCCGGCGGCTGGAGCAGTGCGGTGTGCGCACCGCCCAGACGCTCGAGGAAATCCCGGATGGGGCGCGGGTGCTGATCCGCGCGCACGGGGTACCGCGCGCGGTATACCGTACATTCGAGGAAAAACACTGTGAGGTATTTGACGCGACCTGCCCGTTTGTGCAGAAGATCCACCGTATCGCGGACGAGGAGAGCCGCGAAGGGCGGCTGATTGTCATCCTCGGCAGCGCCGGGCACCCCGAGGTAGTGGGCATCCAGGGCTGGTGCGGCGAGTCGGTCGTGCTGGACGGGGAGGAGCAGGCGAAGGCCTTCGCAGAGGCCCCGGAAAACACAGACCGCCCGGTCTCTATTGTCGCGCAGACTACTGTCAACCGGGCAATTTGGAATATTTCTGTCGGTCTGATAAAAAAAAGGTGTACAAACCTCAAAATTTTTGATACAATATGTAAAGCGACGGATGAGCGTCAGTCGGAGGCTCGTCTGCTTGCCGGTGCGTCGGACCAAATGGTCGTCATTGGCGACAGGAAAAGCTCCAACACCAAGCGGCTGTATGAAATCAGCCGGTCGCTGTGCAGCAATGTGCTTTATATCGAGGACGCCACAGAGCTTACTACGCAGGAGCTCTGCCGGGATGGGCGCGTCGGGATCACAGCAGGGGCATCGACACCGGCATGGATAATTAAGGAGGTCAGTAACATGATGAGCGAAGAAACCAAGATTGAAAATGGTGAGGACTTTGCGGCAATGCTCGAGGAGTCCTTCAAAACTTTAAATACAGGAGAGAAAGTCACCGGTACCGTTGTCGCAGTGTCCTCGACCGACGTACAGGTCGACCTTGGCGTCAAGCACACTGCGTATATCCCGCTCGGCGAGCTGTCGGACGATCCGAACTACGACGTAGCGGCGAACGTGCATCCGGGCGATGAGATTGAGGCTGTTGTTGTCCGTGTCAACGACGGCGAAGGCACCGTAACCCTGTCCAAGAAGCGCGTTGACCAGCTCAAGGGCTGGGAGACCATTGAGAAGGCTTACGAGGAGCACACTGTTGTCGAGGGCACGGTTGTCGAAGAGAACCGCGGCGGCGTTGTTGCGACCGCGTTCGGCGTGCGCGTCTTCATCCCGGCCAGCCAGACCGGCGTTCCGAAGGATCAGCCGATGAGCCAGCTGGTCAAGACCAAGCAGTCTTTCTATATCACCGAGATCAACCGCCAGCGCAAGCGCGTGGTCGGCTCGATCCGCCAGATCCAGCAGGAGGCCCGCAAGGCTGCTGCTGAGCAGATCTGGAGCACCATCGAGGTTGGCAACGAGTACGAGGGCACGGTCAAGTCCCTGACCTCCTACGGCGCGTTTGTTGACATCGGCGGCGTGGACGGCATG
>DXIC01000049.1 GCA_019113065.1 Candidatus Agathobaculum stercoravium
AGGTAGCGAGTTCGAGCCTCGTCAGCCGCTCCAATCTCTTATGGTACCATAGCCAAGCGGTAAGGCGTGGGACTGCAACTCCCTGATCCCCAGTTCGATTCTGGGTGGTACCTCCAAAAGAGGAAAAGAGACGTCCGAATGGGTGTCTCTTTTTTTCGTTTCCGGGGAAACCAAATCCTAAGAAAATCTTAAGAATTTTATAGCGGAAATCAACAGAAAGCTTTGGTATGATAGGAGCATAGAGGAGGGGGAGCCATGGAGCAATTAAAAGTATTGGTGGTCGACGACGATAAGGAGATCGTGGACAGCATCGCGATTTTTTTGCAGGCGGACGGCTATGCGGTCGAAAAGGCCTATAACGGACTGGAAGCGCTCGACATCATTATGACCCGCACGGTGCATTTGCTGCTGCTGGACATCATGATGCCCGAGATGGACGGCATCAAAACGCTGCTCCGCGTGCGGGAGAGCAAGAACATCCCGATCATCCTGATCTCAGCCAAGAGCGAGGACGCGGACAAGATCCTCGGCCTGACCGCGGGCGCGGATGATTACATCACCAAGCCGTTTAACCCGTCCGAGCTGGTCGCGCGGGTCAAAAGCCAGCTGCGGCGCTACACCCAGCTCGGCGCGATGCAGGTGACGGAAAAGCAGATTGCCATCCGCGGGCTGGTGCTGGACACCGAGAGCAAAACCGTGACCGTGGACGGCGAAGCGGTGCGCATGACGCCGCTCGAGTACAAGATCCTTGAGCTGCTGTGCCGGCATCCGGGCAAGGTGTTTTCGACCGAGGAGATTTACAGGCAGGTGTGGAACGACGAGGTTGTGTCGGACAACGCGATCGCGGTACACATCCGGCATATCCGCGAGAAAATTGAGATCAACCCCAGGGAGCCGCGCTATCTCAAGGTCGTGTGGGGCGTGGGTTACAAAATAGAGAAGGAGTGAGGGAGTATGACAGTCAAAAAGGTGTTCCGAAGCACAGCAGTCAAGCTGATTGCCTTTCTTATGGTCACAGGTTGTGTAATAGGCGCAATCACACAGGCTGAGTACGGAATGATGAATATGCTTCGCTGGTCGAATGACAGCGAACTGGTATATCGCTTGGAAGACAGGTTTGAAGATTCCCAGCTGATGAATGGCATGGTTGATTCCATGGTAGCGGATTTGGACTATGCACTACGCCAAGGGATGAATCAGGCTGCTTTTGACAGGCAGTTTAATGGAGCAAATTTCATAGGCGATTATTATGGGCGCATGGGCGACCGTGTGTTGAAAAACAGTGATATCACAGAAGAAGATGCCGCGTCTTCCATGTTTTTTACAGTGGCGCTTGCGAATGGAACCCTGTATTACAGCGGAGCTTCGAGCTTTATACCTTTTACCTATTCCTATGTGGACCCGTCGATGGGGATCTATAGCGAAGAATATGCACCGGAAAACAGCGCGATTTATGTCCGCATCACGGAAGATCAGGCGGCAGGGTATGCGGCACAATGGTCGGAGCAGCGCGGAGAATTGATGGGGCTGCTGCGTAATCTGGTCGTGTTGTGCTTGTTGGCAGTGGTTGCATATATTTACCTGCTGTTTGCCACCGGCCGCACAGGCGAAGATGATAACATCCATCTGATTACGATCGACCGGCTGTATGTGGAATGCAATCTGCTGTTGTTGTTTGGTTTGCCGATTGCAGCAGGGGCATTTAATATTTATGTCGTCTTCGAGGGAATGCAGCAACGGGATATGGGTGGAATATGGTGGTTCTTAGCACCAAGCATTATTCTGTTTGCCGGCGCGTTTGCGCTGGCGGTTGAGTTATCACTCTCGCTTGTGCGCAATTTGAAAAACCATACGTTCGTGCAGCGCTCGTTTATCCTGCGCGCTGTGCGCTGGTGCTGGCGGACGGCGGGACGCATCGTCCGTTGGGCATTGGGACTGTGTAAAAATGCCGGCCGTTTCATTGACCAAAGAAGGGAAAGTGTGTTTCAACGACTGCTGAAGGACTATAAGACGCGCAACGTCCTGCTGATCCTGCTGGCCTATTCGGCCGTGCTTGCGGTGCTGGGGATGATGTCCGGCGTGATGATCGATTATGGTACAGCGGTGTTTGTGTTCCTCTTGGGCGTGCTCTGGTTCCTGCTTGCCGTCGTGTTTTTGGTCAAACGGCTCGATGGCTTTGAGCGCATCGTAGGGGCACTCAGGCACCTGCGTACAGGTGAGCTGACGGATAAGTTGACAGATATGCCCACTGGCGTGCTCTCTACGATGGCAGAAGATATCAACTCGCTGGGCGACGGCATGCAGAACGCCTTGCAGAATGCAATCCGCGCCGAGCGCATGAAATCCGAGCTGATCACCAACGTCAGCCACGATTTGAAAACCCCGCTGACCTCGATCCTCAATTACTCCGACCTGCTGTGTCAGGAGCACCTGACCCCGGAGGAGGCCAACGACTATGCGAAGATCATCCACCAGAAGAGCCTGCGCCTGAAAAACCTGACGAGCGACCTGTTCGACATCTCCAAGGTGCAGTCCGGCGCGGAGCAGATGCAGTGTGAGCGCATTGATACCTGCACACTTGTGCGGCAGGCGCTCGGCGAACAGGACAAGGCAATCGCGGAAAGCAGGCTGACGCTCAAGGTGAATATCCCCGATCATGAGGTGCCCATCTGGGCGGACGGCAAGAAAATGTCCCGGGTGATGGAAAACCTGCTGGGCAACTGCATCAAGTATGCGATGACGGGCACGCGTGTGTTCGTGACCGTGTCCGAGCAGGAGGGAGAGGCGGTCATTGAACTCAAAAATATCGCCAACTACGAAATGGATTTTGATGCAGCAGAAATCACCGAGCGGTTTGTGCGCGGCGACGCGGCCCGCACCACCGAGGGCAGTGGCCTCGGCCTGGCAATTGCGAAAAGCTATGTGATGGCCTGCGGCGGCACGCTGGCGGTGGACGTGGACGGCGACCTGTTCAAGGTGCGCATCATCTTCCCGGTGTATGGCGTCCAGCCGGCCTGACATTTTGCAGGAACTCAGGTTTGCTTCCGCCGCACCGGATTGGGGCTTGCATTCCGTCAAATCCGGATTATAATGGAAGCGGGACAATCCGGGTGCGCACCGCGCACCGCATCAGAAAGGTGGAAACAAAAAATGATGACTTCTCATAAGGAACGTAAAGTGGAAAAGGTCGAGCAGATGGCGGGCGGCAAGGGCCATGTCATTATCGAGCGCCTGCTCACGGAGGAGCAGCTGAACGGAAAATGCGGCCTGTATGCGCATGTGACCCTCGAGCCGGGCTGCACGCTGGGCGTGCATCCGCACCACGGCGAGACCGAGACCTATTACCTGCTCTCGGGCGAGGGTGTGTACCACGATAACGACAAGTCCTATCCGGTCAAGGCGGGCGACGTGACCTTCTGCGAGGACGGCGGCACGCACGGCCTGGACAACACCGGCGACACCGATCTGACCTTTATGGCGCTGATCATCAAAGGCTAAAAGTATATTGCGCGCGAAGGCGGCGGGAATTTCCCGCCGCCTTTTGCTTTGCTTAAGACAACACCGCTGACACAATCATGCGGTGCTGCCTTGAAAATATTTTGCGCAGGGTATTGACATGGCGTGAATATTGTATATAATGAGTATATACAAAGTGAAAGGAGCGGATGGCATGGAGATCATCCTGTCCAACGTCGACGGCACGCCGATCTACGAGCAGATCGTGCGGCAGATCAAGGCAAAGATCGTCGGCGGGGAACTCAAAGCAGGAGAGGCGCTGCCGTCCATGCGGCTGCTGGCAAAGGAGTTGCGCATCAGTGTAATCACGACCAAGCGCGCTTATGAAGAGCTGGAACGCGAGGGGTTTATCATCACCCAGACTGGCCGCGGCAGCTTTGTCGCACCGGTAGGCGTCGAACTGCTGCGCGAGGAGCAGCTGCGCGCGGTGGAGGAGCACCTGACAAATGCGGTGCGCGCCGCCCATCTGGGCAATCTGGACGAAACCGAATTTCTCGACATTGCAAAGACGCTGTTTGAGGAGGAAATATAATGGATAACGCACTTGAAATTAAGGGCTTGTGCAAGCAGTATGAGGGCTTTGCGCTGGAAAACGTCAGCTTTACCCTGCCGCGCGGCGCGGTGATGGGTTTTATCGGGGAAAACGGCGCGGGCAAGACCACAACGATCAAGTCTATTC
>DXIC01000050.1 GCA_019113065.1 Candidatus Agathobaculum stercoravium
CCATCGTGGCTCTTTTGGATTTTGTCCGTACTATCCGGGGCAGTTCATTCAGAACGCCGTCCGGGCCTCTTTTATCTGAGCACCGCGCCCTGATCCGCCGAGGTGACCAACCGCGAATAGCGGTACAGCCAGCCCGACTTGATGTTGGGTTCACGCGGGACGAACCTCGCACGGCGCGCCTCCATCTCCTCGTCCGAGATCTTGACGTTCACCTTGCTGTTCGGGATGTCGATCGAGATGATATCGCCTTCCTCGATCAGCGCGATCTCGCCGCCTGCCGCCGCTTCCGGCGACACATGGCCGATGGACGCGCCGCGGGACGCGCCGGAGAAGCGGCCATCTGTGATCAGCGCACAATCCTTATCGAGCTGCATGCCAGCCAGCGCGGAGGTCGGGTTGAGCATTTCGCGCATGCCGGGGCCGCCCTTTGGGCCCTCGTAACGGATGACAACCACGTCGCCCTTGTGAATCTCACCGGCATAGATGGACTTGATTGCGTCATCCTCGGAGTCGAACACACGCGCCGGGCCTTCATGCACCATCATTTCCGGCGCAACCGCCGAACGCTTGACAACACAGCCGTTCTTCGCAATGTTGCCCCACAGCACAGCGATGCCGCCGGTCTCGGAGTACGGGTTCTCGAGCGGGCGCACAACCTCGGGGTTTTTGTTTACAACGCCTTCAAGGTTCTCACCGACCGTCTTGCCGGTCGCGGTGATGAGCGACAGGTCGAGCAGGTCACGCTTGGTGAGCTCCTTCATGATGGCCGGGACGCCGCCCGCCATGTACAGCTCCTCAATGTGGTGCGGGCCCGCGGGCGCGAGGTGGCAGATATTCGGCACCTTGGCGGACAGCTCGTTGAGCATATTCAGGTCGAGCGGTACGCCCGCCTCGTTTGCCAGCGCGAGCAGGTGCAGCACCGAGTTGGTCGAGCAGCCAATCGCCATTTCACAGGTCAGCGCATTGCGGAACGCCGCCGGGGTCAGGATATCACGCGGCTTGATATCGCGCGCAATCAGTTCCATGATCTGCATACCCGCGTGCTTGGCCAGATGGATGCGCGCCGCGTGCACGGCCGGGATCGTCCCGTTGCCGGGCAGCGCCATGCCGATCGCCTCGGACAGGCAGTTCATGGAGTTTGCGGTGTACATACCCGAGCACGAGCCGCAGCCCGGGCACGAGCCGCACTCGCACTCCATCAGCTTTTCATCGTCGATCAGGCCGGCCTTGTACGCGCCGACCGTCTCAAACGTCTTGGAAAGCGAGATCTCCTCGCCGTCGTAGTGGCCCGCGAGCATCGGGCCGCCGGATACGATGATGGACGGGATGTTCAGGCGCGCCGCAGCCATCAGCATGCCGGGCACGATCTTGTCGCAGTTCGGGATGAGCACGAGGCCGTCGAACTGGTGCGCTTGCGCCAGCGTCTCAACACTGTCCGCGATCAGCTCGCGGCTGGGCAGCGAGTACTTCATGCCGATGTGGCCCATCGCAATGCCGTCGCACACGCCGATGGCAGGCACCATGACCGGCGTACCGCCTGCGATGCGCACGCCCGCCTTGGCGGCGTCCGCGATCTTGTCCAGGTTGATGTGGCCGGGGATGATCTCACTGTATGCGGAGACAACGCCGATGATCGGCTTTTTCATCTCCTCTTCGGTCAGGCCGCAGGCGCGCAGCAGCGAGCGGTTGGGCATGCGCTCTGCACCCGCGGTGATGTTATCGCTTCTCTTGGACACGGGGATTACCTCCTTTTTGCGAAACAGGCGGGCGGAAACCCGCCCGCCTGTGCGCATTCAACTTTTACGCGCCCTCGGCGCGCATTGACTAGAAAAACAATGCCTGCATTGTTTTTCGTAAAAACCCGCGACATGCGCGTGGGTTTTGACACCCCGGCTCAGCCGCCTTGGGCGGCGTCGTTCGGGTATCGAAACGCGGTTTCCTTGGGAACCGCGTTTCGTATATAGAGGGCTTTCGAAGCCCCCTATAAGGCTTTTACTTCTTCAGCCAGCTCATCATGCTGCGCAGCTTCTTGCCGGTCTCCTCGAGCTGGGTCTCAGCCTCGAGCTGACGGGATGCAAGGAACTTCGCACGGCCGCCGGCCTTGTTTTCCTGGATCCACTCGGAAGCGAAGGTGCCGTCCTGAATCTCGCGCAGGATCTTCTTCATCTCCTTGCGGGTCTCCTCGGTGATGATGCGCTTGCCGGTGCGGTAATCGCCGTACTCCGCGGTATCGGAGATCGAATAGCGCATCTTGGCAAAGCCGCCCTCGTTGATCAGGTCAACGATCAGTTTCATCTCGTGTACGCACTCAAAGTACGCGTTCTCCGGTGCGTAGCCAGCCTCAACCAGGGTCTCAAAGCCAGCCTTCATCAGCTCGCAGACGCCGCCGCACAGGACAGCCTGCTCGCCGAACAGGTCGGTCTCGGTCTCAACGCGGAAGGTGGACTCGATGATGCCGGCACGGCCGCCGCCGATGCCGCACGCATAGGCCAGCGCCAGATCCATTGCCTTACCGGTTGCGTCCTGATGTACGCAGACCAGATCCGGGACGCCCTGGCCTTCCAGATAGGTACGGCGGA
>DXIC01000051.1 GCA_019113065.1 Candidatus Agathobaculum stercoravium
AAGGAGGCCGCGCTGTTCGTCACCTCGGGCATGCAGGGCAACGCCTGCGCGCTGATGGCGCACACCCGCCGCGGCGACTGCGTGGTGATCGACCCGCATTCCCATATTGCCGACCACGAGGCCGGCTCTTACGGCCAGCTTGCCGGCGTGTCGCTGCGCTTCCCGGAAAGCGTGGACGGCACGATGGATCCCGCGTCCGTGCGCGCCTGCCTGACCGACGACAGCGACCTGCAAGTCGCGCCCGCGACGCTGGTCGTCATGGAAAACGCGCATTCTTCGGGCGCGGTCGTGTCCCTGGAAAACATGCGCGCCGTATATGAGGCCGCGCACGAAAAGGGCGTTGCCGTGCATCTGGACGGCGCGCGCCTGTTCAACGCCGCGGCGGCGCTGGGCGTTTCGGATGTGCGCGACCTGACCCGGTACTGCGACACCGTGATGTGCTGCCTGTCCAAGGGCCTGTGCGCCCCGGTCGGCTCGGTGCTCGCCGGGCCGAAGGACCTGATCTGGCGGGCGCGCCGTGCCCGCCGCATCCTGGGCGGCGGCATGCGGCAGGCAGGATTCCTTGCGGCGGCGGGCCTGATCGCGCTGCGCGACATGACCGGCCGCGTGGGCGAGGATCACGAAAACGCGAAATACCTCGGCTCCCTGCTGGACGAAATCGACGGCGTACACGTCTTTACCGAGCGCATCCAGATTGACATGGTGTTCTTCACCACGGATTGGGACGCGGACAAGGCCGCGCGCTATCCGGGCTGGATGCTCGAGCACGGCGTCAAGGTGACCGGCTGCATGGGCGGCGAGTACCGCATGGTATGCCACCATGACATCGCCCGCGCGGACTGCGAGGCCGCGGCGCGTCTGGTGCGTGAATTTGCCGCGGAGGGCTGAGCCATGGTCCGGGATTACATCCGCCGCCTGCTCTGGCTGGTCGCCGGTATGGTGGTCAGCGCGGTTGGGATCACCCTGATGCTGCAAGCCAACATCGGGCTGGAACCGTGGAGCGTGTTGCAGCAGGGCATGGCGCAGTCCACCGGCATGACCTACGGCACTGCGTCCATGATCGTGGGCGCGGCCGCGATCATTGCAGCTGTGCTGTGCGGCGAAAGCTTCGGCTTCGGCACGATCATCAACATCATCCTGTGCGCGGTGTTCATTGACGCGCTGCTCTGGCTGGACTGGATCCCGCAGATGACCAGCCTGCTGCCGGGTATCGCAATGCTGCTGATCGGGCTCGAGCTGCTTGTGCTCGGCACCTGGATGTACATGAAAAGCGCGCTCGGCGCAGGGCCCCGCGACGCGCTGATGGTGGCGCTTGCGCGCAAGACCGGCCGCTCGGTTGGCCTGTGCCGCGGCTCGGTGGAGTTCATCGTCATTATTGTGGGCTTCCTGCTCGGCGGGCAGGTCGGCATCGGTACGATCATCTCCGCGGTCGGGCTGGGCTCGCTGTTCAATATCAATTTCCACCTGCTGCACTTCCGTGCGGCCGAGCTGCATCAGGAAAACGTCGCGGAAACGCTCCGTCACCTGCGGCAGGGCACAAAAGGCCAATAAAAGGAAACCGTTCATGCATCCCTTTACAAGGATATCGAAAGTGTTTGTGGATCCCCCTGCGGGTATCGATTGCGATACACCCGCAGGGGGTACTTTTGTTTTTGCACGATTTACAGATTTCCCATCCTGATTCCGGATCGCAGGATTTCCCACCATGCCCAATATCGGCATCGTGGATCTCCACAGCCTGCTGTGCGTGTTTGACCACTTTGCATCCTTTTCAAGCGCTACGTTTTCCAGAATGAACAGCCGCAGCAGTTCCACTGTCCCTCCGTGATGTCCGTGCAGCGTTTGCCCCTGGCAACCAAGCTGCCTGTGCCGGGCAATGAAAGAAACGGCACAGCTGTAAGCTATGCCGTTTCCCTCTACCCACAATGTTTTTTATTGGGAGCGCACATCCCGGTTCCTGCTTTTTTGTTACATCTCTTTATCGAATTTCACCCGGAAGTAAATGGCATACCCATGTACGAACAGGTACGCAACCACCATCGGAAGGATAACCGCCCACGAAGCGCCCATCAGCGCAAACGCCACCATCAGCGCGCCGAACACATAAGTCATCATGTCGTACCCCTTGGCTTTGGCCATGTTGCCGATCATCACGTTGCGCTCGTCCGTCTGCGCGATCTCGACCTGACGCGCCATTTCCGGATCGGACGCGGCCGCCTTTTTCGCCAGCAGCTCGCCCAGACCGTGCCCGAAAATGCCGCACCCGAACCCGACCAGCAGGAACGGCAGCGCCCGCATGATGCCCTGCGGGTCGGGCACGGTTTTGATCAGACAGATGCCCGCGCCGGTCAGCGCAAACCCCAGCACACTCAGCCAAACATTTTTCGCCTGTTTCATTGGCTCTCCTCCTCATAGATGAAAATATCCTCGATCTGCATGCCGAAATACCGCGCGATCTTGAACGCCAGCAGGATGGACGGGTTGTACCGCCCGTTTTCCAGCGACCCAATCGTCTGCCGCGACACGCCCAGCGTATCCGCCAGCTCCTCCTGACGGATGCCCCGCGCCTTGCGCAATTCCTCCAGCCGGTTTTTCAAGTCTCCTCCCCCTCCGGATGTAAAGTTTACTTTCCATATCTTGAGTATAGCATGGTTTGCAAAAATGTCAAGCTAACTTTCCATTTTTGCAATAAAAAAGAACGTCCTCCCGGACGTTCTTTTTTTGTTCAGAACCCCTGCGCGATCACATCGAACAGCTCGTTGATGCGGCCGTACTGCTGCTTCAGGTACAGCCAGCCGAACAGCGCTTCGAGCGCGGTCGCCTGCGCATATTCCGCGGTCGACGCGGATTTGGGCACGCTTTTCGGCTTGGCGTTGCGGCCGTGGCGGTATGCGTCCTGCTCTTCCTCAGTCAGCAGGGGCAGGATGCGCTGCACGGCTTCCGCCTGCGCGGAGGCGCGCACAAGCGCAATCGTGCGGCTGTGCAGGTTTTTCGCGGTCTGGGTGCCGCCGCACGCGAGGTACGACCGCACCAGTATCTCATAAACGGCATCGCCCACATGGGCGAGCGCGAGGCTCGACATGCGGGCGATAGCAGCGTCATCCAGCTTGGGATGCAGATAGTCCATTACTTGTCCTCAGCAGCAGGGGCAGCAGCTTCCGCCTTTGCAGCCTCAGCCTTCGCCTTGGCAGCGGCAGCCTGCTTTGCCTGCATCTCCTTGAACTTGGCCTTTTCCTCTTCGGTCGGGACCGGCTCAATGCAGCCCTTCGGGCAAGCCTTGGCGCACATCTTGCAGTTCTTGCACTTGTCGTAGTCGATCTTGGCAACGCCGTCGACCACGTGGATCGCATCGAACTTACAGGTCTTTTCACACATCTTGCAGCCGATGCAGCCGTTGGAGCAGACCTTCATGACCTCCGGGCCCTTGTCCTTGTTGACGCAGTTGACGTGCACCTTCTTGGACTCCGGCACCAGGTTGATCAGCTTCTTCGGGCAGGCCGCAACGCACTTGCCGCAGGCCACGCACTTGTCGGTATCGACCTTGGCAACGCCGTCCACGATGTGGATCGCGTCGAATGCACACGCCTTGACACAGGAGCCGAGGCCCATGCAGCCGTAAGCGCAGGCCTTGGGGCCGCCTGCGACGCGCATCGCTGCGGCACAGTCCTGAAGGCCCTCGTACTTGGTCTTATCTACGGCGTTGCAACCGCCGTTGCAGTAAACGTGCGCAACCTTGCGCTCACCCGTTTCAACAGCAACACCCATAACGGCCGCAATCTTCTCAGCCGCAGCAGCGCCGCCGACCGGGCAGCCGTTGACCGGCGCAGTGCCTTCTACGATCGCGGCAGCCAGGCCGTCGCAGCCCGGGTAGCCGCAGCCGCCGCAGTTTGCGCCCGGCAGGCACTCACGAACCAGCGGTACGCGCTCATCCACTTCAACCGCAAACACCTTTGCCGCAATACCCAGCAGGATTGCGAACACGATGCCCATGATAAACAGGACGGCGACCGCTGCAATGATATTATTGATATCCATTTCTTATCTTTCCCCCTTGCTTACCAGATCGACAGGCCGGAGAAGCCCATGAAGGACATCGCGAGCAGCGCGGCGGAAACCAGCGCGATCGGGAAGCCTTCAAAGCACTTGGGGCACTTCGAGGTTGCGTCCAGGCGCTCACGGATCGAGGAGAACAGGACGATCGCCAGCGTATAGCCCAGGCCGGAGCCGACGCCGTAAACCATCGAGCCGATGAACGAATAGCTGTTGTCGATGTTCGAGATAGCCGCGCCGAGCACCGCGCAGTTGGTGGTGATCAGCGGCAGGAAGATACCGAGCGCGGAATACAGCGCCGGCATGGATTTTTTCATGAACATCTCGACGAACTGGACGAGCGTTGCAATAACCAGGATGAACGCGATGGTCTGCATGTACTGCAGGTTGAGCGGCTCCAGGATGAAATACTGCACCGCCCAGGTAACCGCGCTCGCCAGCGCCATAACGAATACGACCGCCATGCCCATGCCGATCGCCGTATCGGTCTTCTTGGATACGCCAAAGAACGAGCAGCAGCCCAGGAACTGGACAAGGATGTAGTTGTTGACCAGGATCGACGCTACGGCAAGCGACAGGATCTCGGTCAGGCTCATTGCATCAGGAAAAGTAAACACTTACTTGTCCTCCTTTCCAGCCATGACCTTCTGGATCACAGCGAAGATGAAGCCCATCATCAGGAAGCCGCCGGCCGGCAGGATCATCATGACCATGGGGTTGGTGTTCAGGAAAGGCACCGCGAAGCCCTCCGCCGGGATCACGCCGGCGAGGAACGGCAGCAGGGTGGACAGGCCGGACAGGATGGTGCCTGCGCCCAGCAGCTCACGGAAGAAGCCCATCAGCACCAGCGCGAAGGTGAAGCCCAGGCCCATGCACACGCCGTCCAGCGCGGAGGGGATGACCTTGTTCTTGGAAGCATACGCCTCGGCACGGCCGAGGATGATGCAGTTTACAACGATCAGCGGCAGGAACAGGCCCAGCGACGCGGCCAGCGACGGCACGAATGCCTGGAGCGCAAGGTCGATCGTGGTAACGAATGCCGCGATGATGGTGATGAACGCTGCGATACGCACCTTATCCGGAATAAAACGGCGCAGCGCGGAAATAACAACATTGGAGCAGATCAGGACGACCGTTGCCGCAACGCCCATGCCGATGGCATTGGAAAGCGAGGTAGAGGTCGCCAGCGTCGGGCAGAGGCCGATGGTCTGCATGAAGATCGGGTTGTCGAGGATGACGCCCGCCTTCAGTTGGTCTTTGAATTTCATTTGGCTCTTCCTCCTTTAACCCAGGCTGGCGACACAGTTTGCCGCCGTGTTGACGCCCAGCGTTACCGCACGGGACGTGATGGTGGAGCCGGTGATGGCCTCGATCGTGCCGCCGTCCTTGGAGACCGCAAGGCTGCCGTCTGCCGGCTGGCCCGCAAACTGGGTGATCCAGTTCGGGTCGGTCTGCGCCTTTGCACCAAGGCCCGGGGTCTCGCCGTGCGCAGTGACCTGCGCGCCCGCGACCGTGCCGTCCGTATTGATGCCAACGATCATGGTCAGCGTGCCGCCGAAGCCGCTCGGGTTGACCTCAACGCAGTAGCCGATGGTCTCGCCGCCGGCCTGCGCCTCATATACGCCCGAAATGGTCGGCTGGCCCTTGTCTTCCGGCGCGGTCCATTCCTCGCCGACTTCTACCGCCTCAAAGGTCTCGGCATCCTGCATGATGGCTGCCATTGCCTCGTTGCGGGTGTTTTCATTGTTCTGTGCGATCTTATCCGCAGTTACCGCGTTGATAAAGCCCAGAAGCAGGGCGCACACAAAGGTGATCAGGCCCAGTACGACGACAAGCTGTACGATGCCGCCTTCTTTTTTGCTGCTATCCATAACTTACTGTGCCTCCTTCTTCTTATCCAGCGCATAACCGAACTTGCGCGGATGGGTGGCCTTGTCGATCGCCCAAACCAGCGTGTTCATGATCAGGATGGAATAGGATACGCCCTCCGGCAGGCCGCCGAAGTAGCGGATGAATACGGTCAGCAGGCCGCAGCCGATGCCGAAGATGATCTGGCCCTTGGCGGTAACCGGGCTGGTGACGTAGTCGGTCGCCATGAAGATTGCGCCGAGCATCAGGCCGCCGGAGAGCACCTGCGACAGCATCCACTGCACGCGGGAAACATCGCCCATCGGGAACAGGAAGGTGATGACCGCAACGGTCAGGATGTACGCCGCCGGGATGTTGATGGTGATGACCTTGCGCCACAGCAGGTACAGGCCGCCCACGATCAGCGCGATTGCAGAGGTCTCGCCGATAACGCCGCCGTGCTGGCCGATGAACATCTCGAGCAGGCTTGCGTCCGGCAGCGCGCCGTTCTTCATCGCGGACAGCGGGGTCGCGGTGGAGATCGCGTCGGTCACGGTAACCGTGCCGAAGAGCGGCAGGGAAGCGTGCGGCTGGGTCCAGGTGGTCATCATGCCGGCCCAGGACGCCATCATGAAGGCACGCGCGCCGAGCGCGGGGTTCATGAAGTTCTTGCCGAGGCCGCCGAACAGCATCTTGACAACGATGATGGCAAACAGCGCGCCGAACACGACCATCCACCAGGAAGCCGCAACCGGTACGTTGAATGCAATCAGCATGCCCGTGACAAAGCAGGACAGGTCGCCGATGGTGTTCGGATGCTTTACGATTTTGTTATAAATGGTTTCGAACACGGCGCACGCGACCATGGAGATCACGGTCAGCACCAGCGCGCGCGGGCCGAAGGTATATACCGCAACGCAGAGCGCCGGGAGCAGTGCGATCAGCACATCCAGCATCAGGCTGCGGGTATCGTCAGCCGCCTTGATATGGGGTGAGGAGGTGACGACGACTTTACTCAGATCATACATTTTCGTTTCCCCTCCTTACTTTTTCTCGTCCGCCGCGGCCTTTTCCGCCTCGGCCTTCGCCTTTTCGGCGTCTGCCTTGGCCTTGTCAGCCGCACGCTTGGCCTGGATCTTGCCCTTGGTCAGGCGGAACTGCGCGACCAGCGGGATGCGGGCCGGGCAGACGTAAGCGCACGAGCCGCACTCGATGCAGTCCATCATGCCGCACTCGACCGAGTTATCCAGGTCGTCCTGCTTGCCGTACACGTTCATGTACATCGGCAGCAGATGCATCGGGCACGCCGCAATGCACTTGCCGCAGCGGATACACTGCGGGTCGGCCACGCGCTTATCCTCCTCGCCGCAGAAGGCCAGGAACGCGTTGGTGCCCTTGAGGACGGGAACGTCGAGCGAGAACTGCGCCACGCCCATCATCGGGCCGCCGGCGAGCAGCTTGTTCGGCGCTTCCTTGAAGCCGCCGCACGCGTCGATCAGCTTTTCGACCGGCGTACCGATGCGCGCTTCGAGGTTCTTCGGCTCTGCAACAGCCGAGCCGGATACCGTAACGATACGGCGGATGACCGGCATGCCAGTCGTAAAGCGGCGGTAGACCGCGCCCGCGGTGTCCACGTTGAACACAGCGCAGCCCGCGTCCGCCGGCAGCTTGCCCGAGGGGACCTCGCGGCCGGTGCAGGCGTTGATCAGCTGCTTCTCCGCGCCCTGCGGGTACTTGCACTTGAGGGGATAGAGCCTGAGCCGCGGGTCGTCCGCGATCAGCTTTTCGATGCCCGGGAAGGCATCCGACTTGTTCTCCTCGACTGCGATGATCGCGTTCTGGACACCCATGATGTCGGCCAGCATTTTCAGGCCGCCGATCACCTCTTCAGGGCGCTCGAGCAGCAGGCGGTGGTCGGAGGTTATGTACGGCTCGCATTCCGCCGCGTTGATGATAACCGTGTCGCACTTGCCGATGCCCGACTGGATCTTGACGTGGGTCGGGAAGGTCGCGCCGCCGTGGCCGACAATACCGGCCGAGCGGATGCACTCGATGCGCTCCTCATTGGACATGGAAGCAAAGTCATACGGGTGCACGGACTCGTGCGGGCGGTCCTCGCCGTCGTTCTCGATCACGATGGACAGGACCTTGCTGCCGTTCTGGTGCAGGCGCGGCTCGATCGCCTTTACCTTACCGGACACGGTAGCATGGACAGGAGCGCTGACAAAGCCGCCGGCTTCCGCGATGGGCTGTCCCAGATCCACGGTATCACCGACCGAAACGATCGGCTTCGCCGGGGCGCCGATGTGCATGGAAACCGGCAGGATGACCTCGTCGGGCAAAGCCAGCTTCTCGATCGGCTTGGTGTTTGTCGCGGCCTTGTAACCCGGGTCTGCATGGGTACCGGGGTGAATGCCGCCACGGAACGAATACACCATGTTTTTCACCTCTCTATTTTTTTGCGCAAGAAGAGCTGCGCCGGGTGGGTGCGGCTCAATCTTCCAATGAAATTGGCAGGCCGTGCTTACGCACAGCCGTACAACATAGATTATACTGTTTTTTGCACCAAATTAGCAAGCCCAAAACACAAAAAATTTGACCAAAATCGAAAAAAACTTTGTCCAGCATGATAATTTACTGGTTACTTTATATACTTAGTTTGTAAACAAAGCGTGTCATTGCCCATTTTTCCAGTTACAGGCTATCCCCCTCCTGCCGCTGCAACATGCAAAAAAACCGGCGCCAAAGCCCGGTCCCTCCGGCCTTCGGCGTCGGTTTCCATGCAGCGTCAGTGCTGCGCCCGCTCGTTTTCGCAGTATTTCTCCGTGTAGGCGGTCGCCGCGGGGTCGCCGCGTGGCACAGTGTCCTGCCCCCACGGCGGGACAGGCGCAACCGCTGCGGAGTCGATATGCGCCGCATCGTCATAACGCGGGAACGCCTTCGGCTCCCGTTCGCCTTTGTTCTTCTTTGCCATGCGCTCCCCCTCCTTACACTGCAACGCGCCGGGACAGGAACTGCGCCGCAGTCTGGCACAGCTTGACCGTAACCTCGGCTGCGGCTGCATTTTCGTCCTCGCTGACAAACGCCACACATCCGGATACGTCCCCGTCCGTGATGATCGGCACCGCGGCAACCACGTTGTAAGCGTCGTGGTCGGTCACCGCGATTTCCTGCGCTTCCCCTACGCCGCGCTCATAGGTGGCGCGCTGCTCCATCAGCTGCTCCAGGTCAGCCGAGATATTTTTCTCCAAAATGTCCTTTTTCGCGCCGCCCGCGGCCGCGATCACCGCGTCGCGGTCACAGATGGCGCAGCTCATCCCCGCCGTGCGGGCGAGCGCCTCGGCCAGCTCGGCCGCAACCGCGCCCATCTCGCCCATCGGGGAATACTTTTTGAAAATCACCTCGCCGTCGCGGTCTGTAAAAATTTCCAGCGGGTCGCCCTCGCGGATGCGCAGGGTGCGGCGGATCTCTTTCGGAATGACGACGCGTCCCAGGTCGTCAATGCGGCGCACAATGCCGGTTGCCTTCATTTACGCGTTCCCTCCCATACGGAATTTCTGGTTGTACAGGTAGTATGACTTTGTCCGCGTAAAATATGTGGCGCGCTCCTTGGCAAATTTTGTTGGCAGCCCCTGCGCTTCGCTTCCGATGGCAGCCGGTTTTTACCGGGCGGTCACGCGCGCGCCGGTGACGATCGCACGCGGCGCGCCGGTGAGCGGCATATTTGTATACGGTGTGTTGATTGCTTTTGATTTATACTCTTTGTATATCATTTCACTGTCCCAGTCGAGCAGCACGAGCCGGGCAAAATTGCCCTCCGCGACCGCGCGGCCGGTCAGGCCGTACACCTCGGCAGGTGCTTTGCTCATTTTTTCAATCAGCTGCATGGGGGTCAGCCTGCCGGTTTTCACCAAACAGGTGTTGCACACGGAAAACGCGGTCTCCAGCCCGGTGATGCCGCTCGGCGCTTTGGCGAATTCGCGCGCCTTCTCCTCAGCGGTGTGCGGCGCGTGGTCGGTCGCAATCATGTCGATCGTGCCGTCCGCCAGTGCGTCGATCAGCGCCTGCCGGTCAGCTTCTTTGCGGAGCGGCGGGTTCATGCGCGCATAGGTGCCGTGCGTGAGCACGTCGTCCTCGGTCAGCGAGAGGTGGTGCGGCGTGACCTCGGCGTAAATCTTTGCACCAAGCGCCTTGCCCGCGCGGATGAGCGCCGCAGACTGCGCCGAGCTGACATGCTGGAACAACACGCGCGCGCCCGTGTCCAGCGCCAGCGCGATGTCGCGCGCAATCATCGCGGTCTCCGCGCTTGCCATTGCGCCCGGCACGCCGAACTGCTTTGCCGCCGCCGAGCCGTAGTTCACCCCGGGCGAGGGCACGAGCGACGGCTCCTCCTCGTGGAAGGATAGCAGGATGTCCTGCGCCGCCGCCTGCTCCATTGCCGCACGGCACAGGCCCGCGCTGGTCAGGTTGATGCCGTCGTCGGTCAGGCAGGGCGCGCCCGCCGCCCTGAGCGCGGCAAAATCGGTCATCTCCTGCCCCTTGAGCCCCTTGGTCACCGCGCCCGCCTGCAATACCTCGACCGGGCAGCCCTTCGCCTTGCCGGTCACATAGCGGATGATCTCGGGCGTGTCGCAGGTCGGCAGGGTGTTCGCCATGCAGATCACGGTCGCGTAGCCGCCCGCGGCGGCCGCTGCCGCGCCGGTCAGCACGTCCTCCTTCTGGGTCTGGCCCGGGTCGCGGAAGTGCACATGGCCGTCCACAAAGCCGGGCGAGACCGTCAGCCCCGCGGCGTCGTATACCTCGCAGCCCGCGGGCGCGTCGATGTGCGCGGCAACCCGCGCAATTACGCCATCGTCCCCGATCAGTACGTCCTGTTTTTCGTCCGTATTCGTATACGGGTCTAGCACCCGTCCGTTTTGAATCAGCAGCATAAAGGTATCTCCTCTCTCTTTATTCAGCCAGGTTCAGCAACATTTGGATATGCGGGATGCCGTCTTCCAGAAATTCCCCGGAAACCTGCCGGAACCCTGCGTTCTCATACAATTTTCGCGCATAGGTCTGCGCCTCGATGCGGATCACACGCGCGCCGAGCGTTTCATGCGCAAAACGGATGCCCTCGCGCAGCAGGCTGCCGGCAATGCCGCACCGCCGTTTCCGGCTGAGCACCCGTCCGATGGAAACCTCTTCAAAAGAGACGCCGGCATCCACCACCCGCAAATAGGCCTGAATCCCATCCGCATCCCGATAATAGAGATGATGGGAAAATTCGTCCTTGCCGTCGATTTCCGGATAAGGGCACGCCTGCTCTACCACGAACACATCCACCCTGATTCGTAAAATCTCATACAATTCCTCGAGTGTCAACTCACCAAAGCGTTTTATCACCAATTCCATCCACGATCTTCCCATCCCTGTATTCTATCTTCCCCTGTATTGTACCATTAAAACGGCGGCGCAGGCAATCATATGCCCGCACCGCCGCTTGCCATTTTTACATCTGATGGTCAAATGTGACAACCGGATTATACCGATAGTCAATTTCTTTCAGTTTATCACGAATCGTCATCATCAAATTACGCTTTGCATCGTTGTCATAGCTGAACGGTACGACAACGTCAAAGATCAGGTTGATCTGCCGCTCGCCGTCCACCACCCGGAAATCGTGCATGGACAGGCTTTCGTCGATTTCGCGCAGCGCCGCGTCCACCTGCTCGCGCAGGGCGGCAACATGCTCGTTGTTCACGTCGATCGGGTCCATATGGATGACCAGATAGACGCCCGTCTGCTGCCAGACGCGTTTCTCCGCTTCGTCGATCACCTCATGCACTGCCACGAAATCCGAGTCGCTCGGCACCTCGGCATGCACCGAAGCAAGGCTGCGGCCTGCGCCGTAGTTGTGTATAATCAGGTCGTGCACGCCTACAATATAGTCGGATTCCAGCACCAGCTTTTCAATGCTTTCCGCAATTTCCGGATCGGCTGCCTCGCCGAGCAGCGGCGCAACCGTATCGCGCGCGATGCCGAAGCCCGCCCAGATGATGAACAGCGCAACCAGCACGCCGACATACCCATCCACCGGCAGGGTGGTAAACTGCCCCGCCACCATGCCGAGGATGACCACGCCGGTCGTAATCACGTCGTTGCGGCTGTCCTGCCCCGCCGCCATGAGCACGGGCGAGTCGATGCGCCGCCCGATCTGCACGTTGAACGCGCCCATCCACAGCTTGACCAGCATGGACACCGCAAGGATCACCGCCAGCACCACGGAAAACGCCACCGGCGCAGGGTGCAGGATGCGGTCGATCGAAGTCTTGAAGAACTCAAAACCCACCAGCACAATGATGAACGCCACGACAAGCCCCGCAATGTACTCGGTGCGTCCGTAGCCGAACGGGTGCTTGGCGTCGGGCGCCTTGCCGGACACCTTAAAGCCCACGATCGAGATCAGGCACGAAAGGCCGTCGGACAGGTTGTTGAACGCGTCCGCCGCAATCGAGATCGACCCGGTGACGAGTCCAATTACGACTTTCAGGACGAACAGGAACACGTTGCAGGCAATGCCTACCGCACCGGACAGCACGCCGTACTGCTCGCGCACGCGCGCGTCCCGTGTGTTTTCCGCATCGCGGATGAAAAGGCGGATCAACGCCTTGGTCATAACAATCCCCTCGAATACAAAATGTTATAAATCCCTGCAATAATCACAATTTGCAATATCATGATCGCCGGAATGCCCAGCATGAAGCTGCGGTGCAGCGTCTTGTGCCGGATGAGCAGCATGGTCAGGTATACGCCCGGCCCGCCGCCAACGAGCGCCCAGAAAAACAGCGTGCGCTCGGGCACACGCTTCCAGCCGCGCGGCGCAGCGAGCTTGTCGTAGATGCATACCAGCGCGCCGATCACACTGACCGCAATGAAATAGTATAGTACGCCCCGCACGTCCGCATGACCTCCCCGGCGAAATTTCTTTTTATTCTAACATACGCGGCCCCATAATGCAAAGATTCCGCGCAAAAAATAGCCGCCGCTAACGCCTTTCCGCCCGCTTTTTTACGCCGCCCGCGCCTAAGCAGCAGAAAACAGGCCGCTTCTGCGGCCTGTTTCGCTCCGATTGGAAGGTATGTCTTTCACTGCGGCAGCTTTTTCGGGCTGCCGTTGTCGAACGGCTGGTCAAAATGGTATTGCAGCAGCCAGCCCGCGTCAAACTGGGCGGTGTACTGCCCCGCGAGCGCGGCCGCACGGATGCGCGCCAGCCCGAACAGCTCGGGCACGGAATCCGTGCGCGGCTCGTCCGGCATCCACAGGTTGTGCCACGGGGCGTGCTGCTCGTTGAGCGCGTCCCAGCCCGGCCGCTCGATCTTCATATGCCCGGTCAGCAGCGCGCCGCGCCCCGCAAAACGTTCAAGCCGCTGTGCGCCGCGGTAGACCATGCGGCTGTCCGAATACAAAAAGCGCTCCCACGCCAGCATTTCGTCAAACGCGCACCGCAGCTCGCGCGCCGGCACGTCCACCGCATACACATTTTTCAGCACCGCATGCAGCAGCACGGACAGCACCGCTTTTTCCTCCGTTTCGAGCGTGTAGTGCGCCGCCGGGTCGAATTCGGTCACCGGCGCGTGATAAGCCCGCTCGTACACCAGATAGTCGATGTCGCTTTCGATCTGGCAGTGCACCGCTGAGCCGGACAGCCTGGCGTCCGCCGAGCGGATCTGCTCCTGCCGGCAGTAGACATAGGGGTGGATCTCACTGTCGAGCGCGTAATGGCAGACAAAACCGTAAAAGTACGCCGCCGCGATCTCATGCGCCTCGCCGGTCAGGCAGTGCACGCCGCGTGCAAACGCCGCGAACAGCTCGTCGGTTTTCTCCGAGTGCATGCGGTTGCCCAGCCTGTGCAGCGGGCTGCCGAGCCATATCTTGCGGTAAAACAGCGGATCCGGCCCCTGACAGCCCCAGTAATAGCACGCCGGGTGCGCTTTTGCGAGCTGCTGCACCGCTGCGGGGAACACCGCGAGCGCCTGCCCGCCAAACAGATGATGGGATACGAAATCCGCCATAACCGAACCTCCTCTGTTGGTTGCGAAATTTCCACTTGGGTTTATCTCTATTATACACGCTTTTGCAGCAAAACGGAAGGGCTACACCGCATCGATCCCCGGGAATACGATGCCCGCGCTGCGCCGCGCCTGCTCGAGCAGCCCCACGACCGCAACGGTGTCCTCCAGCCGCTTCCAGCATGCCCTGTAATCACCCGCCGCGACCAGCTTCGCAATGCCCTGCATCTCGTGATACCACGCGGTCTCGCCGTTTTGCAGGTCGAACGCCTGCCCGCCGTCCTGCGTCACGACCGTGACGCGCGGGCACATATTGGCCGAGCCGTGCAGCAGGATGCGGCCCTTTTCGCCCAGGATGGCCGCGCCGTTCTCCCCCTGGCAGTCCTTCGCGCCCGTGCACTGGCACACAAAATCCGGGTATTCCATCACCAGCACGCCGCTGGTGTCGATGCCGTTCGGGTGCCGGTGCGCATGGTAGGCCAGCTTTTGCGGGCTGCCGAACAGCCCGTACACGAAATACAGGTTGTACAGGTTGATGTCCATGAGTGCGCCGCCCGCAAACGCCGGGTTGAACACATTGGGCGTTTCGCCGGCGCAAAACGCGTCGTACTTGCTCGAATACTGGCAGTAGGTGCAGGAGACCTGCCGCACCCGTCCGATCTCCGCCAGTTTTTGCGGATGAGCGCGAAATTCGGCAGGAACATGGTCGTGATGCCCTCAAACAGGAACAGCCGCTTTTCCTGCGCGAGCGCGGCAAGCTCCTCCGCCTGCGCGCGCGTCGGCGCGAAAGGCTTTTCGCAGATCACGTTTTTGCCTGCCAGGAGCGCGCGTCTGGCCTGCGCGTAATGCAGGCTGTTGGGCGAGGCGACATAGATAAAGTCCAGCTCCCCGTCCGCCAGCATCGCGTCCAGATCGGTATACACCCTGGGCACGCCGAAGCGGTCCGCGAGCGCGCGGCCGGTCGCCTCCCTGCGCGAGCAGACCGCGCCCCATTCCATGCCGTCCGTGCGCTGTGCCTCGGCCATCACCCATTCCACAATGCCGCCTGTGCCGATCGTGCCGATTTTCATACCATAACCCCTTTCTGTCCGGATGCAAAAGGCCGCTCCCCTCCGCCTGCGCGGAAAGGAGCAGCCCCCAAATCATTTGTTGCCTGTATCGCCGGGGCTGGCTCAGCCCTCGTAGTCGTCCTCGTTCTCCCAGTTGTGCCACACAGCCTGCACATCGTCGTTATCCTCGAGGTTGTCAAGCAGCTTGCGCATCTGCGCCATGTCCTCTTCCTTCTCGAGGGTGATGTAGTTCTGCGGCACCATTTCGATCTCGGCCTCGACAAAGGAGTAGCCCAGCGTCTCGAGCGCTTCGCGCACGGCAGAGAAATCCTCCGGCGTGGTGTAGATCTCAAAGGTGTTGTCGTCCGCCTGGAAGTCCTCGGCGCCCGCCTCGAGCGCCTGCATCATGACGGTATCCTCGTCCAGCTCGCCGCGCTCCATGATGATAACGCCCTTTTTGTCAAACTGCCAGGAGACGCAGTTGGTCGCGCCCAAGCCCGCGCCGTACTTGTCGAACAGGTGGCGCACGTCCGCAACCGTGCGGTTCTTGTTATCGGTCAGGGTCTCGACAACGACCGCAACGCCGCCGACGCCGTAGCCCTCGTAGTTGTTGGCCTCGTAGTTGACCTGGCCGTTCGCGCCCGAATATTTATCCAGCGTGCGCTTGATGTTGTCGTTGGGCATGTTGTTTGCCTTTGCCTTAGCAATACAGTCGCGCAGGCGGGCGTTGAATTCCGGGTTCGCGGAGCCGCCCTCCTTGATGGCAATTGCCATCTCACGGCCGATCTTGGTAAAGATTTTCGCCTTTTTCGCGTCGTTCGCGCCCTTGCGCTTGGCAATATTATGCCACTTGGAATGTCCCGACATGTTGGAATGTCCCTCTTTCTATCATTATATAATAATTAAACAAACCGCAAAACGCCATACGGCGCAGAAAAATTTTATCAGATTTTTTGCATTTCCGCAAGCCCCGTGCGTATATTTTTCGCCGCTTCGTGCAAACTATGATCGAAAACTTCAAAAAAGAGGTGATTCGTTATGAGCAAACAGAACAGAAACCCGAACCCGTCCACCGCGAATCAGAAGCAGAACAACGAGCAGAACAGGAACCCGCAGACCGGCACCCAGAACAAGAAGAACGGCCAGCAGTATTAAGCGCTCTGCGTTCGGCTGAAGCGAGGTTTCGGCCGGGGATGACTTCCGCAGGATAAGCCTGTGGGAATGACCAGGGGGAGGGGCTTTCAGAAGCATATTCTGAAAGCCCCTCCCCTTTTGCGCTGCGGCAATGCGGTTATTTCGCCCAGTGCCGCACTGCGTCACACAGGAAGCGCGCGCAGCCGGGCACGTTGCGGTCGTAATACGCGGTAAACCGCTTGTCCGTCACATAGCCCTCCGCCAGTGCCTTGTGCGCATCTGCCGTATACTCCTTCCATGTCCCGCCGAGCCATGTTTTGTGCAGGCGCGTGATGCGCTCGCCTGCCGGGCCCGCAGGATCCTCGCCCGCGCGGACGGCAGCCTCGAGCGCCTGCTGCACCTCGTCTTTCAAATCTTCAAACCGCTCGTAATCCGCCTGCGTCATGCCGAGCACTTTGGCATTTGCCGCGTCCATCTGCTCGTCGCCGTAGCAAGCCCGCACCTCTGCGCCGTATTTTTCCTCGTTTTCCCGCACGACGCGCTGCTTGAACGCCTCAAACTTTTCGTTGTCGCTCATCTCTGTTCCTCCTTTGATCGACCGGATGGTTTTTTCCACACTTTCGATAAGGGCGGCGGTCTGCGCCTGCCGTGCACGCAGGGCGGACAAATGGGTTTTGAGCGCGTGCAGCCGGTCGAAATCATCCGCCTGCACGATGCGGGCGATCTCTTTCAGCGGCACGCCCAGCGCACGGTAAAACAGGATCTGCTGCAAAAGGTCGACCTCCTCCTGTCCGTACAGACGGTAGCCTGCTTCGGTCGTGCCTTTGGGTTTGAGCAGGCCGATCTGGTCATAGTACCGCAGGGTGCGCGCGCTCACCCCGGCAAGCTCCACCAGCGCATGGATGCTGTATTCCATCGTTTTTTCACCTCCCGGCTTTAGTATATCGGTTGACGCTGCGGCAAAGTCAAGGCCTTTTACAAAACCTTTTGCTTCCTGCGCCAAACTGCGGTATCATTATAGTATAAGCAAAGGAAAAGGAGGCCGCCGTTATGATCTATACCGTCACCCTCAATCCCTCGCTGGACTACATCGTCCGCACCGACGCGCTCCGCCCGGGCGCGCTGTGCCGCACGCACGGCGAAACCCTGTACCCGGGCGGCAAGGGCGTCAACGTATCGCTGGTCTGTGCCGCACTTGGGCTGCCCACGCGCGCTCTCGGGTTTATCGCCGGACGCACAGGCGCGTTGTTCGCCTCCCTGCTGGCCGAGACCGGCGTGGAATATGACTTCTGCCACCTGGACCGCGGCATGACGCGCATCAATGTCAAGGTTTGCGCGCACGAACAGACCGAACTCAACGGCGCCGGCCCCGCTATCCCGCCGCAGGCGCTTGACAAGCTGGCGGACACGCTGGACGCGCTCGGCGCGGACGACTGGCTGGTGCTGTCCGGATCGGTCCCGGCGGACGTGCCCGCGGATATTTATGCCCGCCTGCTCAGCCGCGTCAAGGCGCACGGCGTCAAAACGCTGGTCGCGGCATCGGGCGACGCACTCAAAAACGCCCTCCCCTGTGCGCCCGACCTGATCCTGCTCCGCCTAGCCGAGTTGGACGCACTGGTCGGCGGCGCGCCGCGCACCCCGGCAGGTATTGCCGCCTGCGCACGCGAATTGCAGCGCGCAGGCGCGCAGGACATCCTGCTCCCGCTCGGCCGCGAAGGCGCGCTGCTCATCCCCGCCGCAGGGGATACGCTGTATCTCGCCGCCCCGCAGGTCGATCCCGTGCAGCCGGTCGGCGCGGCAGACTCCATGGCCGCGGGCTGGCTGTATGCGCAGGAAAAGGGCTATTCCGCCCCCGAAGCGCTCCGCTTTGCGGTTGCCGCAGGCGCCGCCGCCCTCCTTTCCGAGTGGCTGCCCGGCCGCGCCGCCATCGAGAACATGCTCGCACAGACCGGCACGCCGCAGGCCGTTTGACAAAAACACCGTTTGGAAAGGGGCGCAGCGTTTGACACGCCGCGCCCCTTCTGCTATAATCATGCTATGCCGCCATGGCGGAACTGGTAGACGCAGGGGACTTAAAATCCCCCGGTAGCGATACTGTGCCGGTTCGATTCCGGCTGGCGGCACCATATCAACGCCCGCATTTCTTCGGATTTGCGGGCGTTTTTGCAATATTTTTGAATTTTACTTTTTCTGACAGTCGCATATCGGCGCATATCCGGTGTATATTGCGCAAATTCGGGCATTCCTGCGTGCGGGAGCGCCCTTTTCTCATGTTTTGCGGATTTCTTTGCGAACGCGAACCGGTATGTGCCGGATGCCGTACTTTTGTAAGTGCATCTGTTCAAGCAGAGGGCCTGTCCTGCATTGCAAACGGCGCCCGGCGGGGACGGGCAGGCAGCTGCATCAAACCGCGTGAGATCCGGCGCTTGCATCAGGAACGGTGGGTGCAGCTTCCCTTTTTGCAAGATCCTCTATGATCCGGGGATAGATCTTGTCCAGACGGTACAAAAGCAGCAATGCGCCAATCAATATCCACGAAAGCAGGTTGCCGCCGATATAGATGCCGGAAATCATGGCTTCTGCGCTGGCGGTGATGGCGTGCTCTCCGGTGAATCCGGATACATCAAGCAGCAGGCTGATGGCCGCGGTGGTAACACCATTGCCGAATTTCTGCCCGGCAGTGGTGGTGGATATGATCATGCCTTCCAGCCGGACACCGGTTTTCCAGTCCCCGTATTCAATGATATCGGAGAGCATGGAATACTTCACGCCGCGGAAACAGCCTTTGCCGATGCCGCGCATCACACAGGCGAAAAAAGCGAGGGGCAGGCTTTCCGGCGCAAGGAATTGGCTTGCAATGCCGAAGGAGGCGATTGCCGCGCCCGCGAGCGCTACATTCCGTTTCCCGAACCAGTAAATAAATGGCGGCAGCGCCAATACAGCAATGATCTGCGGAATGGCTTCAAACGAGGCGAATGCACCGGTCAGGTTCCTGTTATGCAAAATATACTGCGCATAATATGCTGTGCACGCACCCGTAATTGCTTCATACAGGGACAGGGCAATGGAAAGCAGGAAAAACAGGATAAAGTAACGGTTTGTCACGATCAGGCGCAGCTTGGCCGGCAGGGGAAGCGGCTTCCCGGCGTATTCACCGGTCGGCAGGCTGACCCGTTCATGGCAGTTCCTGAAGCAGAACCAGAGCATGGCGAGCGCGAGCATGGCATAGGCCACCGAAACCGTGACCCACGCCTGCTGTGTATCCCCAAGGGCGGAGACAAGCGGGAAAGTAACGGAGGTGATCACCAGGTTGCCGACGGCGGACATGCCTGTCCGGTACAGATTTATGGATGCCCGTTGGTTGATGTCCCTGGTCATCAGGCTGGCCATGGTCGCGTAAGGGAGATTGAGCGCGGTATATACAACCGTTGTGCAGAAATTATAGGTGATAAAAATATAAATCGCCTGAACCCACTGCGAAGCCTGCGGCACGGTAAACAGCAGGATCGCGGACAGCGCATAGGGAAGCATCATCCATAAAATCCAGACGCGGGCCTTGCCGTATTTGGATTTTGTGCGGTCAATCAGAAAGCCGACGGCGATATCGCTGATGCCGTCGAAAATGCGCGACACCATCATGATAACGCCCACAACAAACACATTGATGTGAATAACATTGGTGTAAAAGTATAGCAGCAGCGAGGTTGTCAATGCGAATACCACGTTGCAGGCAACATCCCCCGCGCCGTACGCGATTTTCTCTTTTCGGCCAACCGGCTCAAACTGACTTCCAACTTGCAATGCCATAAACGCCCTCCACAGCTTTGGTATATCCAATATATCGCGTCATGGAACAAAAATCAATTTGCATACTGTAAAAATGATTTATATTCGATATGGGCAGGATGTATAATTGCATTTTCTTTCGGCAATGACAAATCCGGAAAAGTGTGCTATAATAAACTGCTAAATTACTTGTACCCGGCAGCTTTCAGCAGAGGAAGCAGTCCTGCCTGCATTGCCAGTCGCTGACGCGAAGGCTGCATGCGTGTTCTGGTGCGGATGAGGTGAGCATGGCATCGTGGAGAAAAACCTGTATATGACGCTGGAGGGGATGTATCCTTCCTTGCATCGCGTAGAAAAAAAGATCGCGGCCTATGTGCTGGAGAATGCGGACGCAGTGACCAAAATGAGCGTACAGCAGTTGGCACATACGCTGGGGGTTGCGGAATCCAGTATCGTCCGCTTCAGCAAACTGGCCGGATGCAGTGGGTTTGCAGAATTCAAACTGATGCTCGTGAAATGTGCGCCGCGCGCAAGGCGGACAATCTTTGAAGAACTGTCCCCTGAAGATGATGCGGAAACCGTTGTGCGGAAGGTGTTTTCGCGCAATATAGATACGTTGGAACATGCGCTCGAACTGCTTGACTGTGAAAAAATCGGCCGTGCGGTCGAGTGGATGCATACGGCGGAGCGGATCGTGTTTTTCGGTCTTGGCGCCTCTGCATCGATTGCGGAAGATTTTTATATCCGCTTAATGCGCATCGGCATGAACGCACAGGCGGTTACCGATGCACATTTGAGTCAGATTGTTGCCGGAACGCTGGACCGGCGCGCGGTTGCTGTCGGGATCACCCACACCGGCCGGACACTGGAAGTTGTCCGGGCGCTGGAGAAGGCGCGCGCCTGCGGTGCGGCTACCATTGCGATCACCGGCTTCCCACAGACACCGGCCGAACAGGCGGTAGACCTGTGTCTGGAGCTGTACTCCCCGGAGCAGCTGTTTGTCTCGCCGCGCGTCGCACAGGTTTCGCTGATCGACAGCCTGTATGTCGGGCTGGCGCTGCGCCGCAAAAACAGCGCGCTCAACCATACCGCGCGGATGGATGCGGCCCTGGAAGAGTTCCGCTTGAAATAAGGCCGTCCGGGCTTTGCCTCCTGCCGATTGGGCAGGAGGTGTTTTTTTTCGATTTTGAATAATATTCGATTATAGTGAATATTATTTTCTGTGACATATTGAATAAAAAACAATATTCCATTTTGTGGACAAGTGCTGAAATTGAAAAAACAGGCGAACTATCGCTTGATATTGCGAAAAATTCAACGTATGATAAAAATGTAATCATTTGTTGCGCATGCTGTCAAAACGAGGAAGAAAAGGAGAGGTGAGCAGATGGTAGTGAATTTTATTCCAAAAAAAATGACGGCAGCCAACAGATCGTGTATGGGAAAGAGAGAGTATGGGATAAGGAGTGACAAAGAAATGAAGAAAAGCGGTAAGCGCCTGCTCAGCCTTTTGCTGGCAGTCATCATGGTCGCAGCTATGGTACCGGTCGGTTTCGCGGCGGGCAGCGGCGATGCGGCATTTAAAAACGGGCCCTATCTGCTGGCGCCCAAGACCGACAGCATGGTAGTGGTCTGGGAAAGCACCGCGCCCGGCGTATCCACAATTGCCTACGGCACATCGGCGGACAGCCTCTGTGAGCCGATCCCGGTAGAGGTCAATGCGGATGCCCCGGACTTCCAGGGGCAGAAAATGAACCTTTACCATTACAAGCTGTCCGGCTTGCAGCCAGGTACCCGGTATTACTACGAGGTGCAGCTGGAGAACGGGGAAAAATGTGCGGCAAGTTTCCGCACGCTGTCGGAGGATCCGGATCAGATCAACCTGATTTCGCTTTCCGACTCGCACATCTTTGCAACCCGTGCAGAGTTGGATACTGCGGTCAAAAGCTATGACCCGGATATTATTCTGCACTGCGGCGACCTCGTAGAAGGCACCGGCGCGCAGGCGGAACAGTTCAGCTTCTGGCTGGCGGGCGACAGCGAGGATGATTTCATCCATTCCTACCCGGTCGTGTACTCCAGCGGCAACCACGACCAGGGCGACGTGTACTTCGACACCTATATTTACAGCATCCAGGACGAGGAATACGGCGCAACGGTTGAGGGCGACAGCTCCTTCAATTACGGCGGTGTACATATCATCACCATGAACAGCAACCCCTGGGGCCTGTTCCAGATGAATTCGGAAGCAACCGGCAATCAGGCGGATGCTTCTACACTTCAGACGATCGAAGATGCAATGGCCTGGCTGAAGAGCGACCTCGAGTCGGATGCAGCCAGGAATGCAGAGTTCCGCATCATCATGATGCACCATCCGGTTTCGGACGCCTACACAAAGCGCTACATCCCGGATGTGATCGAGCCGGGCAATGTTGACCTGATGATCGCAGGCCATACGCATACCTATGCGCTTGCGGTATCGGATGATCCGGCGGTCGGCGCGGGTACGGTTTACCTGACCCACCAGGATGCGCGTACTTATAATGAGGACGGCGACTTCTTCCATATCACCGGCACGCCGGGCGAAGGCCTGCTGACCGTGGAGAACTGGGGCTCGGACGTTGAGGGCGTTGCACCGGCAGTTGCCAACACCATCCCGGTTGCAACCGAAAAACAGCAGCTCAGCTTCAGCAATATCCAGATCAGCCCGAACGAGGTGCTGTATAACGGCGAAATTACGGTTTCTGCAACCGTTACCAACAATGGCCGCGGCATTGCGGCAGCAGCGATTCCGGTAATTGACAACGGCGAGACCCGCTGGCTGTACAGTTTTGATGGGGAAACCGTCATCCTTGAACCGGGCGAATCTGCTGATCTGAGCGGTACGATTCGCATGACCTCGCTTGGTACGCATACGGTTTCGCTGGCAGACACCAGCGCAACGGTCAATGTGCAGTACCGCGGCGCAACCTTCGATTACACCAACATCCGCACCAAAATGGGCGACGGGGATATCAGCGATATGGGCAGCAACAAGCTGAACATCAAGTCGGACGTCACCAATATCGGCAACGAAGCCGGCACTGCCGTTGCGGAATTCAAGGTGGACGGCCAGACGGTTGCTGCGCAGCAGTATGACCTGGCGTCTGACGAGACCAAAACGGTGGAATTCTCCTACACCTTCCCGGAGGCGGGCGAATACAGCGTGACCATCGGCAACGCAGAGCCGCAGACGGTCAACATTGAGGGTTCGATCCAGGGCATGCCGATTGTAAAGGACCTGTCCGGCAACGGCAACGACGGGTATATCCATGGCGCACCCGAGTTCGGCACGGACGATGAGGGCAACCGCACGCTGATCCTGGACGGCCTGCGCGACTACATTGAAATCCCGGACAACGGCGGCTACACGGTAGAGGACGCCTGCACCGGCATGGTATTTGCCAACCTGCCCAGCGAGGGCACAACCAAGGGCGGCGTTTCCGAACTGACCGAGCAGTATGTCGACCTGGACGGCAAGGGCGCCATCCCGGATCACAACCCGCTGATGGTCAAGGGCATCGGCCTTGGCTGGGGCACGCCGTACCTGTTCCGCATGGCGGTCCGCGAGACCGGCAAGGTCACCTACGGCGTATGCCTGCTGGATGATAACGGCGAATTCAGCTGGAACGACAGCGACGACCCGCAGGCCGGCATCAAGAAGGACACCTGGGTGCAGTACACCAGCGCCTTCGATTTTGAGACCGGCGGCGATTCCTATCAGAACGGCTACAACAGCGCACATGTAGACAAGCCCGCCTTTACTGCGCCGGTCAAGAACTGGGAAGGCGAACCGATGTACATCGGCCTGGGCTTCAAGAACACGATCCAGACCAACCGCAACCGCGGCATGTACCACACCATGCTGCCCGGCGCGATCTCCCAGGTGCGCTTCTACACGGATAAACTGACCGCAGAGGATAACGATGCGGTGCGCAGCAATCAGGCAGAAGCAGGCCCGAAGGCGGAATCGCTCAAGATCTGGCTGCGGTTTGAAGACGGCGACATTGAGACCGAGGGTTCGCACACCACCGAATGGGTGAGCGCAACCGCGGCGCCGACAGTCCTGTCCTATGACGCCTCGATCGCAGGCGCGGCTTCCATCACCGCAACCGTGCAGACTTCGGACGACGGCGAGACGGTCAAGGAAGAAAAGGCCTTCACCCTGCAGGACGGCCGGAACACGATCGACCTGACCGGTATGGGCCAGGCGGCATATGTTCGCATTGTAACCAATTTCGTTTCTGACCTGAACGAGACCGCGTCCAACATCCCGGTGCTGCGCGAGTACGCGCTCACCGCCGGCGACACCAAGGTATGGAACACGCTGGTGGACTGGAACAAGGGCACCTTTGAAGGCGCGGCAGGCCATCAGGATGAGACGGTTTACCGCAACTACGCGGCCGACTTCGACGATTACAGCGGCGAAGCTGACCCGGGTACGCCGGTCGACCTGACCTTCACCGACATTACCAACCACTGGGCAAAGGACGCCATCCTCTACGTTGTGGATGCCGGCCTGTTCAACGGCGCATCCGCGACCACCTTTGAGCCGGAAACCGCGATGACCCGCGGCATGTTCGTGACCGTGCTCGGCCGTTTGGCCGGCGCAGAGGGGGATGGCGCGCAGGCGGCTGCGCAGTTCACCGATGTGAACGCGGATGCCTATTATGCGCCTTATGTTGCCTGGGCGGCAGAAGGCGGCATTGTGAACGGCACAGAGGCAGACAAGTTCGAGCCTGAAACCCCGGTCAGCCGCGAGCAGATGGCAGCGCTGCTGTACCGCTATGCGCGGTCCCAGGGGAATGATGCGGCGGCCTCCGGCACAGGGATCGAGCAGTTTGCGGATTATGCAAGCGTTTCGGATTATGCAACCGACGCCATGAACTGGGCGGTCGGGGACGGCCTGATCAACGGCACGGATAACAACAGGCTCGCTCCGCTGGATCACGCGACCCGCGCGGAAGTGGCAACCATCCTGATGCGGTTTGTGGAGAATAGCGCAGCGTAATGCAATTCCAGAAAGGGGCCTTCTGAAGAAGGCCCCTCAGCTTATCGAAAAACCCGGCCTGCTTTTATGTGCAGGCCGGGTTTCCTGTATAAAACAGATGAAAGAGGCGGGACAGGAAGAAGGGAACGCCCTTCCCTTCCAGATATGCCGCTGCACGGTCTTGCCGCAGTCTTTGGCACGGGCGCACAGATGGCAGATAGGATAACTTACCCGCAGGCCGGGCTGTTATCGATGCGCTGGACGGTATTCCCCGTCAGTCTGCCGGCCGGGCAAACCGGTCGTACCGGAACGCCCCAAGGGACAGGGTGGATGCCCTGCCGTCCAGCACCAGCTCGCTCAGCAGCAGGCCGGCTGCCGGCGCAATGCCGAAGCCGTGTCCGGTGAAGCCGCAGGCGACGGCAAGTCCGGGCACCTCCGCCGGGCGGTCCATAACCGGCACCTTATCCGCGCATTCATCCATCGATCCCGCCCAGGTGCGAACCAGCTTGGTGTTTTTCAGGCGGGGGAAGAAGTTCAGGATGGCACGCGCTGCGGTCGGCGCGGAAATCGCCTGCGAGGGGTTGAGCCCGTCGCCCGCATACTCGCCGAAATACGGTTCCATGCCCGTATGCCCGCCGAACACAAACGAGCCGTGCGGCGTCTGGTGGCCGTAAAAATCTGCGGGCGCGGTGCCGAGCATCTGCTCGAACATGGGCGGCTCAGCCTCGGTCACGATCGCTTCGAGCAGCCCCTTGTTCATCGGGATGTCGATGCCGACCGTATGCAGCAGGGCGCGGCTGGAATAGCCTGCCGCCACCAGAATGGTATCGCCCTCAAACAGGTCGCCGCACGCGGTTTTGACATAGCGCAGGCGCCCCTTATCCATGATAAGCCCGGTTGCCAGCTCCCTGGTGTAAAACCGCACACCCAGCTGCCGCGCCGCGCGGTAATAGGCCAGCGTGGTGCGGAGCGGGTTGGCGTGCCCGTCCGTCGGGCACCAGGAAGCGCAGGTGACCTCGTCGGACAGATAGGGGTTGATTTCGCGCACCTCGTCGCCGTCCAGCATGCGCACATCCAGCCCCTGCGCCGTGCTGCGGTCGCAAAGCCCCTGCAGGATCTTGCGGTGCGCCTCGCCCTTGCCCAGGCGCAGGTTCCCCTTTTTGCAGTACTCAACATCCATGCCCAGCTCGTCGGACAGGCCGGGCCACAGGTTTTCCACCGCATACATCACGAGCGGCAGCTCGCGCGGGTCGCGGGCGGACTGCCGCACGCCGCCGCCGTTGCGGGACGAGCCGCCGTTGCCGATGATCTCGCTCCCCTCGAGCACAATGACCGACGCACCGCGCTTTGCCATATAGTATGCCGCCGCATTTCCGATCACACCCGAGCCGATGATGACAACTTCCGCCTTATCGGTTACCGTCATGTCAGCGCACCTCCTTTGCGTAAACCTGCATCTCAACCGGACGCGCGGGGGCGCGTGCGGTGGTCATGGGCAGGTCTGCGGGCTTGACGCCCAGCTCGCGTGCCACGATCGAGCGCACCAGCCGCGAGCAGGTCTGCCCCTGGCACAGCCCCATGCCGTTGCGCAGCACGCGCTTGATCTCGGTCAGTGAGCGGAAGCCGTCGTGCACCGCGCGGCGGATCTCGCCCTTGGTGATCTCCTCACAACGGCAAACAATCATATCATCATCCGGCAGGGGCACAAACGGCCCGATATCCGCCGAACGATCCATCAGCTTATCCATCAGTCAACACCTCCGTCAAAGGCAAACGCACGCGCCTGCATGGAAAATTCCTTTGGAACTGCAATGGTCAGCAAGGCGGTGCCGTCGGTCGCCGCACTTCTGCGCAGCGAGAGCACCTCGGCCTCGCACACCGGCTGTCCTGCGCGGCTGAGCGCCGTGCCCTTCTGCCCTTTTTCGGGATAGGGCAGGAATTCATACGCCATGGTGATAGCGGCACGCGTTTCATCATAGTCGTCGTCCACCAGAAAAATCGCCTGTCCCGAGCAGGACGCCACGCACATGCCGCAGCCCGTGCACTTTTTCTCGTGGTCGATCTGGGGGATGCTGGTGATCTGCCGGCCAACCATGATGCAGCCGAATTTGCAGGCATCCTGGCAGGGGTTGCAGGGGATGTTCTGCGTACATTCGATCACCGGATGTACGCCGCCCCGCTTTTCGCTTGCCGCAGGGAACGCCTTCAGCTCTTCCTCGGTGACATATCCCCTGGCGAGCAGGTTTTGGCTGAGCGCATAGCCCTCCTCGGTCTCGGTCAGGTCGGTGCGGCCGCGGTTTTCCCTGGCAAACATGCCCTGCCGCAGCTGGGTAAGCGAGGCACGCGCCGTCTCTGCCTGCGCCTCGAACGCCGCGTCGTCGAGATAGCCCGCGCGGTGCGCTGCGGCAAGGCCCGCGATGCGCCCGCCAATCATGGCGGAGGACGCTTCCTCGATGCCCGCCACATCGCCTGCGGCAAACAGGCCGGGGATGGTGGTCTCGCCATATGCGTCGGTTTTGGGCACCAGCCCGCCCGGTGTGTCGTCGATCTCACAGCCCGACATGCGCAGCACCTGGCTCATGGGCGACAGGCCGACCGCGAGGCAGATGGTGTCCACATCCAGATGCTTTTCCGTCCCCGGGATGGGCTGGAATTTGTCATCTACCTCAGCGATGACTGCCCCCTCGACCTGATCCTTGCCCTCTGCGCGCAGGATGGTGTGCCGCATGTAGAACGGTACGCCGTAGCGCGCAACCTTGGCTGCATGCACGCCGTAGCCGCCCACACGGGGCGCCGCGTCGATCAGCGCCGCCACCTTGCAGCCCGCCTGCAGCAGCTGGTAGGATACGACCAGGCCGACGTTGCCCGAGCCGACCATCAGGATGTTCCGGCCGGGCTGCACACCGTGCAGGTTCATCAGGGTCTGGGCTGCGCCCGCGCCGATCACGCCGGGCCTGGTCCAGCCGTCGAACAGCACCATGTTTTCCGCCGCGCCGGTCGCAACGATGATGTTGTCCCCGGAAAACTGCTCCACATGGTCGGCAAACCGCACGGTAATGCGCTTTTCCGGGAAAATGCCGAGCACGGTTGCATTCAGCTGTACGTTGACGCCCGCCTCTTCCGCTTCCTTCAGCAGCATTTCGCCGATGCGGAAGCCGCGGATCTTGGCCTTATGCTCCTTAGATCCGAAAAACTTGTGGATCTGCTTGAACAGCTGGCCGCCCGGCCGCGCGTTTTCGTCAAACACAGCGACCCGCATGCCCGCTTTCGCGCCCTCGATCGCGGCCGACAGGCCCGCCGGGCCTGCGCCAATGACGATGAGTTCATACCGTTTCATTCCGCATCCTCCTTTGGGCCGACCCCGTACTGGGTCTGGATCTTCATGCCTGCACGCAGCGGGGTGATGCAGGTGCGGATGTTGGGCACGCCGTCCACCACCATCACGCAGTCCGTGCAGCGGCCGATGGCACAGAACACGCCGCGCGCCTCCCCTGTTTTGCGGGTGCGCCGGTGCTGCAAAATGCCTGCGGCCCGCAGGGCGGCGGCGATCGGCTCGCCCTCGTAGCCGGTCATGGCCTTGCCGTCCATCGTGAATTCGACAAGCGGCCCCTTATCGTATGTACCCAGGATCGGGTGCTGCTCAATACGCATACCGTTCACTTCCTACTCAGAATTTACTCAGAAAACAAAAGAAACGGGGCCCGGCCGGCAGTTCTGCCGGACGGACCCCGTTGTCCTTGATGCATCAAGCATACACGAATGATAATTTGGTGTCAATATACGGGTTACCTAAAAGTGTATGTCCATTTTATGTCCATTTATTGCCGGGTTCGGAAAAATCGCAAAAATCATGCCAATAAAGTGTCCATCCTCCGCTGCACGCAGGATTCTGACTTGCAGACAGCGGGGATGCTTTCCCATAGGGTTTCGGCATATTCATAAAAACCGCTGATGATAGGCATTTCTTCAGAATACAGGCGGCATGGATAGCGGGACGTATCCCAGGCAGCAGCGAGGCTGTCATCCTGTACGATCATATTGCAAGGCGGCACCGCAGTTTCCAGACGCGAAAACGGGTAAACCACCATGGAGTAATGCTCGCCGCGCACCCGTTCACGCAGGTAGGCCAGCTGCCGCAGGAACTGGCTGCGCGACAGGCGGATCTCCCGCCCGGCAACCGCGGACAAATCGGCGTCAATCACATAACTGCGTGCTGCGGCAGATTCCAGTGCATCCAGATCATAGATCTGGCGGCATTCACAGCGGCCGCGGGTTGTTGCGCTTTGGCGGCCGGCAGCCGCACAGCGCTCATAAAGCGTGCCCTCCACGCCGTTTGCATGCAGGATTTCATCCAGCAGCGCGGGCGGCATGTTGCGGAAGGTAGGCAGGCGGTTGATCATGTACAGCACACGCCGGCTCCTGACGTGCTCTTCGATCATTTGCAGGAAAGGGACAAGCTGCCCTGCGCCCATAACCTGCATCATGGGATGGCTGTCGGCCAGAATAGTCTCTGCAACTGCTTCAAACAGCCGGACGTATTCCGGGTCACGGTAAAGCGAGGTGACCACCAGCCCGGGTGCTGCCGGTGTGCTGGACATCACCAGCGCTGCCTGCCCGTGAATGACGATCAGGTTTTGCCGCAGGGGCATGGGTTTGGGGTTGCGGTAGAAAAACGTATCCACATGGGGCTGCAGATAAACAGGCAGCCATTGGAACATCAGGTCCCATGGCCGGTAGGTATTGGCCAGCTGGTCAATGATGCGCATATGGTGCCCCGCGAAGAGCGCCTCCTGATTGGCACGGATACCTTCCTCGAGCAGCGTGCGGTCGGTATGCGCCCAATCGACCGCACCACAGTCCGTAATGGTGACCCTTTGCCCGGCGGGCAGGCTGCGCAGCAGATGAAACAGGCGGGTCTGTGCGTCAAACAAGTTGCCCAGCCCGATGCTGGTTTGCAGCGGCACTTCAAATATGCCGCGCAACTCATCCGGCGCAGGCATGTCGTCCGGCTTGTCCGGAATGGTCAGCCACAGGCGCAGGGCGTTTTCCAGCTTGTCCGCGCTCTCCCCCTCGAGCGCCGGGTCCGCCTCATACAGCATGGCGCGCACCGCGCCGCTTTCGCGCTCCGCCGGGCAGGACAGCGCCCATGCGGCAATCGCCTTGGCATAGGGCGAGGAATACTTGAGCGCCCGCTTGCCGCGCCGCCATTTGCTCAGTG
>DXIC01000052.1 GCA_019113065.1 Candidatus Agathobaculum stercoravium
ATGGACAACGACGACCTGCGCCGCGGCCGTCCAACCTGCCACAAAGCGTTTGACGAGGCGACCGCCGTCCTCGCGGGCGATGGGCTGCTGACTGCGGCGTTTGAGACCGCAGTTTCTGCCGAAGGGCTGCCCGCGGAGACGGTTTTGCAATGTATCCGTGTCCTGGGCCGCGCGGCGGGCATGAACGGCATGATTGCCGGACAGGTGCTCGATATGGGCGCGGAGCACCGGAAGATTTCGCTCGACGATCTGCGGCTGCTGCAAAGCCTCAAGACAGGGTGCCTGCTGTGGGCGGCGTGCGAGCTGGGCTGCACCGCGGCGGGCAAAACCGATGCGGATACGCTGCAAAAGGCGCATGCATACGGCGAAAAGCTCGGCCTTGCGTTCCAGATCCAGGACGATATCCTGGACATCGAGGGTGACACGCAGGTGCTCGGCAAAACGACCGGCAAGGACGCGCGCGACGAAAAATCCACCTTCCCGTCCCTCCTGGGGCTGGAGGAGTGCCGCCGGCTGGCGGACCGCCTGACCGAAGAGGCGGCCCAGGCGCTTTCCGGCATGGAAGGGAACGCGTTTTTAAGCGAGCTTGCCCGCAGCCTGACAGGGCGCACAAACTGAAACGAATTTTTATGCAGTTTTCTTGAATATTTCAAGGTTATGTGTTAGAATAACAGATAAGTGGCGCAGTATCCTAGTCAGCGCATACGATTCCCAAGACGGGCCTAAAAATCCGTAAAAGGGCATATCGATGAAGTCTCTGGTGTTTGCTTCTTACGCCCAGTTTGGGGTGGATGCTGGAGGTTAAGGCTCGAGGGCGCGCTTCAATGGCATGAAGTACCGACCCTCCCGCCGTGGAGACCTGCATGCGTGGGGCACCTATAATATCGACCCGATTGATGGATGCTCTACGGTGCAGGATGAAACCTGCAATGCGGTGCGGCGCAACTGCGCGTGTTCTCCCGCCTGCCCGGAAACGGGGCAGGAAAATGGGCGGCGCGCACGAGCAAAACGCTGTGTGCAGTGTAGCCTGCCTTGCGTGGTTATGGTGGATATCGTATCCGCCCACGGTTTCCCGGCCAGGAACGCCGCGGGAATTGACGGTTGAAACCATAGCTGCAAAAGAGGCTAAGAATCGTGTTGCCTGCCGTGGAAAACACCTAGGCTGTTCTGACGAGGCAGACGGAGGATTGCAGTGCGGACTCAGTGGCAATTCGGTCCCGGTGATGGTAACATCCCGGCACGGACTTTAATGGGAAACCCCCACGACGGCGACGCGTGGCAGTCCGCGGGGAAAGCCAACCGAACCTCAAGCCGCAAGATTTACTCGGCCTGCCGCCACTTTTTATAACAAAATCCGCCCGGGCTGTTTCCGGGCGCTTGTGATACAAGGAGTTTGGTTTTTTGGATACGTCCGATAAACAACAGAAGAAAAAGCAGCCGCCGCCGCAAAAGCCGCGGCTGATCGACACCAGGTGGGTGGCGTTTATCATGCCGGTGAGCTTCGTGCTTTCGGTCGCAATGAGCTACATGTCGAACGAGGCGCTGAACAGCGCGGGTACGCTGCTGTCGTTTGCAGTGCTGTTCTTTTTCATTGCATTGGGCATTGTGTTCGATATGATCGGCATTGCCGCAGCTTCGGGCACGGAAAAGGAATTCCATTCCATGGCGGCCCACAAGGTGCGCGGTGCGAAGGAAGCGGTATGGATGCTGCGCAATGCGGAGAAGGTTTCCAATATCTGCAACGACGTGGTCGGCGATATCTGCGGCATCATTTCCGGTGCGACAGGCGCACTGATCGTGACCAATATCACCACGAATATGAGCGGGCCGATGGTCGTTGTGATTTCGCTGCTCGTAACCGGCATGATCTCCGCCATGACGATCGGCGGCAAGGCCGCGGGCAAGGGCGTGGCGATGGCGTTCAGCAGCAAGGTGCTCGCGCTGTGCGGCCGGCTGCTCTCCGTGCTGCCGTTCTCCTTTGACGCCAAAAAATAAAAACAGGCAGGAAGAACAGAAAACATGAAACGATACGGGATTTTGGACAATATCACCAGCCCCGCGGACCTGCGCGGGCTGTCATATGATACGCTGAACGTGCTTTGCGCGTCGCTGCGGGAGTTCATCGTGGATTCCGTATCGCGTACGGGCGGGCATCTGGCCTCCAACCTCGGCGTAGTGGAACTGGCGGTGGCGCTTGAGCGGGAATTTGATTCCTCGCGCGACCGCATTATTTACGATGTGGGGCACCAGAGCTATGTGCATAAGATCCTGACCGGCCGCCGTGACCGCTTTGATACATTGCGGCAGTACGGCGGCCTTTCCGGTTTTATGAAACCGGAGGAAAGCGTGACCGACCCCTGTGTGACCGGCCATGCGTCGGACTCGGTCTCGGTCGCGCTCGGCATGGCGCATGCGCGCACGCTGAAAAACCAGAAATACCATGTGGTCGCGGTCATCGGCGACGGCGCGCTGACCGGCGGCATGGCATACGAGGCGCTGAGCAACGCAGGGACCTCGAAAGAGCCGTTGCTGGTTGTTCTCAACGATAATAATATGTCCATCGCACAGAATGTCGGCGGGCTGAGCCGGCATTTGGCGCGTTTGCGCGTTAACTCGCGGTATTTGCACGCCAAGGTGCGCGTTAAGGAGCGCCTTGCGCGCATCCCGGGCGGCGTATCGGTGTCGCATGCCATTTCGCGCGCCAAGGCGCGCATCAAGAGCTTTGTGCTGCCGACCTCGCTGTTTGAGCAGATGGGCTTCATCTATCTCGGCCCGGTCGACGGGCATGACCTGAAAAGCGTGTGTGAGCTGCTGGCACAGGCGAAAAAGATCAAAAAACCCGTGCTGCTGCACGTTATGACGCAGAAAGGGCGCGGCTACGCCCCCAGCGAGCAGGAGCCGGAAAAATATCACGGCGTATCCAAGTTTGACCCGGTGACCGGTGCGTTTACCGCGGAAAAGAAAGAAGATTTTTCTGCCTGCTTCGGGCGGGAGCTGTGCGCCTTTGCGGAAAAGGACGCGCGTATCTGCGCGATCACGGCGGCCATGCCGTCCGGCACCGGGCTGACCCGGTTCGCATCGCGCTTCCCGAGCCGCTTTTTTGATGTGGGCATCGCGGAGGAGCACGCGGTCGCCATGGCGGCGGGCATGGCCGCGCAGGGGCTGGTGCCGGTCGTTGCGATGTATTCCACTTTTTTGCAGCGTGCGTATGACCAGCTGGTACATGACGTGGCGATCGAAGGGCTGCATGTGGTATTCTGCGTGGACCGCGCGGGGATCGTCGGCGCGGACGGCGCGACCCACAACGGCGTGCTGGATATCGCGTTCCTGCGTTCTATCCCGGGAATGAAAATTTACTGCCCCTCCAACTTCAGCGAGCTGCGCAGTATGATGACGCGTGCGGTCTACCATGAGGACGGCCCGGTGGCCATCCGCTACCCGCGCGGCGGGGAGGGCGCGTTCCGCAAGGATACCTCGCAGGAAGCGCTTGCCTGCGTGCGGGAGGCGGCGGGGCATACCGTGACGCTGTTGACGCACGGCGTGATGGTGAATGAAGTGCTTGCTGCGGCTGAGGTGCTTGAAAAAAAGCAGATCCACGCGCAGGTGTATAAAGCGAACCGGATCGACGGTGAATTTGAGCAGGCGTTCGCGGAAAAACAGGCGGAGCTGTCCGGCTGGTGCGTTGTGGTCGAGGACAATGTCAAGAGCGGAAGCCTTGGCGAGTGGGTTGCCGCGCACCGTGCGGAACACACCGACCTGCTTGATACCGGCGACCGCTTCCTGCCGCACGGCGGGGTAGCCGAGATATACCGCCATTGCGGACTTGACGCGCAAGGGATCGCCGCATTTGTGACCAATCAATGGAAAAGAAAGGAAAACAGCCTTGGCTAAAAAAAGACTTGACGTTCTGCTGTTTGAAAAGGGGCTGTGCCCTTCGCGTGAGCGCGCGAAAACCGCGATTATGGAGGGTATCGTATATATCGCAGGCCAGAAGGCCGGAAAAGCAGGCGATATGGTGGATGAAAATGCGCCCCTTGAGGTGCGGGACAATGGGAACGCCTTTGTATCGCGCGGCGGCAAAAAGATCGAAAAGGCGCTCGACTACTTTGCGATCGACCCCGCCGGGCTGACCGTGATGGACGTGGGCGCGTCGACCGGCGGTTTTACTGACTGCCTGCTGCGCCGCGGTGCGGTCAAGGTGTACTCGATCGACGTGGGTTACGGCCAGCTGGCATGGAGCCTGCGGCAGGACCCGCGCGTCAAGTGCATGGAGCGCACCAATATCCGGTATGTTACGCCCGATATGCTTGAGGAAACGCCCTCGCTGTGCGTGATCGACGTGTCGTTTATCTCGCTGAAACTGGTGCTGCCGGTCGTATCCGGCCTGCTGACCGGGGATGGCCGTGTAGCCTGCCTGATCAAGCCGCAGTTTGAAGCGGGCAAGGGCAAGGTCGGCAAAAAGGGTGTGGTACGCGAGCCGGAGATCCATCTCGAGGTGCTCGAGCGGTTCGTGGAGAACGCGCACGAAGCAGGTTTTGCGGTGCAGGACGTGACATTCTCGCCCATTAAGGGGCCGGAAGGCAACATTGAATTTTTAGGCTATCTGGCAAAGCAGGGCGAGGACCATGTGCCGGATTTGCAGGACATCGTGCGGCAGGCACATGCGGAGTTGGACGGCTGATACAGTTATGTTTATGAATAGTTTTTTCATCTATCCCAATACACGCAAGGATGGCGCACTTGCCTTGCTGCCGCAGGTCTGCGCGCAGCTGGGGCGTGCAGACGTGCGGCTGATGCTTCCCAGCCAGCTGCGCACGATGGCACCGGAGATCGAAGGCGTGGATTATTTGGAGCCGGAGGCGGCCATCCGGAGTGCAGACGTTGCGATCGTACTCGGCGGGGATGGCACCATGCTGCGCATCGCGCGCGAAGCCGCACGGCACGACTTACCGCTGCTCGGTATCAATGTCGGGCATGTCGGCTTTATGACCGAGCTTGAGCCGGGCGAGCTGGGCGAGATGGAAAAGCTCTTCAAAGGCTATTATTCGATCGACAGCCGCATGATGCTGCATGTATCGGTCATCCGCAACCAGCGCGTGGTGTATGAAAACGATGCGCTTAACGATATTGTAATCGCAAAGGGGGCGGCATTCCGTGTTGTGCGCGTGTGTATTTCAGCGGATGACGAAGAGGTCACCCAATTCAATGGCGACGGTGTGATCGTAGCAACGCCTACCGGTTCTACGGCCTATGGGCTGTCTGCGGGCGGCCCGGTGATCGAGCCGAGCGCGGAAAACCTGGTGGTCATCCCGATCTGTGCGCATGCGCTGACGGCAAAGTCCTTTGTCTTTTCGCCCGAGCGGCGTATCATGCTGGCGGCGTCCTGCGAGGGCGGCAGCGAAGTTTTCATCTCCGCGGACGGTGGGCAGGGCTTTGCCGTGCGGCCGGACGACCGGGTGATTATCACGCACTCGCCGCTGCGCACCAGGCTTGTGCGGCTGAAAGGGCTCAGCTTTTATAAGATTTTGCAGCAGAAACTGTAAACGGGGAGGTTCGTCCATGAAATTCCAGAGACAGGCAAAGATCCTCGACCTGATTGACCGGTTTGAGATCGAAACACAGGAGGAACTGACCGACCACCTGCGTGCGCTGGGCTACAACACCACGCAGGCGACCGTTTCGCGTGATATCAAGGAACTGCGTCTGATCAAGTCGCTTTCCTCGGAGACCGGGAAATACAAGTATACGGCGGCGACCGCCGGCGCGGCGGACAGCTTTACCACCCGGCTGCGCAACATTTTCCGCGAATGCGTCACGGAGATCGACGCGGCGCAGAACATGGTGGTCATCAAGACCCTGCCCGGGCTGGGGCAGGCGGCGGCGATGGCAATCGACGCCATGCGCGCTTCCGATGTGGTCGGTACGCTGGGCGGCGACGATACCGTGTTTGCGGTCATGCGCGACAGCGAAAGCGCCACGCGTTTCTGCCAGCAGGCGCGGGACATTCTGAAATAAGCAGGGGAGGACGCGGCAATGCTGCAATTACTCCACATTGAAAATATCGCGGTTATCGAACGGGCGGATATCGAGCTTGAGGATGGGTTGACTGTGCTCTCGGGCGAAACCGGCGCAGGCAAATCCATTGTGATCGACTCGATCGGTGCGGTGCTGGGCAAGCGCGTCAGCCGCGACCTGGTACGGTCGGGCGCGCAGAAAGGCTTTGTCAGCGCGGTATTTACCGAATTGTCGCCGGCGCTCAGCGCGCTGCTGGACGAGCTGGCGCTTGCCGGGGATGAGCCGGACACGCTGCATATCCAGCGGCAGATCACAGCGGACGGCAAGAGCACCTGCCGCGTGAACATGAAGCCGGTGGCGGCGTCCGTGCTGCGGCAGCTTGCGCCCTACCTGATCGACATCCACGGCCAGAACGACGGCCAGAAACTGCTCGACGAGCAGCACCATATCGACTATCTGGACGGCTATGCGGGCAATGAGAAGCTGCTTGCGGAATACCGCCCCAAGTATCAGGCGTTGCTCGCGCTGCGGCGCGAGATCACTGCGCTTGAGACCGGCGAGCAGGAGCGCTTGCAGCGCATCGATATGCTCACCTTCCACAAGGAGGAGATCGAGCAGGCAGCGCTCCAGCCGGACGAGGACGAGTCTCTTGCCCAACGCAAGGCGTATTTCGACCATGCGGGCAAAATCGCGGGCGCGCTCAGCGAGGCGCGGCTCGCGCTCTCCGGGGACGATGAGGTCGGCGGGGCGTGTGCGCTGCTCGACCAGGCGGCGGATGCGCTGGCGGGCCTGCGCGAAGTGTCGGACGCGTTTGACGGGCTGGCGGAACAGGCGGAGGAAGTGCGGCTGCTTGCCGCCGACCTGCGCGATGGCGTTTGCGGCCGCAGCGACAATCTGGACTTTTCATCCGCTGAGCGCGAGTGGGTCGAGCAGCGGCTCGACCTGATCTACCGCCTCAAGCAAAAATACGGCGGGACGCTCGCGGAGATCACAGCATATCACGATAAGATCACAGCCGAGCTCGAGAATTTGCAGGATTCGGACAACCGCCGCGACGAGTTGCGCGAGCAGTACCGCGTGCAGCTCGCCGCGGCAAAGGCGCTTGCTGTGCAGATCACCGAGTCGCGCCGCGCGGCGGCCAAACGGCTGGAGGCTGAGATTATCCGCGAGCTGGCGGAGCTGGACATGGAAAAGGTCAAAATGCGCATTGCGGTGCACACAGGGGCCAAGCTGTCCGCACACGGGTTTGACACGGTGACGTTTGAGATCTCGGTCAACCCGGGCGAGCCGGAAAAGCCGCTTTCCAAGGTTGCTTCGGGCGGCGAGCTGAGCCGTATCATGCTGGCGCTCAAAAATGTGCTGACCGCAGGCGAGGACGTTGGTATGCTGATTTTCGATGAGATCGACACCGGCGTTTCCGGCCATGCGGCGCAGCAGATTGCGCGCAAGCTGTCCGCCATTGCGAAAAAGAAGCAGACGCTGTGCGTTACCCATCTGCCGCAGATCGCGGCCATGGGCGACCACCACCTGCGCATCTCCAAGTCGGTGCGCGGCGGGCGCAGCTACACGGATGTCAGCCCGATGGATCGGGCGCACCGCGTGGACGAGATCGCGCGGCTGCTGTCCGGCGAGCAGATTTCCGAAGCGGCACGTCGCAATGCGGAAGAGCTGCTGGAAGCCGCAGGGCAGGGAGGCTGACGGTTTATGGTGATTATAGATGAGCGGCGCAAGGAGCGCGCCCCGTAACGGATAAAATGATTTATTAAACACTTTTGAAAATAAATTTAATAGTTGGGAGAACAGAGCAATGACACTTTACGAGGAACTCAAGGCGCGCGGGCTGATCGCGCAGGTGACCAATGAGCCGGAAATCAGCGAAATGATCAACAACGGCAAGGCGACCTTCTACATCGGCTTCGACCCCACGGCGGACAGCCTGCACGTCGGCCATTTCATGGCGCTGTGCCTGATGAAGCGCTTGCAGATGGCGGGCAACCGCCCGATCGCACTGATCGGCGGCGGTACGGGCATGGTCGGCGACCCCTCCGGGCGCACGGACATGCGCTCGATGATGACGGTCGAGACCATCCAGCACAACTGCGACTGCTTCAA
>DXIC01000053.1 GCA_019113065.1 Candidatus Agathobaculum stercoravium
TCGGCAGTTTGGACTTCCAAAGTGGAAACATGATTTCGAGTCGAGCTCGTTATGACCACTTCGATACTTCTCCATTTATGCGCCCGTTCTTACAGGCGCTTATTTATTATACCAGAGAATTCACAAAAAGGCAAGGTTTTTTTCTGGTTGTTTGATATTTTTTATTTAACCAGAAAAGCATCCGGCAGATACCGCCCCTCCGGGTTCTTGGACAGCGTGGTTGGGCTGGTGATCTCGCGGTCTTTGTAAACCATGACCGAAGACGAGCCGCCATCCAGCATGGATGCCTGATATGCCCCATAGCTTTCCATAATCTCACCGCAGCGCTCGATCGAAATGCCAAAAGAGTGAAGCTGCCGCCCGTCTACCACCAGCATCATAACCGTGCCGTCTTCAGCCTGCCCGATCGCAGTACGCGGCTGCTGGTCGCTCAGGCCTGAACCCGCTACCAGGTTCTCGCCGTTGATAATCAGCGCCGGGTGGAACTCTACTGCGTCACGCAGGTTCGAGGTATCCGAAAACGCACCGATCTGCAAATGATTCTCCTCATCAAAGCCGATGATCTTCCATGTGCCGCCGACTGCGGTTTGCAGGGTTTCACCTTCGCTCTTGAGGAAACCATACGGCAGGCCGCCTGTACCGTTGCCCTCATAGTCAGCAAACCCCGAGGCATTGATGCCGAGGATGGCATCGTACCGGCTGACCATTTCCGAAACATAGGAACCATATTCGAACAGACCCTCACAGGTACCTACAATAATGTTCTCCGGCTTTTTACACAACGCAATCTTGCCCGCATACTCCATGCCAAGCGAGTCCTCACCCACGATCTCGGCAATCAGTATCCCATGCTCTGCGTTAATCGCCAGCACAGTATCCCCCTGTGTGGTCTTGATGCCGGTGTTATAATTCTTGTCCTCCGCATCGCCGATCAGGTCAATATCAATGTGGTCGTACCCATTCGCTATGTATTCCGGGTTATCCCGCAGGAACTGCTCAAAGCTGTCCCGGTCCAGCTCGGAAAAGGTCTGATAAAACTGCTCCTCTTCTGTCAGAGGTACTGTCTCCTCCTCTTCCGTGCTATCAGCCCATGCGCTCTCCGCGCCCTGCTGCCGCTGGTTAAGCAGATAGCGTTTTACCATGACTTCTTCGATAATATCCCCCGGGATAAACCATGTCGCCAGCCATTGGTGCGTCATGGTGCCCATTGCGGTCTCGATATACCATTCGCGCCAACGGGTGACGAACGCATTTGGCGTATACAGCAAAAAGGGATAAACCACCGTCAGGCATATCATAAAAAAACAGGTCAGCCCGAGGGCAAAGCGATGTCTGGCGCCATTCATAAACGGTGTCCTCCACTATTTGTCTCTCTGTTACTTGCGTACACGGCGGCGGCCCCGGCGGGTGGGCGCCGACTTCTTCTCCGTCTGCTGCGGCGCCGCGGCAGCTTTTTCTGCGCGCGCTGCCAGCGCAGCCTCTACTTTTTTGCGGATGCGCTCAGCAGCCTCATCGCTCAGCGCGTAAGCGCGCGACGGCGTGTGCGCATCCACGCGCGGCTCGTTTTTCTCATACCGCGCATATGGGTCGTTGCGGCGCGCTCTGCCGCGCGAAGACGCGGCCGGACGGCGGGTGCGCGGTGCGGCAGCCTTTGCACGCTGCTCTGCCTGCGCCTCTGCCGCCTTTTCCTTGCGGGACGGGCGTTTTGCCGCAGCGGCAGCGGCTTTGCGCGCCTTTTGCTTTGCCGCCTTCTCCTGCGCGGCCTCGGCAGCGACCGCTTCCGCGGGCGCATTTTCCGAAACCAGCTTGCGGCGGGTGCGGCTGTTCGTCGTCTTGCGCTGGGCAGGCTCGTGCTTCACCGGCTCGCCCTGTTTCCCCTCATGCGGGATCTCACCTGCAACCGGGATGTGCAGGCCGGTCAGCTTTTCGATATCCGCAAGGTACGGGCGCTCGGATTTATCGCAGAACGAAATCGCAGTGCCCTCCTGCCCCGCACGGCCGGTGCGGCCAATGCGGTGCACATAGGTCTCCGGGATGTTGGGCAGGTCGAAATTGATAACCAGCGGCAGCTCATTGATATCGATACCGCGCGCGGCAATATCGGTCGCTACCAGCACGGCGATTTTGCACTCCTTAAATTCATTCAGGGCACGCTGGCGCTGGTTCTGCGACTTGTCGCCGTGGATGGACTTTGCCTTAATGCCCGCGCGGTTCAGGTCGCGCGCGACGCGGTCCGCGCCGTGCTTGGTGCGCGTAAACACAAGCGTCTGATGCACATTGCTTTGACGGATGATATCCGCGAGCAGTTCCCTTTTTTCCGCTTTTTCGACAAAATATACCTTCTGTTCAATTTTCTCCACCGGTTTTGCGGATGGCGTGATCGAAACACGCACCGGCTTTTTGAGCAGGCTGTCCGCCAACGCGGCAATCTCCTTCGGGATGGTCGCCGAAAACAGCAGGGTCTGCCGCTTTGCGGGCAGATACTTGATGATGCGCTTGACATCCGGGAAAAAGCCCATGTCCAGCATGCGGTCAGCCTCGTCGAGCACAAAGCACTCGACCCTGTTCAGCTTGACGATGTTCTGCCCCATCAGATCCCACAGGCGGCCGGGCGTGGCAATCAGGATATCCGCGCCGCGCTGGATGGCCTCCACCTGCGGCACCTGCGACACGCCGCCGAAAATAACCGCAGACGTGCACGGCGTATACCGCGCATACTGGCAGACATTTTCGTAGATTTGCAGCGCCAGCTCACGTGTCGGCGTCAAGATGAGGGCACGGATCACGCCCGGCTTGCCCTCTTCCCTGCACAGGCGCTGGATGATCGGCACGGAAAACGCACAGGTCTTGCCTGTGCCGGTCTGCGCGCAGCCGAGCAGGTCGCGCCCCTCCAGTACAGGCGGGATTGCCTCCTCCTGGATAGGGGTCGGCTTCTCATATCCTGCCTCGCGCAGCGCCTTCAGTATATTCTTCTGTATCTTCAATTCGTTAAATTTCATGATGGTTGTTCGTTTCCTTTTCCATAATTGACGCATTTCGGTAAATCCCGCTTGCCCGAATGCCCCTTGATGTGGTATACTATTATACAGTTGTCTTTTGATCCCTGAAATAATTTATGAGGTGAAATCTTTGCTCCACATTCTAGCCCATGTCGTGCCGGAAGCATTTTTCGACGTATTAAAGACCGTGCCGCTCCTTCTGGTGGTGTACGCCCTTCTTTATTATATCGAAAACCGGCTCACCAATACCCCCGCGCTGTTATCCCGCGCGGCGCAGTTCGGCCCTGTTGTCGGCGCGCTGGCGGGCACCATCCCGCAGTGCGGTTTTTCCGCGGCAGCGGCCGCGCTGTTTTCCGCAGGGTACCTCGCGCCCGCAACGCTGGTCGCAGTCTTTCTCGCGACATCGGATGAGGCTGTCCCCGTCCTGCTCGCAGGCGGCGTGGGCGCGGCGCAGGTCGTGCTGCTGCTCGCGCTCAAATTCGCAATCGCAGTCATCGGCGGATACATCCTGAAATACACTGTGTTCCGCAGCCACCGTCCGGAAAGCGACGAGCCGGTCGAGGTCGAAATGACCGCCTGTGATTGCAGCGCCGGCTCCCCGGTGTGGAGTGTCGTCTGGCACACACTCAAGACTTCGTTCTTCCTGTTTGCCGTCATGCTGGTGCTCGACATCGTCGTCCACCTGATCGGCGAGGATGTGCTGGCCTCCCTGCTCCTGTCGGACACGCTGTTCCAGCCGCTCCTGTGCGCCATCCTCGGCCTGATCCCGAGCTGCGCGGTCAGCGTGCTGCTCTCCGAGTTGTTCGTCGGCGGCACGATCAGTTTCGGCGCCCTGATCGCCGGCCTGTCTACCGGCGCGGGTTTCGGTTACATCGTGCTGTTCCAGGAAAAGGAAGGCCGCCGCCGCGCTTTCCCCGTCATTGCGGCAACCTTTGTGGTCGCAGTCTTGGGCGGCATGCTGGTGCAGGCGTTCTTCGGTTAAACATCGTTTGGATGGACACAACGGTCTCCCCTTTGGGAGGCCGTTTTTGTTTACCCCAGCTCGTGCAGCAGCTCGAGCGCGTCATGCGCCCACTTCATGTCAATGCGTGCAAAGTCGCCGCCCGGTGTATACAGGTAGTTTTCCACGTCTTCGTGCAGGCGCTGATAGACCGCACCCGGCATGGCGGCATACTGCTCCGCCCCATCCGACAGCACGGCGACAAAGCGGAAATCCATTGTGCGCTCGTCCAGTTCATGGAACAGCAGTTCGACCACATCCAGATCGCGGTTCAGCTGTGAAAACAGCAGCAGCTTCATGATTTCTACCGTGCGGTCGTCCAGCCCGCGCTCGAGAATGTTGATCTTCTCGCGGAACGCGTTCAAGCTGTCTACAATGCGCAGCGTATAGCCTGCCAGCGGGTCAAACTCCGCGCGGGGCGCTTTCTCCTCCTCCGGCCACAGCCAAACCATAAACTGGTTTGCCATGTCGTGGTACAGACAGGGATGTACGACGAGAACGGTCTCGCCGCAGTTTGGGCATTTGACGCGGAAGCAGGACAAATCCTGCACCTTGGCCCGCAGCTCGGGATTTCGGTCAATATTGATATGGTCGAGCACCTTATGGTCGGTCTCGGCCTGACAGTGCGGGCAGGTAATGATCATAATTCCGGTCTTCCTCCTCAATGTTAGCCCAATTAGATATAGTATACCACAAGATTCCGCGGTCAGGCAAGCAAAACAGCGCACAGCCTGCGCCATGCGCTGTTTTTTTACTGTTGATCAGGTCCCCCAGACCAACGGGTCATGTATAACAAGCCGCACGATCCACACCACCGCCCAGAGCGCCATCGTGCCCCAGAGCAGCACCCGTTCTCGCGTTTTGGAGCCCAGCAGCGGCTTTTTGCCGAACAGCGTGTAGAGCGCCACCGGCGGCAGCACATAGATCATCGGGTTATAGCGGAACGCAGAAGCAAAATCCAGCCGCAGCAGGGCGAACGCCGCACGCGACATCCCGCAACCTGGGCAGGGCACGCCGGTAAAATGCTGCAGCGGGCAGCCCCATCCGAGGATCGAGGCGGACAGGTACGCCCCTGCAAACAGCGCTGCAAGCGCGGCAAGTCCGCACAGGCCCTGCCGGATCCGCCCGCGCATCAGCCCTTATAGGTCTCGCGGAACTCGAGGAACTCGTCGTAAGTGCATTCCTTGTCCAGCACGCCCTGCTCGCGGATCTCGATAATGCGGGTCGCGATGGTCTGCACGAACTCATGGTCGTGCGACGCGAACAGCACCGTGCCCTTGAAATCGCGCACACCGTTGTTGACCGCGGTGATGGATTCCAGATCGAGGTGGTTGGTCGGCTGGTCGATCACCAGCACATTCGAGCCGAACAGCATCATACGCGCGAGCATCAGGCGTACCTTCTCGCCGCCCGACAGCACGCGCACCGGCTTATAGACGTCATCGCCCGAGAACAGCATGCGGCCAAGGAAGCCGCGCAGCGTGGATTCCAGCGTGTCGGTCTGCGAATACGGTGCGATCCAGTCGAGCATGTTCTCGGTGTGACCTTCAAAGTATTCATTGTTGTCCTTGGGGAAATAGCTCTGCGAGGTGGTCACGCCCCACTTGAAGCTGCCCTCGTCCGGCTTAATCTCGCCCATCAGGATCTGGAACAGCGTAGTCATGGCAAGCTCGTTGTCCGAGATAAAGGCGATCTTATCCCCGCGGCGCACGATGAAGGACACATTGTCCAGCACCTTTTCGCCGTCGATGGTCTTGGAGATGCCGCGCACCTCAAGGATATCCTTGCCTGCCTCGCGGTCCTGCTGGAACGCGACCCACGGATAGCGGCGCGAAGATGCCGGCAGTTCCTCAACAGTCAGCTTGTCAATCAGCTTGCGGCGGCTGGTCGCCTGGCGCGACTTAGACTTGTTCGCCGCAAAGCGCTGGATGAAGTTTTGCAGTTCCTTGATCTTCTCTTCGTTCTTGCGGTTCTGATCCTTGATCATGCGCTGGATGAGCTGCGAGGATTCATACCAGAACTCGTAGTTGCCGACATACAGCTTGATCTTGCCGTAATCGATGTCCACGATATGCGTACAAACATTGTTCAGGAAGTGACGGTCATGCGATACGACCAGGACGGTGCCCTCGAAGTCTGCAAGGAAGTCCTCCAGCCAGCGGATGGCAAGGATGTCCAAGTGGTTGGTCGGCTCGTCGAGCAGCAGGATGTCCGGCTTGCCGAACAGCGCGCGTGCCAGCAGCACCTTAACCTTTTCCACGTCGCCGAGGTTTTTCATCTCGGTATACAGGATGGCATCTGCGTCCAGGCCCAGGCCGTTGAGCAACTGCCCGGCTTCGGTCTCCGCGTCCCAGCCGCCCATCTCAGCGAACTCGGCTTCCAGCTCCGCCGCCTTGTTGCCGTCCTCCTCGGTGAACGGGTCTTTCATATAGAGCGCGTCCTTTTCACGCATGACCTCTAAAAGGCGCGGGTTGCCGCCGAGCACGGTGTTCAGCACGGTCTCCTCGTTAAATGCAAAGTGGTCCTGCTTGAGCACGCTCATGCGCGTCTTGGGCGCAATCGCCACCGTGCCGGTCGAGGGATCGAGGTCGCCCGACAGGATGCGCAGGAAGGTGGACTTCCCTGCGCCGTTGGCGCCGATGACGCCGTAGCAGTTGCCCTCGGTGAATTTCAGGTTGACATCTTTAAACAGCGGCTCACCGCTGAAGTTCAGGCTTAAATCGGTAATCGTGATCATAGGATGCGCTTCCTCCATCAGTCTTTGAAATCTGTATCAGTATACCATAGAAAACCGTGTTTTCACAGATTTTTTACAAGCCTTCCTGCATTTTTGTTCATGTTGTCTTGAAACAGCGCCAGCAAAGGTCTATACTATATTTATTCTTATCAAGGAGGTTTTTCCCTATGTCCAACCTGATGGAGATCATCAAATCGCGCCGCTCCACGCGCGCGTTCAAATCCGAGCTTCCGCCCAAGGATCAGATCATGCAGATGGTCGAGGCTGCCGAATGGGCGCCGTCCGGCATGGGTAAATATCTGTGGCATTTCACGGTCGTTTACAGCGCAGAAAAATCCTTAAAACTCGCCAAAGCCGTTGCCGCAGCGGACAACCGCGGCCCGGACTACAATTTCTATGGTGCGCCGGTCAACATCATCATTTCCTACAAGCGCGATGAGCACCACGCGCTGGTCGACGGCGCTGCCGCAATGGAAAACCTGCTGCTCATGGCGACCGAGCTTGGCCTCGGCACCTGCTGGATCAACCAGCTGCGCGAATGCTGCGACGATCCCGCCGTGCGCGCACTCCTGACGGAGTACGGCGTGCCGGAGGATCATATCGTCGTCTGCTCCGCGGCGGTCGGCTACATTGCCAAGGAGACCCCGGCAAAGCCGCGCAAGGAGGGCCTTGTATCGTTCACCGAATAACGAGGAACACGCCCGAATGCAAAAAGGAGGTTATCCCATGGATGCACAGATTGCAAAACTCAAGGAATGGGTGGATGCAAGCGACAACATTGTGTTCTTCGGTGGCGCCGGCGTCAGCACGGAATCCGGTATCCCGGATTTCCGCTCGGTGGACGGGCTGTATAACCAGCAGTACAAATATCCGCCGGAGACCATCCTGAGCCATTCGTTCTTCCTGTCCGAACCGGAGGAGTTTTACCGCTTCTACCGTGCGAAGATGCTCGCGCTCGACGCTGAGCCCAACGCCGCGCATCTGAATCTCGCAGAGTGGGAGCGCATGGGCAAGTGCCGCGCAGTCGTCACGCAGAACATCGACGGCCTGCACCAGAAAGCCGGCTCCAGGGAAGTGCTTGAGCTGCACGGCTCGGTGCTGCGCAACTACTGCATGCGCTGCCATAAGCCATACGATGTGCGCGACATTGCCGCGGGCAAAGGCATCCCGAGGTGCGACTGCGGCGGCATGATCAAGCCGGACGTCGTGCTATATGAGGAAAGCCTGGACAGCTACACGATCAATAAGAGCGTGGACTACATCCGCAAGGCGGATATCCTGATCATCGGCGGTACCTCGCTCGCCGTGTATCCGGCTGCCAGCCTGATCGACTATTACCGCGGGGATAAGCTGGTGCTGGTCAACAAATCCGCCACCCCGGCGGACCGCCGCGCCGACCTTGTCATCCACGAGCCGATCGGCGAGGTTTTCTCGCAGCTTTAACACCCATTTTTCCATGTTCTCCGCATGAATGCATAAAAATCCCCCTTCCGGCCATACTATGGGCAAACCGAAAGGGGGAATTTTTATGTTCGATAGAATTGCATTGATCCTCGCCATCATCGGCGGCCTGAACTGGGGCAGCATCGGCCTGTTTGGGTTCGACTGTGTCGCCTTCCTGTTCGGCGGGCAGGCAAGCGTCATGAGCCGCATCATCTACAGCCTCGTCGGCCTTGCAGCACTCTGGTGCATCTCGCTCCTGTTCCGCAGCCACACGGAACCCACTGAACACCGCGCTTCCTGACCATATGCGGGCAAAAAAATCCCCCGGCACAGCCGAGGGATTTTTCTACACATAAACGGGATTAGAAAGCAACCTTTTCCGCAATATATGCGGCAACGTCTTCGATCTTGATGCGCTCCTGCTCCATGGTGTCGCGGTCACGCACGGTTACGCAGCCGTCCTGCTCGGTCTCAAAGTCGACCGTGATGCAGTACGGGGTACCGATCTCATCCTCGCGGCGGTAACGCTTACCGATCGAGCCGGCGTCGTCAAAATCCACCGAGAACTGCTTGGACAGGGTCTCCCAGATGGGCATCGCCTTGTCGGACAGCTTCTTGGACAGCGGCAGCACCGCAGCCTTGAACGGCGCGAGCGCCGGGTGCAGACGCAGCACGGTACGGATATCGTCCTTGCCGTTCTTGTCCTGGCCAACGACTTCCTCGTCGTATGCATCGCACAGGAACGCGAGCGCAACGCGGTCTGCGCCGAGCGACGGCTCGATGACGTACGGGATATACTTCTCGTTTGCTTCCTGATCGAAGTATTCCATCGAAACGCCAGAGGTGTTCTGATGCTGGGTCAGGTCGAAGTCGGTGCGGTCGGCAATGCCCCACAGCTCGCCCCAGCCGAACGGGAACAGGAACTCGATGTCGGTGGTTGCATTGGAATAGTGCGACAGCTCTTCCGGGTCGTGGTCGCGCAGGCGGAGGTTCTCGTCCTTCATGCCGAGCGACAGCAGCCAGTTGTGGCAGTAGTCCTTCCAGTACTTGAACCACTCGAGGTCGGTGCCGGGCTTGCAGAAGAACTCAAGCTCCATCTGCTCAAACTCACGGGTACGGAAGGTAAAGTTGCCGGGTGTAATTTCATTGCGGAAAGACTTGCCCACCTGCCCGACGCCAAACGGGATTTTCTTGCGGGTGGTGCGCTGGATGTTCTGGAAGTTGACGAAAATACCCTGTGCGGTCTCCGGGCGGAGATAGATCTCATTCTTGGCATTCTCGGTGACGCCCTGATAGGTCTTGAACATCAGGTTGAACTGACGGATATCGGTAAAGTTATGGCCGCCGCAGTTCGGGCAGGCGATCTGGTGCTCATCGATATACGCCTTCATCTGCTCGTTGGTCCAACCGGCCGGGTTCTCACCTGTCGCGTCTTCGATCAGCTGGTCGGCACGGTGACGGGTCTTGCAGTCCTTACAGTCCATCAGCGGGTCGGAAAAACCGCCGACGTGGCCGGAAGCGACCCAGGTGGTCGGATTCATGAGGATCGCTGCATCCAGACCGACATTGTAAGGGCTCTCCTGCACGAACTTCTTGCGCCACGCTGCCTTGACGTTGTTCTTGAACTCTACGCCGAGCGGGCCGTAGTCCCAGGTGTTGGCAAGGCCGCCGTAGATCTCCGAGCCGGAATACACGAAGCCACGGCCCTTGCACAGGGCGACGATTTTGTCCATTGTCTTTTCGCTGTTTTTCATTTTTCAATTCTCCTTTTGGCGCATCTGGCTGATGCACGCTTTTTTTCAGCAAGCTCAAAAAAAATGCTTGACACAGGTTTATTCTACATGTATAATTATTACTTGTCAAGGGCAGTTCACAAAACGCTTTAAAACGACAAACAATTTCACATTTGGGCCTGTAGCTCAGTTGGGAGAGCGTTCGGTTCGCATCCGAGAGGTC
>DXIC01000054.1 GCA_019113065.1 Candidatus Agathobaculum stercoravium
GATCTTGTTGATATTGATGCCGTCGTAGCGGATCTTGCCGTCCGCAATGTCGTAAAAACGGTTGATCAGGTTGGTGATCGTGGTCTTGCCCGCGCCGGTCGCGCCGACAAAGGCGACCTTCTGGCCCGGCTCGGCATACAGCGAAATATCGTGCAGCACGATCTTATCCGGGTTGTAGCCGAAATCCACGTCGTAGAAGCGCACGTCGCCGCGCACCCGCTCATAGGTGGTCGTACCGTCCTCATGCGGATGTTTCCAAGCCCAGATGTTGGTCTTTTCCGGGGTCTCGACCAGCTCGCCCTGCTTGTTGTACTTGGCGTTGACCATGGTGACATAGCCGTCGTCGGTCTCCGGCTCCTCGTCCATCAGCTCAAAGATACGCTCCGCGCCCGCCAGCGCCATGACGATCGAGTTGAACTGCTGCGAGATCTGCGTCACCGGCTGGGTGAACGACTTGGTCAGCTGCAGGAAGCTGGCGATCACGCCGATGGTGATGCCGTCCCCCACCACGCCGGACAGCGCCAGCGTGCCGCCGACCACCGCCACCAGCACATACAGCAGGTTGCCGATGTTCATCATGATCGGCATCAGGATGTTGGCAAAGGTGTTCGCGTTCTTTGCATTTTCGCGCAGCTCGTTGTTCAGCTCATCGAACTGCTCTTTGCACTTGTCCTCGTGGCAGAACACCTTGACGACCTTCTGGCCGTTGATCATCTCCTCGATATAGCCGTTGACCTTGCCGAGCGAGGTCTGCTGCTCGAGGAAGAAGCGGGCGGACTGGCCGCCGATCTTGCGCACCACGACCAGCATCACCGCAATACCGACCAGCACGAACAGCGTCAGCCACACATTGGTCACCAGCATGGCGATAAATACCGCGATGATCGTCACCAGCGAGGAAAACATCTGCGGGATGGACTGGCTGAGCATCTGCTGGAGCGTATCGGTATCGTTGGTGAAATGGCTCATCAGATCGCCGTGGGTATGCGTGTCGAAGTAGCGGATGGGCAGCTTCTGCATGCGCGCAAACATCTCATCACGCACTTTTTTCAGGATGCCCTGCGAAACCGACACCATCATCCAGTTATAAAGGAAGGTGGATGCAATGCCCACCAGATAGATCAGCGCCATTTGCAGCAGCGCACGCGCCAGGCCGCTGAATACCGGCGCCGCTTCAAGCAGCAGCGGCGCAATATAGTCGTCGATCAACGTTTGCAGGAACATCGAGCCCGCCACGCCCGCCACTGCGGAAAACAGGATGCACACCAGCACCACGCCGAACTGGACGGCATATCCATCCTTAATATATCCAAGCAGCCGCGCGAGGGTCTTTTTCGGGTTTTTGCTGCGCTTGCCGCCCGCCATCTGGCCGTGGCGTCCGTGACCTCCCATTGGTCCTCTTGCTCCGGGTCCCGGCATTATTCCTCGCCTCCTTTTCTGGTCTGCTGGTTGTAAATTTCCTGATAGATCCTGTTGCCTGCCAGCAACTCGTCATGTGTGCCGACCGCCTGCACCGCGCCGCCGTCCAGAATGATGATCTGGTCCGCATCCTGCACGGAGGAAACGCGCTGTGCGATGATCAGCTTGGTCGTCCCCGGGATCTCCTCCGCAAACGCCTTGCGGATGAGCGCATCGGTCTTGGTATCGACCGCGCTGGTCGAGTCGTCCAGAATGAGCACCTTGGGCTTTTTCAGCAGCGCACGCGCGATACACAGGCGCTGCTTCTGGCCGCCGGAGACGTTTGTGCCGCCCTGCTCGATATAGGTATCGTACTTTTTCGGCATCTGCTGGATGAATTCATCCGCCTGCGCCAGCTTGCACACGCGCTCGAGCTCCTCGTCGCTCGCGTTTTCATTGCCCCAGCGCAGGTTTTCCTTGATCGTGCCGGAGAACAGCACGTTTTTCTGCAATACCATGGCAACCTGTTCGCGCAGGGCCTCAATATCGTAGTTGCGCACATCCACGCCGCCGACCCTCACCGAGCCGCTCGTCACGTCGTAAAGGCGCGGGATGAGCTGCACCAGCGTGGACTTGGCCGCGCCCGTGCCGCCCAGGATGCCGACGGTCTGGCCGGCCTTGATATGCAGCTCGACGTCCCGCAGGGCAAGCTTGTGTTCATCGCCCTTATAGCTGAAGCTCACATTATCGAAGTCGATATCGCCGTTTTTCACCTCGGTCACCGGGTTTTCCGGATTGTGCAGGTCGGGCTGCTCCTCGAGGATCTCGACGATACGCTCCGCACTCGCCTTGGACATGGTGATCATGACGAACACCATTGCAACCATCATCAGGCTCATCAAAATCTGCATCGCGTAGGAGAACAGGCTGGTCAGCTCGCCGGTCGTCATGCTGCCGCCGACGATCAGGCGCGCGCCGAACCACGAGATCAGCAGCATGCAGGTGTACATGCAGAACTGCATGAGCGGCGCCACGCCTGCCATCGTTTTCTGCGCCTTGGAAAACTCCTTGTAGAGCAGGCCGGATACGCCTTTGAACTTCCCGGTCTCGTGCTCCTCGCGCACATAGGCCTTGACCACACGGATGCCGCGCACATTTTCCTGCACGACCGTGTTCATGCGGTCATAGGTCTTGAACACGCGCTCAAACACCGGGCCGACGAATTTCATCAGCAGCCCCAGGCCGATCGCCAGCACCGGCAGCACGGCGAGGAAGATGAGCGCCAGCTCGCTGTTGATCTGGAACGCCATCACGAGCGCAAAGATCAACATGACCGGGCAGCGAACCGCGATGCGCGTGCACATCTGGAACGAGTTCTGCACGTTGGTGACGTCGGTCGTCAGACGGGTGACGATCGAGCCGGTCGAGAACTTATCGATATTAGCAAAGGAATAATCCTGCACGGCATAATACATATCATGGCGCAGGTTGCGCGCGAAGCCGGTCGACGCGCGCGCGGCATAGGTGCCCGCGGCCGCGCCGAAGATCAGCGCCAGCGCCGCGCAGGCGACCAGGATAATGCCGTATTTCCATATTTCGCCCATATTATGGGCATCGATGCCCCGGTCGATCAGAAGCGCCATCACCGCCGGGATGACGACCTCCATCACAACCTCGAGCACTACGAAAAACGGCGTGAGCAGCGCTTCTTTCCTGAACTCACGCACGCTTCCCAGCAATCGTTTGATCATAGTGTTTCCTCCGAAGATCTGCATTGGTAATTTTCCAGGTTGGACCGGATCTTGCCGCATACGCGGAACCAGGTGTCCATGTCCTCCTCGCTGATGCCCTCACGCATCAGCTCCTCTGTGGTGCGGAGCTTCTGCATCACCCGGGCGTGGAGCGCCAAAGCCTTGTCGGTCAGCACCAGCCGCTTGAGCCGTCCGTCCTGCGGCACCGGCTCGCGCCGCAGCAGCCCGTGCTGCTCCATCAGCTGCAAAATGCCGGTCGCCGTGGAGCGCCGGAAGCGGAACTGCGTTTCCACATCCTTTTGAAAGCGGTCGCCGTCCGCCACCGCGAGGTAGTGGATAATCATGCCCTGCATACCGGTCACATGGCTGTCCTCTTTGTCCTGGGGCTGGCACGCCATCTGCCGCTTCAGCAGGTTGCTCAGCATGCCGAGCTCACTGCCGATCCGCTGTTCATGCATCGCTTTTGTTAGCCTCCTTACTGTTAGTCCACGAACATATTATACGCAGAATCTTTTTATTGTCAACGGTCTTCACAAAAAGTTCAAAATTGCCGCCCCATACAGGAACAGGGAGCCTTTCCCGCCGCATTGCCGGAAGACTCCCTGTTCTGCTAAAAGTTTGGTTTTTATGCTTTATAAGGCGGTTTTAAATACAAATTATCTAAAAATGACCGACCGGTCTCCGTTCGGAACACCCGTTCCCCCGCAGTCCGGCAGGCTTCCGGCGGCAGCGCATCCTCATAGGCGTTGACAAGGAAATCCGCTTCCAGCAGGATGCGGAAATCGGTCTCTTCCGACGCGTCATATGTATGGTGGTGCGCGATCAGCCAAAGCGCACGTTCGCTTTCCGCCTCGTCCGCGCCCGCCTCCCGGAGCAGCGGCGCGGCAACGGCCGGCCCCTCCGCTTCCTGCCATTTCCCCGCAGACGAGCCGTGTTTGCGCTCGGCCTCATGGATGCCGATGTCATGCAGGACGGCAGCCGCTTCCAGAATGTTCTGGGCCTGCCCATCCAGCCCCTCGCTCTGTCCGAGGATGCGGCAGAATGCATATACCTTCATCAAATGCTGCACCCGGCGCGGGTCGCCCGCATCGTATGCGGCTGCAAGCGCAGCCAGCTTTGCAATATCAATCATCGTACAGCCCCTCCCACTGGTACCTGTCCATATCCACCCGGCCGTCCGGCAAAAATCCGATGCCGTCCGCTTCGAGCAGGGCACGCTGTATATCTGCGCCGCCGAATGCAAATGCTGGGGAGGTACGCCCGTCTTTGGTCACCACGCGGTAACAGGGGATCCCCTCCGGGTCGGGATTGGCATGCAGCGCATAGCCGACCACCCGCGCCCAGCGCGGGTTTCCCGCGAGCCTGGCCACCTGCCCGTAGGTCGCCACCGTGCCGCGCGGGATGCGCCGCACGACCGCGTAGATTTTATCGAAAGAATTCATTTTTGCAAGTTGCACCCCCTTCGCACTTCATTATATCAGGTAAAACTACCAATTACCATCCCTATTCCGAAAGGAAAAAATGTATAATTTTTAACACGCTAAAGTATTGCGTTTTAGAGTGAAATACTATATAATAGTTACACACTACCGCAAAGTATGTAAGTTATTCCGTACTTTTTCTTAATGAAAGAAAAAGTCTGCGGCAGAAATGTAAGGAGGACAAATAAAATGGCACTCACCAATTCTTACCTCAAGCACGTGTACGAGACCGTGCAAAAGCGCAACCCGAACGAGCCGGAATTTCAGCAGGCGGTTCTCGAAGTCCTCGAGAGCTTTGAGCCGGTTGTCGAAGCCCGTCCGGAGCTGGAGAAGAACGGCATCATCGACCGCATCGTTGAGCCGGAGCGCTTGATCATGTTCCGCGTCCCGTGGGTAGACGACGAGGGCAAGGTCCAGGTCAACCGCGGCTTCCGCGTGCAGTTCAACTCCGCGATCGGCCCCTACAAGGGCGGCCTGCGCTTCCATCCGTCTGTCAACGCGTCTGTTATCAAGTTCCTCGGCTTTGAGCAGTGCTTCAAGAACAGCCTGACCGGCCTGCCCATGGGCGGCGGCAAG
>DXIC01000055.1 GCA_019113065.1 Candidatus Agathobaculum stercoravium
ACTTTTTATCGAATAATGACCGGGCGGTCATCCATTCCCGGTCGGGATGAACGGCCGGATCGCCATTGCCACATTGGAAATCGGCATGGTTTGCAGCCAGATCTTGCCCGGGCCGGTCAGGGTGGTATTGAACAGCCCCTCGCCGCCGAGGAACTTGTTCTTGAGACCGGGCACCTGCTGGATCTCGATGGAAACCGTCGGCTCAAAGCCCGCCACGTTGCCCGTGTCAATCACCATTTTCTGTCCGGGAGCAAGGTCGTACTCGACCAGTTCGCCGTCGATCTCGATGAAGGCCATGCCCACACCGGACAGGCGCTGCATGATGAAGCCCTCGCCGCCGAAAAAGCCCGCGCCCAGCTTTTTGTTGAAGTGGATGGACAGCTCCACGCCGGCTTCGGACGCGAGGAATGCGTTTTTCTGCACGATCAGTTCCCGCCCGGGCATGATTTCGACCGGCAGGATCTTGCCGGGGAAGCTCGAGCCGAACGTGATCATACCTGCACCGCGCGCGGTGTAGATGTTCTGGAACATGCTTTCGCCGGAAAACGCCTTGGAAAACATCTTGCCGATGCCGCCGCCGGTGGTCTCCATTTCCATATTGGGGGTCATCCAGACCATTGAGCCTTTTTCCGTGATCATCCGTTCGCCGTCCGTGAGTTCACAGACCACGACCGGGAACGCGCCGCCTTTGATTTCGTATTTCATATTTGTCCTCCTCTTACTGCCGGGGGATGGATAAAACTACCGTATCTATCTTATCCTGCGGCTGGGATGATGTCAAGATGGGAACAATGCTTGTATTCGTTTCGCCTGGTATGATATAATAAGCACACAACAGCTGGCAAAGCGATAGGATAGGAGGCGTTCGTTATGAAGAAACGCACTTGGATCATAGCAATCATCGTAATCCTTGCGGTGATCGCGTCGGCCTGCATTTTCGGCTATCTGTCCGGACAAAACGAGCCGGAGCAAACCGAGCCGCCGACGACGGTCGAACCGGATACCACACCGGACGACACCGAGCAGCCGGATGACACACAGGACGACCCCGTGCAGCCGGAGAACCCCAACCCGTCGGGCGGGGAGTCGGTCATCGTCTATGTGCCGGATGAGCAGGGCGAAACGCTGACCCCGGTTGGCGCGGATGCCGAGGATGATTCCGACCAGGCGCTGGTCGACGCGCTGATTGCAGCAGGTTCGCTGCCGGAGGGTGTGGCGGTCAATTCCTCCTCGACGGCGGACGGCGTGCTCACGCTGGATATGAACGCGGCGTATGGCGAGGCGGTGCGCTCGTCGGGCACGGCGGGCGAGAACATGCTGATCTATTCGCTGGTCAACACCTTCGTGCAGGCGCGCGGGGTGGACAGCGTGATCATCACGGTGGACGGAGCGCCGCTCGAGAGCGGGCATGAGATCTACGACTACCCGTTACAGGCAACGGGCTGAACCCAAAACAGGAAAAAGGCTTCGGGGCATCTGCTCCGAAGCCTTTTTTGTCTATTATTTGCGCATGGCAAGGACTTTTTCCTTGATATGCGCGGCAGCGGCGCGCGGGTCGTCCGCCTTCATGACAGCGGAGACAATCGCCACGCCCGCGATCGGGCTGTCCGCCAGCACGTCCATATTGTCCGCATTCAGCCCGCCGATGGCGACCACCGGGATGGGTACCGTGCGGCAGATCTCGTCCAGCGTCTCGACCGGTGTGATCCTGGTGGTAACATGCGTGGTGGTCGGATAGATCGCGCCCGTGCCGAGGTAGTCCGCGCCGTCCTCGTAAGCGGCCTTGGCAGCCTCGACCGACTTGGCCGTCGCGCCGACGATCTTGTCCGGGCCGAGCAGCCTGCGGCACACCGCGACCGGCAGGTCGCTCGCGCCGACATGCACGCCCGCCGCGTCGCACGCGATGGCGACGTCCACGCGGTCGTCGATGATGAGCGGCACGCCGTATTTGTCGGTGACCGCCTTGACCTGCTGCGCGAGCGCGAGGTAATCGCGGCCGCCGGTGTCCTTTTCACGCAGCTGGATCAGCGTTGCGCCGCCCGCGCACGCTTCGTCGACCGCGTGGAGCAGGGTTTCGGTGGTGTGATAGGTGCTGTCTGTAATGACATAAAGGGTGGGATCGAATTGCATAAGCGTTCCTCTTTCAAATGGTGATGGTGAGCAGGCCGTCGCCTTCGCCCAGCGCGCCGCGGGCCGTGCCGTCCGGCGCAAAGGCGGCGCTGTGGCCGATAAAGCAGCCCGGCGCGTACTGGTCTACGCCGAGCACAGCCATGCTGTTTTCAATGGCGCGGGCGCACAGCAGGGTGCGCCAGTGCAGCAGCTTGTTTGGCCCAGCCGCCCAGCCTGCGGGGACGAAAAGCAGTTCCGCACCCGCGGCCTTCTGCTCCGCGGCGAGCGCAGGGAAGCGCAGCTCAAAGCAGGTGATGATGCCGAGCCGCCCGAGCGGGGTATCGATCGGGGAAAAGGGCTGGCTACCCGCCCGGCATTCGTCGGACTCGCGGTAGCCGAAGGCGTCGTACAGTTTGCGCTTGCGGTGGAAGCCGCGCAGCGCGCCGCTGCTGTCCAGCACGGCGATGGTGTTGCAGGGCAGGCCGTCCGTGCGTTCATACATCCCGGCGGCAAGCCAGAGGCCGCACTGCCGGGCGACGCCGCCGAGGGCAGCTACAAACGGGCCGTCGAGCGGCTCCGCGGCCTGTATGTTGAGCGACCGCCTGTTCATTTTTGCATAAAACATGCTGTATTCCGGCAGGAAAAGCATGGATGCGCCGTTTTCTGCCGCCTGCTGTGCAAAGCGTCCGATGACGGCAAGGTTTGCGCTTTTGTCCGCGCAGGCGCCGAACTGCGCGAGCGCGGCGGTCATTCCCGCCAGCCCTTGCACACGTCCACCCATGCCTTATAGCCGGAGAACTTCTCCAGCTCGGGGATGGTCAGCTCGATGGCGGAGTTGCTCGACCCGCAGGCGGGGAACACGGTCTCAAAGCGGTGCAGGGACTCGTCCAGATAGACGGTCACGCCCTCGTTCACGCCGAACGGGCATACGCCGCCGACCGCGTGGCCGATTTCCGGCTCGACCTCTTCAAACGCGAGCATCTTGGCCTTGCAGCCGAAGCGCGCCTTGTATTTGGGGTTGTCCACCTTGGCGTCGCCCGCGGCGACAATCAGGATCACGCCGTCATTCGTGCGGAAGGACAGGGTCTTGGCGATGCGCGCCGGCTCGCAGCCGACGGCCTGCGCCGCCAGCTCGACGGTCGCAGAGGAGACGTCGAATTCCAGCACGCGCCCCTCGGCGCCGAACTGCCCCAGATAATCCTTTGCTTTTTCAATAGACATGGTTACTTTCCTCCGGTCTGTTCTGGGATCGCGTCGATCAGGCTTTCGCACAGCCGGCGCAGGTAGCAGGCAATTTCGCTCAGCGCAAGGCAGAGCGCGAGCCGCTCGTTGGGGTCGTCCGCGTTCGTGGGGATATGCTCGCGCAGCAGCGGCGGGATGGTGCTGCGCATGCGCTCTTTCTCCGCCAGCAGGCGGGTGTAGCACGCTTCAAAATCCACGTCGTCCCGTCCGGTCAGCGCTTTGATGTCGCTGAGGCGCAGGGTCTGCTTGAGGTGGTAGACGCAGAGCAGCTGCATGATCTGCTGCCGGGTATATTTCTTGCCGCGCACCGGGGTCATCAACCCCTCTTTGACGTAATTGTTGACCATGGTTTTGGTCAGCAGCTTGTCCGACGGGTCGCGTTTCCCACCGCCGAGGCACTGCTCGAACAGGGACAGGATCTGATCCATATACAGGTCGAGCTGAGGCACGTCCGTGGGCAGGATATCGCGGTCGGAAAAGACCGCGTCAATGATGTCTTCGAGCGGATGCATGGTATTCACCTCGTTTCTTATCCATTATACGCCATCGGGATACCGCGTGCAAGGACAGGATGCCGGGGAATGCGAATAAAATCGGGAAATCGGGAAGAAGCCGGATGCAACAAAATAAAAGTGGGCCGAGTCTTTATATAAAAGGGTTAAGGGTGCATGCGCGGAGTGGACAACGCGCCGTTAAATATGTTATAATTGCTATCAACAAGGTAAGGGGGATCTTGTTTATGAAAGTTTTTCTGCGTAAATTTTTACTATCGGCGGTATTTGCTGCCATATTGACAGGCTTTTCCACCTGCTATGCAGCCGGGGGAAAGATGCCCGTCCTCATGTACCACGACCTGACAAACGACCCTGCCAAAACAAACAGCATGACGATCACGGGCGAGCGTTTCCGGCTGGATATGGAATTTTTGAAGGAGTTTGGCTATACACCGCTCCTGCCCGCCGACCTGATCGCCATCCGGCAGGGCGCCATGGAGCTGCCGGAAAAGCCGGTGATGATCACCTTTGACGACGGATACCGCTCCAATTATGATATTGCGTATCCGGTTTTGCAGCAGACCGGCATGAAAGCCACCATCGCGGTGGTAGCGCACAATATGGCGGCCGAGGATACGGCAGACCCGGTGCGTACCCACCTGCTGTGGAGCGAGATGCGCGAAATGGTGGAAAGCGGCCTGGTCGAGATCGGCTCGCATACCTATAACCTGCACAATCCCCAGCATAAGGGCAACAGCGCGCCGGACGGCATTGACGGCGTGATGCGGCTGGGCGGGGAATCAAAGGCGGCGTACCGTATGCGCGTGGGCACCGACCTTGTGACCAGCATCGAGCTGATCCGGCAGAACACAGGGCAGGCGCAGGTCAATTACTTTTCCTATCCGTTCGGGGCATACGACAGCTGGATGCAGCCGCTTTTGGAGGAAAACGGCATTGCAGTCAGCACGCTGACCAATGCGGGGCTGGCCGACCCGAAGGGGAGCCTGTACAACCTGCCCCGCTATGGGATCAAAATGGAGACCCCGGTATCCAGGCTGTTGCAGCAGACAGACACCGCCGTACCGGCGCTGGCCACGGTGTCGGTCAACGGCGTGCAGAGCAAGCTGCCGGCATATAACATAAACGGCAGCAATTATGTGCGCGTGCGCGACGTAGCAGTGCTGCTGAAGGATACGCCGAGCCATTTTGACGTGCAGTGGAACAATGCGCAGTGCCGCGTGGAGCTGGCCTCATTCACCCCGTACACACCGATCGGCACGGAAAACAAACCGCTGCCCGAAGGCGAACGCACGGTAAAGTCGGTCACGGAACCGACGGTAGTGGATACCGTCCCGAACATGGTCGCGGCTTACCAGCTGGACGGCTATACCTATTATAAACTGCGCAGCCTGGGCGATTTGTGCGGCTTTTATGTCGATTGGAACAACGAAACCCATGTTGTCGAAGTGACCGCTTAACCCTTTTTCAGGGATAAAAATACACCCGCAGCCCGTGAACAGCACCCCAATTGTTAGACAGTATGGTATACTACTA
>DXIC01000056.1 GCA_019113065.1 Candidatus Agathobaculum stercoravium
CCGCAAAGCGCCGCAGACATAATTGTGCGGTGTTGCCTTTATAATTCCAAAACGCCGAAGCGTTTCAAAACCAGCAAAACTGGAGGCATCCTGTACCATCTTGGGGATGAACGTTGGAGCGTTGTTTCTCCCCGGAGGTGAAAGGACAGAGGTTAAATCAAGCGGTTAATGGATTGTTACGCGAGCCACTCGTCAAAGCGTGCCAGACGGTCTGCCGCGTTATCCTGGGTGATGATTTCCGTGCCGGTGTCGACGACTTCGTCATAGTCCTCGCCCTGGAGGATCTTGACTATGGTCTCGACTGCCTGATAGCCGATGTCGAAGTTGTTCTGCGCGGCGGTCATGGTCAGCTCGCCGTCCAGTACAGCCTGGCAGGCGGACTGCTGGCCGTCAAAGCCGAGGAAGATCGTGTTGGCGTAAGCCGGGTTGTCCGCAGCGGTGCGCGCCGCAGCCATCGCCATATCGTCGTTATTCGCGCAGATGATGGCAACGCCGTCCGGGAACTTGTTCATGATCGCTTCCATGCAGGTTACCGCCTGGTCCGCAACCGCGTTTGCGTACTGGATCTCGTTGTCAAGGAACTCGCCGCCGGCTTCGTTGATGCCTTCGCGGAAGCCTTCCATACGCGCTTCGTTGGTCGCGTCGCCCTGGACGCCCGCGATCTCGATGCACTGGATCTCTTCCCAGCCGGCCTCCTGTGCAGCCGCAACAGCAGCCTTTGCGCCCTGCTTGGCAGCTTCCTTGTTGCCGGTGCCGACAAAGGACAGGCACTTGTCGGAATCGATATCCGTATCGAACGCAACGACCGGCTTATCCGTGTTTGCAATCGCGGTCGCGACCGCGTCGGACTGCAGCGGCGCAATCAGGTAGCCGTCGTAAGACTCAAGCGCAAGGTCGGTCTGGATCATGTTCAGCTGCTCCTCATAGAAGGTCTCTCCCGGAGGGCCCTTGATGTCGAGCGAAACAAGGTCGGGGTGTTCCTCCTCGTAGGCTTCCGCGCCCGCCTGGATGACCTGCCAGAACTCAGCGGCGTTGGTCTTGAGGACCATGCTGATCTGGTAGGGGCCGTCCTGCGCTTCCGTGCCGGTTTCGCCCTGCGCGCTGGTGTTGGTGTCGCTGCCGCCGCAAGCCGCCAGGCTGAGCATCAGCGAGCTGGCCATCAGAGCTGCCAACAATCTCTTCTTCATCTCATGACTTCCTTTCTCTCTTTGATTTGTGTGCTTTTATGTGCTCTGTGCTTTATGACTTAATTATAACACATACCCTGCTGTTGTCAACCGGAATTTTCCTTTTGTCATTGCCTTGCAGTCAGCCGATACGCCCTCCATTTGTGTCATATTTCCGCGTCTTATCGCATAAATAAAGCGAAAACAACCTCTATATGTTCCATGAATGCAGATATGCCGATTTTTTCGTTTTCCTCTTGGATATTCTTCACAATCCGCATCCACATAAAAGTCCGTTATTTCCGTGTCAGTTTATAATATTTTCCTTGAAATACTGCGCAAAGTCCTGTATTCTGCACAGTTTTTATGCCTGCACGGCAAATCCCATCATGTGCTTTTGCACACATCAGAAAAGCACAGTGGATTTCATAGGTGCAAAGCACAGGAAATGTGTTATAATATAGTTACTTTGATAAACAGGTGTGGGGTATATGAACAAGCGTCCGACAATCCAAACCGTCGCCGAACGCGCCGGGGTTTCGCGCGGCACGGTAGACCGCGTGCTGAACAACCGTTCCTATGTCCGCGCGGATGTGCGCGAGCGCGTGCTGAGTGCGATACGCGAAACCGGCTACCTCTCCCCGCGGGAGGCGCACCGGCAGGCCGCCGCAGAGCAGCCCAGCCTGCCGCGCGTCAAGGTGGGCATCGTGCTGCCCAACTGGGGCGGCCCGTTCCGCGAGGAGGTGACCCGCGGCATCGAAGCCGCGAGCCGCGCGCTCGCCGAGCGCAACGCGGAGATCCGCGTGCGCATCTGCGAAAGCGACGTCCCGGCCGAGACGATCGATCTGCTCGACGGGCTGCTCAGCTGGGGCGCGCAGGGCATCGCGCTGTGCGCGCTCAACGACATTATGATTGAAGCCAGGGTCAACGAGCTGGCAGAGCAGGGCATCCCCTGTATCACCTTCAATTCCGACCTTCCGGAAAGCCGCCGCGTGTGCTTCGTCGGGCAGGACTACGCCAAAAGCGGGCGGATCGCCGCCGAGCTGCTCAGCAAATGCATCCCGCAGAACGGCAAGGTCCTTGCGATGGTCGGCAATATGGAATACAACGGGCACCGCACCCGTCTGGACGGCTTTTGCGCGCATCTGCACGACAAGGGCTTTTACGCCGACCAGATCGAGGTGGTCGAAACCTACAACGATTACCGCGTGACCTATAACAAGGTGACCGAGGCGCTGCACAACATGCCCGGCCTGCGCGCCATCTACATGGCAAACCGCAGCGTGACCGGGTGCATCGACGCGGTCAAGGCCGCGGGCATGACCGGGCAGATCCGGGTCATTGCGCATGATATGTCCCCGCGCCGCCGCCAGATGCTGCGCGAAGGCTCGCTCGACCTGACGATCACCCAGGACCTGTACCGGCAGGGCTACCAGCCGCTGATGCTGCTGTGCGACCTGCTGCAAAAGCAGCAGGAGCCGGAAACCGACCTGCAAAGCACGAATATCTCGATCATCTGCGCCGAAAACCTCGACTGACGCCAACCCGCGCCGCTGCACGCTGCAGCTGCGCGGGTTTTCCGTCAAATTGCCGGTTGACATTTGCCGGGGATCGGATTATCATATACTTTACAAGCAAACAATATAGGAGGTGCGTCCGGTGAAGCATGGGGAAGTCAATACCGACGTCAGCTTTTACGCCAAAAAACTGAATAACCATGCCGTCCGGCTGGCGCATTCCCTGTACAGCCGCAAGGCCTTTGACGAATGCTCCCTGATGAACCTGTGGGTGTCGGATTTCCTGTACAACCACCGCGGGGAGGACATTTTCCAGAAGGATATTGAAGCGGAATTCTTCATCACGCGGGCAACGGCTTCCAAAATGCTGACGCTGATGGAGGAAAAGCACCTCATCCGCCGCACCAGCATGGAGCAGGACGGCCGGTACAAAAAAATCGAGCTCGAGCCGCGCGGCGTCCAGCTGCACGAAATGTGCCTGACTATCCGCGAGGAGGTCGAACGGCGCTTTACCGCCGGGCTGACCGAGGAAGAGGCCGCGCAGTTCAAGGCGCTGTGCCGCAAGATCCTGCAAAGCATGGAATGAGTTTTTTCGCCCAAATAGTTTGCCAGCATACAAATTGCAAGGGGTGGTTTGATGAACCAGAATGAAGCAGTATTTGAAAAAGCGCCGGTGAAAAAAGCGGTGCTGCAAATGGCGATCCCGACCGTGATCTCGTCGCTCGTGCTCGTGGTGTACAACATGGCGGACACATTTTTCGTAGGCCAGACGCATGACGCGTTCCAGGTCGCGGCGGTCTCGCTGACCAATCCGGTGTTCGTCATGTATATGGAGATTGCCAACCTGCTCGGCATCGGCGGCAGCGCGGTGATCTCGATTCTGCTCGGCCAGAACGAAAAGGACAAGGCGCGCGCCGCGTCCTCGTTCTGCTGCTATGCGTCGCTCGCTTTCGGCGTGGTGACCGGCGCGCTGATCCTGCTGTTTATGGACCCGCTGCTCGCCCTGCTCGGCGCGACCGGGAACACCTACCAGTTCTCCAAGGATTACCTGTTCTACATTGCGCTGGGCGCACCGTTTATCCTGTTCGCCAACACCTTCGGCCATACGGTGCGCGGCGAGGGCGCGGCCAAAGCGTCCATGATCGGCGGTATGATCGGCACGGTGGTCAATATCGTGCTCGACCCCATCTTCATCCTGACCTTCGGCATGGACACCGCGGGCGCGGCGATTGCAACCGTGCTGGGCAATGTGTTCGGCTGTGTGTATTACCTCTACTATTTCGCGCGCAAAAGCCCGCTGCTGTCCATCCATCCGGCGGCGCTGCGCGCGGGCAAGGGCGTTGCGGGGCGCGTGCTGTCCATCGGCGTACCTGCGGGCGCGAACTCCGCGCTGATGAGCGTTGCAACCGTGCTGCTCAACAACGCGCTGGTCGCTTACGGCGATAAGGCGGTCGCCGCGATGGGCATTGTCACCAAGGCGTATATGTTTATCGCATTCGTCCACATGGGCATTGCCAACGGCATCCAGCCGCTGCTCGGCTACTGCTACGGCGCGAACAACCGCGACCGCTTCTGGGGCATCCTCAAGTTCAGCGGCGTGCTGACCGTGCTCTGCGGCACGGTGCTGAGCGCGGTGTATATCGGTTGCAGCGAGCCGGTCGTGGGGCTGTTCATCGACGACCCGGAGGTCGTCGCCTACGGCGGGCCGATGCTGATTGCGACCTCGCTGGCCGGACCGATCCTCGGGCTGCTGTTCCTCGCCATCAACAGCATGCAGGCGCTGGGGCGGCCCGTCCCGGCGACCGTGCTGTCGGTCTGCCGCCAGGGGCTGTTCTTCATCCCCCTGCTGTACATCCTGAACGCGGTGTTCGGCCTGAACGGCGTCAACTTCACGCAGACAGCCGCGGATTACCTGTCGATCGTGATCTCGCTGCTGCTGCTCCGTTCGACGCTGCGCCGCGCCATGCCGCGCGACGCGGCGGACACGCCTAAGGCTGCGCAAAAGCAGACCGCCTGAGCGCGCAAAAAAACCGGCCTCCTGCTAAAAGAGGCCGGCTTTGCTTATATCCGTCTGCCGTTGAATTTCTGCGCAGCGGCGGGGCAGCCCTCCGCGATGATGCTGGCCGCGGCGCTGACCGCGTCCTCGCACGCCTTGTCGATCGCCTTCTGCTCGTCCGCGGTGAACTTGCTGAGCACCCACGCGGCGAGGTCGTAATCCGGGTGCGGCTTTTTGCCGATGCCGATCTTGACCCGCGGGAACTCCTCGCTGCCGAGGTGGTAAATGATGTTCTTCAACCCGTTCTGGCCGCCCGCCGAGCCTTTCGCACGCACGCGCAGCGTGCCCACGTCGAGCGAGATGTCGTCCGACAGCACGATGATGCGCTCGGGCGGGATCTTGTAAAACGCCGCCGCATCGTGCACCGCCTCGCCGGACAGGTTCATAAAGGTCTGCGGCTTGAGGAACAGCACGCGCTTACCGCCCAGCACCCCCTCGCCCACGAGCGCCTTGAACTTCATCCGGTCGATCTTCTGCCCGGTGCGCGCGCAGTAGCTTTCGAGCGCGCGGAAGCCCGCGTTGTGGCGGGTATTGTCGTACTTGCTGCCGGGGTTGCCCAGCCCGACGACCAGCCACTCGACCGGCTGCGCCGTCTGCGCGGCCTTCTGCTCGTCCAGCTTTTTAAAAATATCGAATACTGACATGGTTCCAACTCCAAAATAAACGCCTCCCCGCTGGAAGGCGAAAATTGACAAAGATAGCGTATTTTGTTATGCTTTACTTGGGCATCGCTGTATCCGCGGTTGGCACTCCCCTGCTGAAAGGGGGTGATCGCCTTTGTGGTATCGGATTTTTCAAATTCTGATATGGATTGTCGTTTTACTTTCCATTTTTACCATAAAAGCGCGCTAACCGCCCGGTTGCAGCCAGACGGTTAGCTTGTTTTAATTCAAATAACCCATAAGGCCAACCGCTTGCAGCGGTGCCCCTCTATCTGTATTATACCGGCCTGCCCCGCGCCTGTCAAGGTATGTGGCGGGCGTTTTTTATTCCACGGACAGGATATAGTAGTACACCGGCTGGCCGCCGTCGACCACAGAGATCTCCATATCCTTATTCTCCTTATGCAGCAGGGCTTCGACTTCGGCAGCCTGCTCCTCGCTCACGCCCTCGCCGTAGATGACGGTCGCAAACGCGCTCTCGTCGGTCACCATCTCGCGCACCAGCTTTTTGAGCACTGAGCTTTCACGCCCGCTCGCGCACAGCTTGCCTTCGGAAAGCGAGAGGTACTCGCCCTCTTTGATCTTCTTGCCGTCGAACTCGCTGTCGCGCGCGGCATAGGTCACCTGGCCGCTGCGCACATGGTGCGCCGCATCGCGCATCGACTCGGCAATCGCTGCCTCGTCTTCGCAGTCCGGATCGACCGCCAGCATGGCCGAAATGCCCTGCGGGATGGTCCTGGTCGGCACGACCACGATCTTTTTCTCCTCGGACAGGTGCACGGCCTGCTCGGCCGCCATGATGATGTTCTTGTTGTTCGGCAGCACAAACACGGTCTCCGCCGGCACCGCGTCCACCGCGCGCACAATGTCGTCGGTCGAGGGGTTCATGGTCTGCCCGCCCTGCACCACAACGTCCACGCCGAGGTCGGTAAGCAGCGCTTTCAGGCCGTCGCCCGCGGCGACCGCCACAAAGCCGAATTTCTTCTCCGGCGGCACGATCACGCGTTCCCTGGGCGCATCCGCCGTGCCTTCGATCACCTTGGCGGTGTGCTGCTCGCGCATGTTCTCGATCTTGACCGTAATGAGCGGGCCGAACTTGAGGCCTTCCTCGAGCGCCTTGTTGGGCTGGTCGGTGTGTACATGCACCTTGACGATGTCGTCGTCCTCGACAACGACCAGCGAATCGCCGATCTCGCCCAGCAGCGCGCGCAGGCGGCCGACGTTGCGCGCCTTGTCCTTGCGCGCCGCGATAAACTCGGTGCAGTAGGTGAACGTGATATCCTCGTCCGAAATCGCGCTGAAGTCTGCCGCGGTATTCGCCGCCGGTTCGGCCAGATTGCGTTCCTTATGGATGCCGCGCAGTGCGTCCAGCATGCCCTCGAGGATGGTGAGGTAGCCGAAGCCGCCCGCGTCCACCACGCCCGCCTTTTCCAGCACGGGGTTCTGGTGCACGGTCTCGTCCAGCGCCTCCCGGCCGCGCGCCAGAACGGCTTCCAGCACCTGACCGGCGGAAAGCTCCGGCTCCGCCTGGCACGCCTCGACCGCGTGCTGCGCGGATACGCGCGACACGGTCAGGATTGTGCCCTCGGCGGGCTTCATGACCGCCTTGTATGCGGTCTCCACGCCTTCGCGCAGCGCAAGCGCCAGCTCGCAGCCGCCCGCTTCCTCAGACTCATGCAGTTTTTTCGCCATGCCGCGGAACAGCAGCGAAAGGATGACGCCCGAGTTGCCGCGCGCCCCGCGCAGCAGCGCCGCGGCAGCCGTATCCACCGCCTTTGCGAGCGTCGGCTCCGCCAGCTTTTCCAGCTCGGCCATGGCCGCCGCCATGGTCATGGACATGTTGGTGCCCGTATCGCCGTCCGGCACCGGGAACACGTTCAGCTCGTTGACCTGTTCCTTCTTTTCGGCAATGGCGAGCGCGCCCTCGATCACCATCGACCGGAACAGCGCGCCGTTTATTTTCTGATCTGCCATTTGCAATTCTCCCTAACTTTCTCTGTATTGCGCGCCGCCCGCGCGCATTAAACCGAAAATCGCCACGCGATTTTCATCAAAAGGCCGAGCTTTGCCCGGACTTTTGATACCTCGACCCAGCCGCCTTGGGCGGCGTCATTCGGGTATCGAAAAACGGTTTCCTCGGGAACCGTTTTTCGTATATAGGGGGCTTGTGAAGCCCCTTATACGTTGTCAGTCGGCCCTTATGCTCTCCACATACACATCCACGTTTTTCACATCCACGCCGGTCAGGCGCTCGACGTGGTAGCGCACCTCGCTGATGATCGAGCGGCACACGGTCGCAATGTTCACGCCGTGCTCGACCGCGATATGCAGGTCGATGTTGACGCCGCCGTCCGGTGCGTCGGTCACTTTGACGCCGCGCGACTGGTTCTCGCGGCCGAGCAGATGCGCCAGCCCATCCGACATCGAGCGGATGGTCATGCCCTTCACGCCGAAGCACGAGGACGCCGCATAGCCCGCAATGCCCGCCATCACCTCGCTGGTGATTTCGATATAACCGAGATCGGTCTTGATCGTCATAGAAAAACCTCCCTGTGACGTTTTGCTGTATTTTAACCGTTTACTTACTATATAATATAACAAATCCCCGCCAAATACAAGCAAAGCGGTGATTTTTTATAAAAAGCCGCGGCGGAACCTGCCGCATATCCGTGATTTCCCTGATGCAGATCAGCTGTGCCGCGCTTTTGCCCGGCGCGGTCAATAATTTGACAAACAAATGTTTGCCTTTTGTATCAAAATAGGGTATAATAAAGAAAACGCGAACGTATGTTCTCACTGTCACAGGCAAGGAGCGCACTGAACATGAAAAAGATTTCCGCGAAGCAGCAACGGATTCTCGATTATATCAGCGAATTTTCCCTTGAGCACGGATATCCCCCCTCCGTGCGCGAGATCTGTTCCGAGATGGGGCTCCGCTCCCCCTCGACCGTGCACGCCCATCTGAAAAAATTGCAGGAGGCCGGTTACCTCGAACCAACCGAACACAAATCGCGCGCGCTGTCGCCGGTCAGCGGCCCTTCGATGGTGCCGCGTGTCCCCATCCTCGGCCGTGTCACCGCCGGCATGCCCATCCTCGCCGTGGAGGAGCATGTGGGCTATGTGCCGTTTGAGCCGGCTGCGGACGGCGGCGAATATTACGCCCTGCGCATCCGCGGCGACTCCATGACCGGCGCGGGTATCCTGGACAGCGACCTGGTCATCGTCCGGCAGGACGTGCAGGCGCGGAACGGGGACATCGTCATCGCCCTGCTCGAGGACGAGGCGACCTGCAAAACGCTGAACATCACGCCGGACGGCGTGTGGCTGATGCCGGAGAACCCCGCCTATCCCCCGATCGACGGCACGGGCTGCCAGATCCTCGGCGTAGTCAAGGCGGTTTACCGGGAATACTGAGCCTCTGCAAGGGCGGACGCATGCGTCCGCCCT
>DXIC01000057.1 GCA_019113065.1 Candidatus Agathobaculum stercoravium
CGAGGCCATGACCCTGGGCGACCGCATCGTCATCATGAAGGACGGCGTCATCCAGCAGATCGGCACCCCGCAGGAGGTCTTTGACCACCCGGCAAACCTGTTCGTTGCAGGCTTCATCGGCGTGCCGCAGATGAATTTCTACGATGCGCAGCTGGTCAGGGACAGCGACGGCAAGTATGCGGTCGAGCTGGAAAAGGCGCATGTGGTGCTCTCGGACGAGAAGCAGGCAAATCTCAAAAAGAACAACGTGCAGCCCGGCCCGATCACGCTGGGCGTGCGCCCCGAGCATCTGCTGCTCACCGGTGAGGCCGGCAATATGATCTCCGGCACGGTCGAGGTCAGCGAAATGATGGGCAGCTCCGTGCACCTGCATGTCAGCGCGTGCGGCAGCGACACCATCATCATCGTCCCGACGACCGAGCTGAAAAACCCGGCCGCGTTCTCGATCGGCAGCCAGCTTTCGTTCACGTTCAGCGGCGCTACCGCGCATGTGTTCGACCGCGAAACCCAGAAGAACCTCGAGGCATAAGCCGGCCCGGACATATCCGTCTGACAACCGACATATCCTGTTCCATCCAGTTCCCAAGGCCCCCTGCCTTGGGAACTGTCTCAACCATGAAATGCAACGGGCGCACTGGCGCCCATCCGGTATAACAGCGGGAAACGAGGTGTGGTATGCATGGATGATATCATCGCATATCTTCGGGAAATGAATATGGCGTCTGTGCTGTTCCGTCTCGTGCTGGCAATGTTCGCAGGCGGTATCCTCGGCCTGGAGCGCGTGCGCAAGCGCCGTCCAGCCGGGAGCCGCACCTATATGCTGGTCAGCGTCGGCGCGGCACTGGCCATGCTGCTTGGCCAATATGAATTCGCCATGGTCACCGGCCCCTGGGCGGAGGCCGCGGCGGAAATCGGCCAGCGGGTCGACGTATCGCGCTTCGGCGCGCAGGTCATCAACGGCATCGGTTTCCTCGGCGCGGGCACCATCCTCGTGACCGGGCGGCAGCAGGTCAAAGGGCTGACCACCTCAGCCGGCCTGTGGGCCTCGGCATGCATGGGACTTGCGATCGGTGCGGGCTTCTACGAATGCGTCCTGCTCGGCGTGGTGCTGATTTTCTTCGCCATGCGCGTGCTCCCCATGCTGGAGGATGCACTGGTCGAACGCGCACCGGTCATGAACCTCTACATGGAATTTGAATCGCTCGATAACATCGGCACGATCATCAGCAGCATCAAATCCCAGCATGCGCAGGTGGTTGACGTGGATATCGAGCGCGGGCGCAGCGACCAGGCCCGCAACCCCAGCGCGGTGTTCTGCCTCCGGCTGGACGACCGCCGCCCGCATACCCGCGTACTGATCGCCCTGGCAGGCCTGGACTGTGTCCACGTTATCGAAGAATTCTGAGGAGGTGCGCGCGATGCTATCTGTTTTTGACGGGCTGCGGGATATTACCATGTTCTCGGTTACCGTGCGCATGCTGCTCGCCGTGGTCTGCGGCGGCCTGATCGGGTTAGAGCGCGCGTACAAGCGCCGCCCTGCAGGCTTCCGCACGCATATCCTGATCTGTCTGGGCGCTTCGATGACCACCATGACCAGCCAGTTTTTGTACCTGAACATGCATTACTTTACCGACATGGCCCGCCTCGGCGCACAGGTCATCGCCGGTATCGGCTTCATCGGCGCGGGCACAATCATCGTCACGCGGCAGCAGCGCGTCAAGGGCCTGACCACTGCGGCCGGCCTGTGGGCCGCTGCAATCATCGGCCTTGCGCTGGGCGGCGGCTTTTACGAGGGCGGCATCTGCGGCACGGTGATCGTGCTGCTGGCGGAGCTGTATTTTTCCGAGCTGGAATACCGCATCCTCGACCACTCGCCCGAGATCAACCTGTACATGGAGTACCGCGACCGGGAATGCCTGGATCGTGTGCTCTACCTGTTCCATATTTCCCGGCTCAAGCTCCAGAATATGGAGGTCACCCGGGCCACCGGCACGGAGAAGCACAACGCCTGTGCGATTTTTTCGCTCCGTCTGAACAAAAATTGCAGCATCAACGAGCTGCTCGAACGCGTCAAGCTGATTGAAGGCGTGGTATCCGTGGAAGAATTATAAGGCAACCTGTGGAAAGTGTAAGAAAAGAAAGGAGTTGCGCGCTGTACCGGCGCGCGGACAGAAATGGAGAAAATTTACGATACAATGGTAATCGGTCCGGTTTCACTGGACATCAATATCGACCACCTCGGCCATGAGCGCAGGGAAGTCGGCGGCGCGGTCGTCGCCTCAGGCTTTGCCGCCGCGGGCAGCGGCGCAAAGACCGCGATTTTCTGCAAGCTCAACCCGGACGAGGCCGATGTTTCCGAGCGTTTTGCGGGCATTGCGGCCGACCTGTACTGGAAGCCCTCGGCGCACACCTGCTCGATCCGCAACCAGTATTTCACTGCGGACAAGGAAAAGCGCCAGTGCAACTCGCTCGGCGTATGCGACCCCTTCCGCTTTGACGAGCTGCCGGACGTAAAGACTGCGGTCTACCACTTCGCCGGGCTGGTCTACGGCGATTTTGACGGCGCCCTTCTGGAGGAAGCCTCCAAGCACGGCAAGGTCGCGCTGGACGTGCAGTGCATGCTGCGCCACGTCGAGCCGGACAAGACCATGGCTTTCCACGACTGGGCGGAGAAAAAGCAGTACCTGCCCCTGATCGACTACCTCAAGACCGACGCGGCGGAAGCCGAGATCATGACCGGCCTGACCGACCGTGCCGCCGCCGCCCGCCTGCTGCACGAGTGGGGCGCAAAGGAAGTCGTCATCACGCACAACACCGAGGTCCTTGCCTATGACGGTGAGCAGATCTACACCTGCCCGATCAAGGCGCGCAACCTGTCCGGCCGTACCGGCCGCGGCGACACCACCTTTGCGGGCTATATCACCGAGCGCCAGCACGCCAGCGTCGAAGAGGCGCTGCGCTACTGCACCGCGCTGGTCTCTCTCAAGATGGAAACCCCCGGCCCCTTCCGCGGCACCCGTCAGGATGTGCTGGACT
>DXIC01000001.1 GCA_019113065.1 Candidatus Agathobaculum stercoravium
CCTATGGGCAGATGACCGATTGACGGCAAGAAACAGGGGTGGAAACCCCTATCATATACGGACAGGCCAAAAGGCCGGAAAGGAAGTAAACTATGTATCAGGGTAATATCTACATCGCAAATCACGAGGAACTGAGCGCGATCACTGAGGCGGACGGCAGCCCGGCGACCATCGGCCGCCAGTTCGACGTGTTCGACAAGCGCCACGGCCTCAAGCACGATGATCTCGCCCGCGCGCAGTACAATCACTGGCGCAGCATTATTACCGGCGTGCCGGAGCTGCTTAGCGTGGAAGATCGTGAGCTGCTCGACCTGTAAGCGAAGGAGGTGACGGGGCGGGTCGAACCGCCCCACCTTACACATGGAAGAATTTATTGCAAAGCACCTTTTTGAGCTGCTCATGACCGCCGCAGTAGCACTGCTGGGTATGGGATACCGGCTCGCACTCAAGGAGATCGGCAAGCAGCGTGTCGAACGGGACGCCATCAAAAGCCTGCTGCGCAGCGAGATCATCACTATGCACGGTCGGTACGTGGATAAGGGGGAGATCCCGATCTATGCGCAGGAGAACGTGCAGGCCATGTACGAAGCATATCATGAACTGGGCGGCAACGGCACGGTGACCAAGCTCGTGAAAGAGATCATGGAGCTGCCCACAAGAAAGAACTGAAAGGGGTTTACATAGCATGAACTGGAAGGTAAGAATCAAGAACCCTGTTTTCTGGGTGCAGATCCTCCTCGGGGCATTCGCGACCGCACTGGCCTATGCAGGCCTGACGGCCGCTGATATGACGACCTGGGCGGGCGTGTGGGAGATCATCCGCGGTACGGTTTCCAACCCGTACTGCCTGTTCCTGATTGCGTCCAACATCTGGTCTGCGCTCAACGACCCGACCACCAGCGGCCTGACCGACAGCGACCGCGCGAAAACCTACGAGAAACCGCTGGAGGAGTGACAGCATGGGCATCCCATTTGTACCCGCGCACAGCTCGAATTTCAGGGCTGGCCGCGCTGCGTCCATCCAGTGGATCGTGGTGCACTATACCGCCAATGACGGCGACACAGACGCAGGAAATGCGCATTATTTCCAAGGCGCGAACCGCGGCGCGTCGGCGCACTACTTCGTGGACGAGGACAGCGTGACGCAGTCCGTCCGCGACAGCGACACCGCGTGGCATTGCGGCTCGGAGACAGGCTATTATTATAACGCCTGCCGCAACGCCAACAGCATTGGCATCGAGATGTGCAGCGACAAGCAGGGCGGTAAATATATCCTGACCGAGGCGACGGTGGCGCGTGCCGTCGCGCTGGTGCGCTCGCTGATGGCGCAATATAATATCCCTGTGAGCCGGGTGTGCCGCCACTACGACGTGACGCACAAGGCGTGCCCCGAGCCGTGGGTGCGCAATCCGCAGCTCTGGGAGGATTTCAAGCGGCGGCTGACCGCGAAGGAGGACGACGAAGTGATCGAAAAGAAGGACGTGCTGCTGGACGGCAAGGCGTACAGCTGCGAGTGCATCGAGAAGGACGGCTATAATTTCGTCAAGATGCGCAGCCTGTCGCAGGCGGGGTACAGCGTGGTATTTGACGCCGCACGCCAGATGCCCGCCATCACTGCGCCGCATTGCCGTCCCTTCGTACCGGAGGGTGGGGAGGACGTGCAGGATGCCATCGACCTGATCCAGGAGCGCTGTGGCCTTGAGGAGCAGACGATGGAGTATCTACTCAAGTACCGATATGGCGATGATCTGGTGAAGAAACTGGCAGCGGCCATTGATAAGTAAAAATGGACAGAAAAATCCCCTCCGGCTGTGTGGCTGGAGGGGACTTTCTTTTGTCGTCACCGTGTCGTCAACAAAACGCATTTAATTTTAAACAAAGAAAAAGTACTGAAATCTTATCGAAATCAGTACTTTTCTTGGTGCGGATGGGGGGACTTGAACCCCCACGTCCTTGCGAACACTAGCACCTGAAGCTAGCGCGTCTGCCATTCCGCCACATCCGCATATTCGATTGTATCGACGTTGAGAAGGTGGTGCGAGTGACGGGACTTGAACCCGTACGTCGATTGACACACGCCCCTCAAACGTGCCTGTCTACCAGTTCCAGCACACTCGCATTCTCTTTCGTATCGAGTCGCCTCACTGTCAGCGACAAGTAGTATTATATCGAAAGGTGGTGGAAATGTCAACACGTTTTTTCAAATTTTTTAAAAAATTTTTTCGGGGCGCAGAGGGCGCGGTTTTCACCGCGCCGCGCGCCAAGCAACCAGCTGTGCTGCAACCGAAACTGCGATCTCCGCAGGGGTCTGTGCGCCGATGTCCAGGCCGATGGGCGTGATGACCCGGCGGCGTGCGTCCGAGAAGCCCTCGGCTGCCAGGCGGGCGAATACCGCTTCGCGCTTGCGGCGGCTGCCCATGACGCCGATATAGGACGCGGGCGTCCCCAGCGCAAAGCGGATGGCGTCCGTGTCGCCCTCGTGCCCCCGGGTCATGATGCAGAACGCATCCGCCGCCGTGGGAGCGAGGGCGCCTGTCAGCGCATCCCCGAGCGCGGGGAAGGGCGTGGCCAGCGTGTGCTCGGCATGCGGGAACCGCTCGGGCGAACAGAAGGCCGGGCGGTCGTCGATCACGATATGCCGGAAATCCAGCCGGTGCAGCAGCGCGGCCAGCTCGAGCGAGACATGCCCGCCGCCGAGCACAAAGACCCGCCCGGCATCCGCCAGCCGCACGGCAAGCACGTCCTGTCCGCGCAGCTCGATGACGGCGGGGCGTGCCGGCAGGCCGGCATCCGTGCAGACGATGGGTGCGCTGCCGCTGAGCGGCAGGCACAGCCATGCGGTCTGGTGCCCGTGCAGCGCGTCCAGCGCGGCTGTAAACGGCGCGGGATCTTCCAGCGGGGTAAACAGTACCTCGCTCGTGCCGCCGCAAACCATGCCCAGGCTGCCCGCCTGCCGGTTGTCCAGCACAAAGGTCTCCCGATGCGGGACGGTGGGCTGTGCCGCGGTGATCTCCAGGCAGCGGTGCTCGAGCAGGCCGCCGCCGATTGTGCCGCAGAGCAGCCCGTTTTTCCCGGCGAGCATGAGCGCGCCCGCCGCACGCGGGGTCGAGCCAACAGAGCGCACGACCGAGATCAGCATCACCGGATGCCCGGCCTGTATTTCGTCCAGCGCGGTTTGCAGCAGTTGTTCGGTCATGGGTGTTTCCTCCGTCGTCATTTGAGAAGTAATACGTTTTCCGGCGCAATGCCGAGCGTGTCAGGCATGGCGGCCGGTTTTTTATCCTTGGGCATGCGCCACCAGAGCGTGGGGGAGGCGGCGTCCTGTCCCTCGTAGCGGAACAGCAAAATCCACTCGAACGGCTCCTCCAGCTCGCAGTCCAGCCGGACGGCAAAGCGGTTCGCCGCCGCGCGGGGGTGGAAGTAGTGCGCGCGCAGGCCGACGGCGCGGACGTCGTCCGGCACCGGCCTGGCGGTAGTCAGGCGCACGCCCCATTCAGGCACGTCCACCTCGTACTCGCCCGCCTTGGCCGCGCGGGCGATGTTTTTGCAGCCGGTCAGCCGGGCGGCAGGCTCGCTGCCCGGGTCGGCAAAGACCTCTTTGGTGCCGCCGGCGCGCAAAATGCACCCCCCGTCCATCACGCACAGGCGGGAGCACAGGTGATAGGCCTCGTCACGGCTGTGCGTGACCATGACCGCCTGCCGCCCGTATGAGCGCAGCAGGGACAGGAACTGCGGCTGCAACTGGTCGCGCAGATGGCTGTCCAGCGCGGAGAACGGCTCGTCCAGCAGCAGCAGGCGCGGTTCGTTGACCAGCATGCGCGCGAGCGCCGCGCGTTGCGCCTGCCCGCCGGAAAGCTGGGCGGGACGGTGTTTTTCCAGCCCCTCGAGCTGCATCATTGCGATCATTTCGCGCAGGCGGCGTTGTCTGGCGGCTTTATCCCGTTCCCTGTGCAGACCGCACAGGATGTTCTGCTCCACGGTCATGTGCGGGAACAGCGCATAGTGCTGGAACAGGTAGCCCACGCGCCGCTGCTGCGGCGGCAGGTTGACGCCGCGCGCGGAATCGAACAGCGTTTCGCCGTCCAACACGATGCGGCCTTCATCCGGCGTTTCCACGCCTGCGATGCATTTGAGCGTCATGCTCTTGCCGCAGCCGGACGCGCCCAGCAGGCCGGTGACCGGATCGTCGGTCTCAAACCGGGCGTCCAGCGTAAAATCGCCCAGCCGCTTGCGGATCTCCACGAACAGGCTCATGCGCCGCGCACCCCCTTGCGCTGCTTTCTCTCAAGCAGGTTGACCGTGAGCAGCACTGCCGCCGAGATCGCGAGGTTGACCAGCACCCAGTAAAAGGCGTGCAGGTCGTCGCCCGTGCGCCAGAGCTGGTATACCGTAGTCGAAATGGTCGCGGTGCGGCCGGGCGTGTAGCCGATCAGCATGCTGGTCGCGCCGTATTCGCCCAGCGCGCGGGCGAACGCCAGCACGAAGCCCGCAAAAATGCCCTGCCGGCACGCGGGCATGCGGATGCGCCAGAAAATATAGGTGTTCGACAGGCCGAGCGTCTGCCCCGCCTGCGCGAGCGTCTCGTCAAACGCTTCGAATGCGCCGCGCGCGGTGCGGTAGAGCAGGGGGAAAGCGACGACCGCCGCCGCGATCACGCCGCCGTACCAGGTCATGACGAACTTGACGCCGATGCTTTCAAGCGCCATGCCGAGCGGCCGCCTGCTGCCGAACAGCAGCAGCAGGAAATAGCCCACGACCGTGGGCGGCAGCACGAGCGGCAGGGTGAGCACAACGTCGAGGATGCCCTTGAGCACGCGCGGCAGGCGCACGGCGTAATATGCCGCCGCGATGCCGGTGAAAAACACCAGCACGCTGCTGATCGCCGCAATGCGCAGCGAATTCCAGAGCGGGAACCAGTCCACTGCTTGACCTCCTTTTTTGCACAGGCAGGACAAATGCCCTGCCTGTGCAAACCATCAGATGTGCGTGTTATGCCACCGGCGAAAATCCTACTTCCTCAAACACTGCCATCGCATCATCGGTGGACAGGTAGTCGAGGAACGCCTGCGCTTCCTCTTGGTGCTCGGACGTGTTCAGCACTGCTGCCGGATAGATGACCTGCCCGCACATCTCAGGGGTGGCCTCGTCCACAACAGTCAGGCCGTCGCTGAACGCATCCGTGCAGTAGATGATGCCAGCGTCCACGCTGCCCTCGCTGACCTGCGTGGTGACCTCCTTGACGTTGGTGCCGTAGGTGATGCAGCCTGCGTTTGCGAGTTCGGTCTCGTCCAGCCCGTACCAGGTCAGGATCTTCTGGGTGTACTGGCCGACCGGCACGTCGCTGTTGCCCATGGCGAGCAGGATGTCGCCCGCCTCAAGGTGCTCGGCGAGCGAGTCAAAGCTGTCGATGCCCTTGGGGTTGCCCTTGGGCACGGCGAGCGTCACTTTGTTTTCCAGCAGGTCAATGCGGCTGCCCGCGAGCACAAAATCCAGCCCCTCGGTGTTGACCGACGCATCCGCAGAAGCGTCCAGCTGGTCCATCTGCTTCTGGCCCGCGGAAAGGAACAGGTCGCACACCGCGCCCTCCTGGATCTGGGTCTTGAGCGTGCCGGAGGAGTCGAAGTTGAAGGTCAGCGTCACGTCGGGCGCGACGGCCTTGTAGTCCTCCGCGATCTGGTTCAGGGTCTCGGTCAGGCTCGCTGCTGCGAATACGGTCAGCTCGACCGGCTCGGCGGTCTCGCCGCCGTTCTGCGCTGCTTCCGGCGTGTCCGCGCTGCCGCCGCATGCGGCCAGGCTGAGCGCCACCGCCGCTGTCAGCAGCCATGCAAGTGTTTTTTTCATGTGGTTTTCTCCTTTGCCCCGTCTTTCAGGGGAATATATTTTCAACCCGCCGGCTTTACGGCGAAATTGAAGCAAAAGTTACCGTCCGCAGTCCTGCGGTGTGCCGCGCAGCAGCGCGAGCACGTGCGGCATCTGGTCCAGGAATACATCCATGCTTTCCATGCATGCCTTGGGGCTGCCGGGCAGGTTGATGATGAGCGTCTTACCCCGGATGACCGATACGGCGCGGCTGAGCATGGCGCGCGGGGTGATGCGCAGGCTCGCGGCGCGGATGGCTTCCACGATGCCGGGTGCATCCCGGTCTGCAACCGCGCGCGTGGCCTCGGGCGTGATGTCGCGCGGGGCAAAGCCCGTGCCGCCCGTGGTCAAAATCAGGTCGAGCTGCCGCTGGTCGCACAGGCGGATGAGGTTACGCTCGAGCGGTTCGCGCTCGTCCGCGAGCAGCAGCTGCTCGACGACCGCAAACCCGGCGCGCTCCAGCCGCTCCGCGACCGCGGGGCCGCTTTTGTCCTCGCGCCCGCCCGCGGCGCACCGGTCGGACAGCGTGATGACCGCCGCCTGAAAGGGGAAGGGCGTCGTGCGCGGCTGGACGGCCATCTCGTCGCCTACGGCGATCTTCCCGCCTTGGATGACGCGGGCGAACACGCCCTCGCGCGGCATGATGCAGTCGCCCATCTTGTGATAGATCGCGCAGTGGCTGTGGCACTCCTTGCCGATCTGGGTGATTTCGAGCAGCACATCGCCGCAGCCGAGCTGCGTGCCGACCGGCAGACGGCGGAAATCAATGCCCTCGACCACGAGGTTTTCCCCGAATGCGCCGGGCTGCACGCCCGCGCCTTTTTCATTGAACGCCGCGATCTCCTCCGCAGAGAGCAGGCTGACCTGACGGTGCCAGTGCCCGGCGTGGGCGTCCCCGCGGAGTCCCCAGTCCTTGTCAAACACCCCTTCGCCCTTATTCTCTTTCTGTACGCCGCGCGTTTCGCTTACGCACACGGCGACCACCTTTCCCATGGTATTATCCTCCGATCTGGTTCATGCTTTTATGTTCCGTGATATCCTGCCGCTCGGCAAAGCAGTGCGCGGCAGGCTTTTGATAGACTGCCTGCCTGATGGCGGCGCGCAGCGCCGCATCGTCCGCGCCGCCGCGCAGGAGCGGCCTTAAGTCTGTGCCCTGTTCGTAGCACAGGCAGGGCTTCAAATGCCCTGTGCTGGTCAGACGCACGCGGTTGCAGCCTGCGCAGAACGCATGGCTGACCGCTTGGATCAGCCCGATGCAGCCTTTGAGCTCGGGCGCGGCAAAATACCGCGCAGGGCCGTTGCCGCGCGGCGCTTGGACGGGCGCAAGGTCCGGCCAGACCGCGCGCAAAAGGTCGATAGTTTCCTTGTGTGCAGGTTCGTTGGGGCTGGCATCGGCCGCGCCGAGCGGCATGCGCTCGATAAACCGCACGTCCACCGGCAGCTCTTCCGCCAGATGCGAAAGCGGGATGAGCTGCGCCGCTGTTTCGGGCAGCAGCACAGCGTTAATTTTGGTCGGCAGACGCCCGGCGCACAGCCGGACGGCGTGCAGCACCTCGTCCGCCGTGTGTGTGCTGCGGGTGATGGCCTGATACTGCGCGTTGTCACGCGTATCCAGGCTGATGTTGACCGCGTCCAGCCCGGCATCCAGCAGCCCGTCCAGCAGGGAGGGGAGCAGCAGCCCGTTGGTCGTCAACGTCACCTGCCGCACGCCGGGGAGTTCTTTCAGGCTGCGGATAAAGTCCACGATGCCACGCCGCACGAGCGGCTCGCCGCCCGTGACCTTAAAGCGGTCAATGCCGAGCGAGACCGCCGCCTGCGCCACGCGCAATAGTTCCTCATACCGCAGGATATCGGCGTGCGCGGTGGCTGGCACGCCCTCGGCGGGCATGCAGTAGCGGCAGCGCAGGTTGCACCGGTCGATGACCGACAGGCGCATATAGTTGATCTCCCGGCCGAGCGCGTCACGCATGGCTTTGCCCCTCGAAACGGAAATCCCCGCTCTTGCCGCCCTGCTTTTCGACCAGATGGATGTCCGAGATGACCATGCGCTTGTCGATCGCCTTGCACATATCATAGATGGTGAGCAGGGCGGTGGAAACGCCGGTCAGCGCTTCCATCTCCACGCCCGTCGGGCCGGTGCAGCGCACGGTGCACACGGCTTCGATGCTGTGTTCGTTCTCATGCAGCGTAAACGCGACCTCGCTTTTGGTCAGGTTCAGCCGGTGGCACAGCGGGATGAGGTCGGCGGTGTGCTTGGTCGCCATGATGCCCGCGACCTGCGCCACGCCGAGCACGTCGCCCTTTTTTGCCGTGCCGCTTTGCACGGCGGCAAAGCAGTCCGGGCTCATCGCGATGCGCCCGGATGCAACGGCAGTGCGTGCAGTGGCCTGCTTTTCGCTCACATCCACCATCACCGCGTTGCCGTTTGCGTCAATATGGGTGAAATCCATGATGTCCTCCTGTTTCCGACAATGAAGCCGGTGTGTTATACGCCCTTGCCGAAGCCGCAGTTCGGGAAATGGCAGTCCGGGCAGTTCAGGCACAGCCCGCCGTGCCCCAGCCCGGCGAGCCAGTCCGCCGTGACAGGCACGTCTGCGAGCAGGCGCGGCAGCACCAGATCAAAGATCGTGCGCTTGGCGTACATCACGCACCCGGGCAGGCCGCAGACCGGCCGCCCGTCCGGCAGGTAGGACACGAGGAACATCGCGCCGGGCAGCACGGGCGCACCGTAGCTGACGATCTCCGCGCCCGCATTGCGGATCGCAAGCGGAGTGCGGTCGTCCGGGTCGACGCTCATGCCGCCGGTGCACAAAATCAGCTCCACGCCGTCGTCCGCCATTTTGCGGATCGCGGCGGTGATTTTTTCGTGGTCGTCGTCGCAGACTGCGTGCGCGGCCATTTCGCAGCCGTATTCCGCCATTTTTTCCACCAGCACAGGGGTGAACGCATCCTTAATCAGCCCTTTATAGACCTCGCTCCCGGTCGTGACCACGCCGAACGAGCGCGCCCGGAAGGGGAGGAGCCGCAGCAGCGGCTCCGGCCCGGCGGCCTGTTTTGCGCGCTCCATTTTCTCCTTTTCGATCACAAGCGGGATGATGCGCGTGCCGCACAGCTTGTCGCCCTTTTTGACCGGGAAGCCGGACGCGCGCGTGGCGATCATCATTTCGCCCAGTGCGTTGACCGCGCGCAGGCGCTCGATATCCACGAGCAGCAGGCCGTCTGTCTCGGCGGTCAGCTCGATCTTGCCCTCTTTGGGCGCGGAGGCGCGCATGTGCCCGCCCTGGCAGAGCGCGCGCAGGATATCCGCCGCATCGTTCTCGTGCAGCATGTTTTCATTATTTTCCCAGATGTAGACGTGCTCCTTACCCACACTGAGCAGGACGGGGATATCCTCCTCGCGGATGATATGCCCCTTACGGAACACCGCGTCCTTGGTGACCCCGGGGATGATCTGGGTGATGTCGTGGCAGAGCACCTGCCCGACCGCGTCCTGTACACGCATGAGTTTCATGGAAACGCCTCCGAACGTAAAATACAGACTGCCGCAGGGGCAATCCTTTTTTGTTTCCATTATAGCATATCCGAACATATTCCCGCAACAAATATGATATTCCGGTAAACAGCGCGAGTATTACAAAATATTTCGTTATATTTATAGATGATAAACGAAATTGCGGCGCACACATTGTAGAACACGCCGGAGGATGGTATAATCATTGCAAAGAGACTGCGGAAAGAGGGGATGTCGGTGGCGGGACAGGTCAGGGTGCGCGCGAGCCTGCGTCTGGTAAAGGAAGATAAGCTGTTTGGCCCGGGCGCGGCACAGCTGCTCGAAGGGGTGGACGAGCTCGGCTCGCTCAGGCGCAGCGCGGCGCGCATGGAAATGAGCTATAACAAGGCGTGGGGTGTGGTGCACGGCTGTGAGGAGCAGCTGGGCTTTGCCCTGCTCGAGCGGCGCATCGGCGGCGCGGGCGGCGGCGGCGCGGTGCTGACTGAAAAGGGACGCGAGCTGCTCCGCCGCTACCGAGCGTTTGATAAAGAGGCGCATGAGATGCTCGACCGGCTGGCGCAGGAGCATTTCGCGGGATTTTTGGACTGAGCAGGGAGGACAGGCGTTGGAATTTTATGAAAAACAGCCTTGGGTGCTGGTGCGCGGCGCGGGCGACCTTGCAACCGGCGTGATCGTGCGGCTGCACCGGTGCGGGTTCAGGGTCGCGGTGACCGAGTGCGCGAATCCCTCCGCTATCCGGCGCAGGGCGGCGCTGTGCGAGGCGGTCTGGCAGGGTGCGGCGCAGGTGGAAGGCGTAACGGCGCGCCGCATCGCAGACGCGGCACAGGCGGAAAAGGCCTCGCGGGCGGGGGAGATCCCACTGCTGGTGGATGAAAGCGCGGCGTGCATTGCGGCGTTGCAGCCCGCCGCGGTGGTGGACGCGATCCTAGCCAAGCGCAATCTGGGCACAAGCCGGGAGATGGCGCCCATCACGGTCGGCCTTGGGCCGGGCTTTACTGCCGGGCAGGACGTGGACGCGGTGGTCGAGACCATGCGCGGGCACCATCTGGGGCGCGTCATCCGGCAGGGCGCGGCCATCCCGAACACCGGTGTGCCGGGCGTGATCGCGGGCTATGCGGCCGAGCGGGTCATCCATGCGCCGGCGGGCGGTGCAATGGCGTTTGTCACAGACGAAGGCGGAAACACCATCGACATCGGCGCGTTGGTCAAAGCGGGACAGGTCATCGCGCGCGTCGGGGAGACCCCGGTGCTTGCAACGATCGACGGCGTGCTGCGCGGGCTGATCCGCGAAGGATATCCGGTGACAAAGGGGCTCAAGATCGCGGACATCGACCCGCGCCCCGAGCAGGCGGCATACTGCGACACAGTTTCCGACAAGGCGCGCGCCATCGGCGGCGGCGTGGTCGAAGCGCTGCTCGAGATTGCGCGGGAAAAACAGATCCGGCTGCTGTAAACAGAAAAAACGGGCTTTTCAGCCCGTTTTTATGATATATCAGATAAAATCCAGTCTATGAGCGCGGCAGGTTCATACCGCAGGCTCCCCGCGCGGCAGTCCAGCCCCTCTGCGGACAGGATGCGCGCGAGCGGCGCGGCCTGCGTGTACAGGGCAGGCGTGTCCGCCTGATTGAGCCAGACGCGCACCTTTTCGCGCGGCAGGCGGCAGGCGGCTGCCGCCTCGCGCACGCAGTGCAGGAGCTCATCCGCGCCGACCCGCCGCTGTGGATCGCGCGCCCAGTCCGGGTTGCGGTCATAGCGGTGCACCGCCTCGCCGACCGGCTGTCCCCACGCGGACAACCCCGCGACGATCAGGCACAGGCTGGAATCCAGCGGCACGACAGGCTCGTCCGCCCGGTGCAGCTTGAGCGGCAGGCGGTGCGCGCCGTCCGCTTCGCACAGGGTCACGTCCGCCGCGCGGACAGCCTGCCGGAACAGGTCGGGCGCAAGTGCGCCCAGCTTGCCAGCGGAAGCACTGGCGCCTGCGCAGACAACACCGGGGACAGAAAGCGCAACCAGCAGCTCGTCTGCTTCCGGGTCGATCAGCAGCGCACGGCTGTCCGGCGGCGCGACCGGGTAGATGTGCGTCGAGGTGGTCAGCAGCACACGGCGGCTGGAAAACGCCTGTGCCAGTGTCAGCAGCGCGGTGGTCTTGCCGCCCGCGCCGATGATGGAAATGATCGGATGCTCCACGCAGTTCACTCCTCGCTTTGCCACAGCAGGCAGTATTCGCTGCCGTCGGCAGCGTACAGCGCCTCCGCGTCCCGGTCGAGCAGGGCGCGGCAGTCGCTTTCCGCCCAAAAACGCACGCAGGTGCCGCAGGACGAGCTGAGCGCGCGCGGCACGGGCTGCATCTTTGCGCGGCAGCCCGCGCTTTTCAGCGCCTGAAAGGTCAGCATGGCGCTGAGATGCGTATGGAAGGTGGCAACGTACTCGTTCATGCCTTTTTCACCAGCGTGAGCGAGAACTCGTCGTCCCCAGTGGG
>DXIC01000058.1 GCA_019113065.1 Candidatus Agathobaculum stercoravium
TTGACGATGTGCAAAGCCAGATACGGAGCATCCGGCAGGAGAAAATTTCGGGTGATAATATCTACCGTCTGTTGCTGGCATTCGATCAGGTCTATGAAGCAGCCTCCGAAGTGGAGAGGAAGGAGTTCATGCGGGCGTTTATTGAGCGGATTGAGTTATTCCCGGAAAAGCAGCCGGATGGCAACTGGATTAGGAAGATTATCTTCAACTTCCCTGTCCCGGTGAATGGAACAGAAGTGACAGAATTGCCCTTGGAAAATGAAACAATGGTCGAAACCGCCGCCCTCCTGGTCAGGGTAGCCAAATAAAAAACAACAGGCATGGCAGCAGCCATGCCTGTTTTGCGTCCGGCGCATCAGCCGAGCGCCACGTCCAGCACCATCATCACGAGGAAGCCTGCCATTACGCCGAGCGTCCCCGGGTGAGAGTGCTCCCCGAGATGGGCTTCCGGGATCAGTTCCTCGACCACAACGTACAGCATCGCGCCCGCCGCCGCGCTGAGCAGCCAGGGCATGAACGGCGTCAGCTGCGCTGCTGCGAGCACGACCAGCACGCCGAACACCGGCTCTACGATGCCGGACAGCGCGCCGTAGGCGAACGCCCGCCCGCGCGACAGCCCTTCCTGCCGGAGCGGCAGCGCGACCGCCGCGCCCTCGGGGAAGTTCTGGATGCCGATGCCGAGCGCAAGCGCGCCCGCCGCGGCGATCAGCCCGGTGTCGCCGCTGTGCTGGGCGGCGCGCGCAAAGGTCAGGCCGACCGCCATGCCTTCCGGGATGTTGTGCAGCGTGACCGCGAGCACGAGCAGCGTCGAGCGCCGGAACGAGGACGGCAGCCCCTCGGCCTGCGCCGCGCCATTGTGCAGATGGGGCAGCAGGCCGTCCAGCGCGAGCATGAGCAGGATGCCGAGCATGAATCCGCCCGCGGCAGGCACCCAGCCGATGCCGCCTGCGGCCTCTGCTTCCTCGATGGCGGGGATGAGCAGGCTCCAAACGGACGCCGCAATCATCACACCTGCCGCAAAGCCGAGGAAAATGCGCTGCATGGTGTCGCCCGACCGGCGGCGCAGGAAAAACACCATCGCCGCGCCGAGCGCGGTCATCAAAAAGGTAAAGCCGGTGCCGGCTGCGGCCCAAATCAGCGCCTGTGTCATGGCCGGGCACCCCTTCCCGAACCCCGCACAGGGGAGAAAATGCAATACGTCATCGAAAATGCTCCTTTATCCAAATGAGTTAGCTTATGCTAACATATATTATACCGATACAGTATGATATGTCAAGGGACGGACGGCTGTTAAAACGCGCCGTTGTGTGATATAATCACGGTAGCGCATAAAACAATGCGCTAAAATAAGATCATCCCAAAGGAGGGAACCCATCATGCCGGTATCCCGTGAGACTGTACTATATTTTGACCCGAAGGGCGGCGGGCAAACCGCCCTGCTGAAATCCATCCTGGTGCGCATGGGTGCGCGCATCAAAAACGTCGCGCCGGACGCGGTCGGGCAGACCATCGGCCATCTGCTCGGCCGCAAGGGCTATGACGCCCGCGAAAACCCGGAAGCGCCCGCGCTCAGCGAGCCGGTGCTCGTGTTGGACGGCTTCACCGACAAGCGGCTCGAGATCCTGCTGCGCGAGATGAAGAAAAACGGCGTTTCCGTGCCGTACAAGGCGGTCGTGACCGAGACCAACCTCGGCTGGATTTTCCATCAGCTGTATGACGAGCTGGCCCGCGAACACGAGGCCATGAGCAAATGACCGAACGCAGCATCCCGGATTTCGACATCGGACAGATCGCGCGCTCGGGGCAGTGCTTCCGCTTCCGCCCGTTGGGGGAGCAGCACTACGCGCTCGTGGCGGGCGGCCGCTATGTGGAGATCCGCCAGCAGGGGCAGACCGTATGCTTTGACTGCCCGGAGGACGAGTTTGAAGCCGTCTGGCGGCCGTATTTCGATCTGGACGCGGATTATGGCCGCTACAAAAGCGCCGTGGCGAAGCGGGACAAGTACCTGCAAAGCGCGGTCGCGGCGGGCGGCGGGCTGCGCATCCTGCGGCAGGAGCTGTGGGAGACCGTCGTGTGTTTCATCATTTCGCAGCAAAACAACATTGGCCGCATTACGAAATGTGTCGAAAATTTATGTTCCCTTTTTGGGGAAACCTGTTATAATAAGAGTAAACAGGTATACAATATATTCCCGACCGCGGAGCGGCTCGCCGCCTGCATGGCGGACGAGCTGGCGCCCATCCGGCTGGGCTACCGCGCGAAGTACATCCTCGCAGCGGCGCGGCAGGTCGCCTCGGGCGAGGTCGATCTGGATGCGGTGCGCCGCATGGACTATACGCACGCCAAGGCCGAGCTGATGCGGCTGACCGGCGTGGGCGTCAAGGTGGCGGAGTGTATCTGCCTGTTTGCCCTGCATCATATCGACGCGTTCCCGATTGATACGCATATCCGGCAGATGCTGGATGCACACTATCCGAAGGGCTTCCCGCTCAGGCGGTATAAGGGCTTTGCGGGCGTGATGCAGCAATATGCATTTTACTATGAGTTAGTGAAACAATAAAGATAAAGGAGCGGATTTACATGGCAGTATTAACCATTACCAAGGACAACTTCCAGAGCGAAGTCATGCAGTCGGACAAGCCGGTGCTGCTCGACTTCTGGGCAAGCTGGTGCGGCCCATGCCGCATGGTCTCCCCGATCGTGGACGAGATCGCGGAGGAGCGCGCGGATATCAAGGTCGGCAAGATCAACGTCGACGAGCAGGGCGAGCTGGCGCAGCAGTTCGGCGTCATGAGCATCCCGACGCTGGTCGTGATGAAGAACGGCCAGATTGCGAACAAGGCGGTCGGCGCGATGCCCAAGGCCAATATCCTGGCGCTGCTGTAAGGGAAAAAGAAAAGCGGGAACGGGAAAACCGTTTCCGCTTTTTTGCGCTCAAAAGTCGTGCCGCCAGCCGCCGCCGCTGCCCAGCTGTTCAAAGGTGTAGATCACTTCTTCGATCTGCTTAAAGCATTCCGGGTCGGAGAGGCTTTCATCGCGGATGATTTCCCGGATGCGGTACAGGGCATGATAATAGATGGAGTCCATGAGCTCTTTCAGATCCACACCCTCGAGCGTGGGGAATTCCACGCGGATATCCTGCTTGGAGAGCACCTCGCGGAAGATTTGGAGGTATAGTTCGTTGGTTTCCATAGTATTCACTCCGATCACTCTATATATAGAGTAAGTATAGCATGCAAATACTCCTATAATCAAGCATATTATGCGATATATGGAGTGGTAGCATGAAACGCGCAACGCCAAAAGACCGGCATATCGGGCAGAAAATCGCAGAATTCCGCACAGGAAGAGGCTGGTCGCAGTCCGAACTTGCGGCGCAGATGCAGCTGCACGGCTGCGACCTGACCACGGACATGATTGGGAAAATTGAAATCGGCTATCGCGCGGTGTCGGTGTACGAGATCGACAAGTTTGTCGAGGTGTTCGGTGTGAGCTACGACGAGCTGTTTGCAAAGTAGCCGCGCGCCGGCAAAACAGCGCGGTTTTAGGACGTTTGTACAAAAGGGAAAGACAGAGGAAAAGATTGTTCAAAAAAATCACAATTCCGTTCAAGAAAAGAATGGGCGGCCATGCTATGATAATTGCAGCAAGAGCGAACAGCGCAGCGGAAATGAGTGACGTGCGCGGCGCAAGATTATGTGGAGAAAAGGAGTAATTCAACATGAGCATTCTGAATGAAATTAGTTCCTGGCTGCAGCAGGGCCGCGCGCCCAAGGTAAAGGCTTGCGTACAGCAGGCGCTGGACGAAGGCATCCCGGCCGGCGAAATCCTCGAGCAGGGCCTGCTCGACGGCATGAACATCATCGGCCAGAAGTTTAAGAACAACGAAGTATTCGTCCCGGAAGTCCTGATCGCTGCCCGCGCAATGACCAAGGGCATCGAAGTGCTCCGTCCGCATCTCGTTGCAGACGGCGTTGAGGAGAAGGGCACCGTTGTTATCGGCACCGTTAAGGGCGACCTGCACGACATCGGCAAGAACCTGGTCCGCATGATGATGGAAGGCAAGGGCCTGAAGGTCATCGACCTGGGCGTTGACGTGCCGGTTGAGAAGTTCCTCGAGGCTGCCCGTGAGAACGACGCGCAGATCATTGCCTGCTCCGCACTGCTGACCACCACCATGGGCGAGATGCGCAGCGTGGTTGAGGCTGTCGAGGCTTCCGAGATGAAGGACAAGGTCAAGGTCATGATCGGCGGCGCGCCGATTACCCAGGCGTTCTGCGACCAGATCGGCGCGGACAAGTACACCCCGGACGCAGCTTCTGCTGCCGAGGTTGCGCTGGCGATCTGCACCGGCTGATTTCCAAATTACATATTTCAGTAAAAGGCCGTCCGGCTGTAACCGGACGGCTTTTCTGTTTATCCTGAAAGCGTTAAGCCCTTCCGCGGCCCCTGGCCGCGCATAAAAAGAAAATGGCCGCATTGCGGCCATTTTCATCAAGCCGCCCAGCTTTGCCGGGCGGCTTGATACAGGAAAGCAATTTTGTGTGCCGCTTGCGGCGCGCAAATATTGCGGCTCTGGCTTTGTCCGCGCGATGCGCGGCAATGCCTGTTCGTTTGAAGCGATATGCTTCAAACGAAGCCATTAAAATTCCATAAACGACATGCAGTCCACATAGTAGTCCATGAACGCCGGGCTGGCGGAGAGCGAAAGCTCGGTCGCCTGCCGGGCGAACTGCTCGGATTTTTCGCGCAGGGACTTGTTCATCAGCAGCATGGACGCGCCGCCCAGCGCGCCGTTGCCGATAAAGCCGGTCTTGTCGTGCAGCGCGGCAGGGAACAGGCCGATCGCGCAGGCGGAATCGAAGTTCATCGAGCTGCCGAAGCCGCCCGCAATGCAGAACCGCTCGATCCCGGCGGCGTCCACGCCCTCTTCCTCCATGAGCGTGATCAGGCCGGCGCAGATGGCGGACTTGGCCAGCTGGATCTGGCGCACGTCGCGCTGGTCGATCTGCACGCCGCTGTCGCCGATGGCGAAATCCTCCTCGAGGAAACCGGAATCGTCGATCGCTTCGGTCTCCAGCATGACCGCGAGCGCGTCCAGGATGCCCGAGCCGCACACGCCCTGCGCAGGCTGGTCCTGCACGGTCTCAAAGCGGATCTTATCGCCTTCGCGCCAGACCGCGCGGATCGCGCCCGGCGCCGCAGGCATGCCGCAGGACAGGCCGGCGCCCTCGAACGCGGGGCCGGCCGCGGTCGAGCAGCACAGCAGCCTGCCGTCCCTGGCGAGCGCCATTTCGCCGTTCGTGCCGATGTCCGCGAGCAGCTGCACGCCGCCGGATAACATATCGGACGCAAGGATGGCGCATACGATGTCCGCGCCGACATACGCGCCGATGCAGCGCGGCAGATAGACCGGCGCGCCCGCCAGCGTGCGGCGGCTCATGCAGCCGAAAAAGGACTGCACGTCAAACGGCACGACCGCAAGCGACGCCGGGTCCAGACCCTCGTACAGGTGCAGCATGGTCGAGTTGCCGGTGACGACCGACTCCTCGATGTGGTCAACGCCCGCTTCGCGCAGGCATTCTGCGGCCATCTGCTCGAGCTGGTCGTTGATGCGGCCTGAGAGCACGTCCAGCCCCTCGGTCTTGCACGCCTCGATGCGCGAGATGACGTCCGCGCCGAAGCCGCGCTGCGCGTTTTCCGCCAGCCGCTCGGCGAGCACGGCGCCGGTTGCGCGGTCGAACAGCTGCATGGCAACGGTCGTTGTGCCGATGTCCACGGCAATGCCGTAACCGGTCTCGGTGCGCTCGAACGGCGGCGTCTGGTTCCACGCGATGATCTTGGATTTGCCTTCCGCCTGAAGCGTCACCGTGGCGTTGCCTGCAAGACGGCAGGAGCAGGCCAGACGGATGCCGGCGGCGAGGTCGGCTTCATCCAGCAGGCGGCGCTCGGCCCCGTCGGGCGGTTCCACCTCGCCCGTGATCTGCACGCGGCACTTGCCGCAGGTGTGGTTGCCCGCGCACGGCAGGGCAAACGAGGGCACGGCCTGCCGCAGCAGGTCGCTGACAAGCGCGCCCGGCTCAGCGGGCACAATGCGGCGGGTATCGCCGCTTACAATGGTCAATTCACACATGGCGGTTCTCCTTTATGGCAGTTTGCATCAGGCAGGTGCTCGCCGTCACGCGGATGCGCGTGCACAGCTTGACGCCGCCGAGCAGGATATCCGCAGTCATATCGCTGCGGTCAATGGTAAAGGACAGTTCGCCTGTCGCCCCCTGGGCGCGCAGGCTTTTTTCCGTGCGCTCACGCAGGCGTCCCTCCGCCCACGCGGCCGCTTCGTCTTCGCTGCGGAAAAAGCGCGGCGGCTGGCCGTCGCAGAGCACCTCCCAGTCGCCCTGCTCGCTGTCGTCCGGGGACAGGCCGTGCGGGCGCACCTCGGCGCCGGCCGTGGCGGACATGCGCCCGGTCACCGCACCGACCGCGTTGGCTGTCGGGGCGCAGTCCGGGATGATGCACTCCGCGCCGAGTGCCTTTGCGGCTTCGGGCAGGAACAGGTGCACCGGCCCGCCGATGCCGATCAGCGCGGCGGGTGCGTGGAACGCATAGTGCAGCAGGGCGTCCCCGCCGGTCAGGCGGTTGTCCCATTGCAGGCGGAGCAGCTCGCGCATGCCGTCGTCCAGGCCATGGCGGCGGAAATAGGGCGAGGAATGCTCGAGCAGGATCTGCGCGACGGCGTAAAACACCTCGCGGGAGACCTCGTCGTAAATGCGCGCGCAGAAGTCCTCGGGCAGCATGTGCAGCGAGCCTGCCGCAAACTGCACCCCGAGCTGCGCGGCTTCGCGCTCATAGCGGGTGTAGTCGCCGCGGACATGCATGATGTCGGTCGGGGTCAGCCCGGCGCGCAGGATCACGCCCGCTTTTTCCAGCAGGCCGCTGCGGAACTGGTATTTGTCCACCCCTACTACGTCGGCAGCCTGCAAAAAGCTGAGCGGGCCTTTTTCCAGCGCGCGGCACAGGCGGCGTTCCGGCTCTTCGAGCGGCAGGCGCTGCCAGTCCGCGCGGCCGAGGGTCAGGAATTCGTGCAGCGGCAGGGTGTGGCCGGGCACTTCGCGCACCTGGCTGCGCAGTATCGGAAGGACGGCCGGATACTGGCTGGCGAGCACGCACAGCGGGATAACGCGGTCCGGGCCGAGGGTGAGCGCGCCGTCCTTGTCCCAGCGGATGGCGCTGTCGCCGCCGAGTGCGAACGAGGTGGAAAACAGGCCCTTGACCATGGTTTTCCACTTGCCGACACGGATGCCGCCTTCGGCCAGCAGCGGCGCGCTGTTTTCGATCAGCGCAACGTCGGTGGTCGTGCCGCCGATATCGACGACGACCGCGTTTTCCCGTCCGGTCAGCGCGCTGCCGCCGAGGGCGGAGGCCGCCGGGCCGGACAGCAGGGTTTCGACCGCGTGTTCGGCCGAATAGGCAAGCCCCATCAGGCTGGAGTCTGAACGGACGATCAGGATTTCCGCGTGGATGCCGCGTTCCTCGAACGCGCGCCTGACCGCGTGGATAAAATCCTGCGTAATGGGCAGCAGGCCTGCGTTGAGTACCGCGCTCGCTGCGCGCTCCAGGCTGGACAGGCCGGAGAACAGCTCGCTCGCGCATACGACGGGCAGGCCGGTCATTTCCCGGATGATGTCCGCGGCTTTCTGCTCGAGCACACCGCCGTTGCGCATGCCGTAGATCTCGCAGACCGCGCAGCCCTCCACGTCCGCGAACCAGCCGCGCGCGTTCGCGCGCAGCACGTCCCAGTCCGGCTCTTCGATGACCTGCCCGGTAATGGTGGTCTTGCAGGGGAGGTAACAGATGTCGTCCGGGTCGGTAAAGCCGTAGTCCGCGCCGAAGCGGTCGATGCCGCGGCGGTCGATGCCCATGAGCAGCAGCCGCGTGCGGCGGAATTTGCCTTCTACGCAGGCGTTGGTGGCGAGCGTGGTGGACAGGCCGGCGACCGTGGCCTCGCGGCACAGCGCGGGGTCCAGCCCGTCGAGCGCTTCGAGGATGCCGCGCGTTAAGTCGTCATAGGTGGTCAGCGCCTTGTTCTGGCCGAGCACCCTGCCGGTATCGAAATCGTATAGGATGGCGTCCGTACAGGTGCCGCCGGTATCAATGCCGATTGCAGGCTTCATGGCAATGCTTCCTTCCAAAAAGGTTTATCTGGTTTGAGTATTTTCATTATAGCGTCAAAGGACGGGCGCCGTATAGGAATATTGTCCGGCGGTTTGCACAAAATTACCTTGATTTCGCACGATCGTCCAAAGGTGCTGCCGGGCGGTTGCCGCCGGCTGGGGCGGGGCTTATAATGGAGGCAGGGAAACAGTATGGAAGGGTGAAAAAATATGCGAATTGCCATTATCGGCTGCATGGTAATGAACCGCGAAATTTCGCATCTGGTCGCGGAGAGCCGCCATGTGGTGCGCGTATGGTGGCTCCGGCAGGGCCTGCACGATACGCCGGACATCCTGCGCACGGAATTGCAGCACACGATCGACGAGATCGAGCGGGAGAACGGACGCCTGCCCGAAAACCTGCGGTTCCAGGCCGTCATTTTGGCATATGGGCTGTGCTCAAACGGCGTTGTCGGGCTGCGCAGCCGGTCGCTGCCGGTGGTGGTGCCGCGGTGCGACGACTGCATCTCCCTGTTCCTCGGCTCGGCCGACCGCTACCGTGCGCTGTTCGCCAGGCTGCCGGGCGTGTACTGGTATAACACCGGCTGGATCGAGCAGGCGTTCACGCCTTCGAAGGAGAACTACGCCCGCCGCCGCGCGGAGTATGCGGAGGAATACGGCGAGGAGAACGCGGACTACTTAATGGAGTGCACCAACAACTGGATGACCAACTACCGGCACTGCGGCTATATCACCTGCCCGCTGGGCGAGCGGGAGGGCTGCGAGCAGTACGCGCGGCAGGCGGCGGAGGACTTCGGCTGGGAATTTACCAAGGTCGACGGCGATATGGGATATCTGGACGCGCTGGTCAACGGGCCGTGGGACGATGCGCGCTTTTTGAGCTGCCCGCCGTACAGCCGGATCGAGGCGGATTTCAGCAACCGCAAGTTCCGCAGCGTGCCCTGCGCCAAAGAGGACGCAGCGCCGCTGCCGGAGGATCAGAAATATCATCCGCCGGTTTAAAACATGGAAAACAGCGGAAAAGCCCCTTTTGCAAGGGGCTTTTATCCCTGTGGGATCATTTTTGTTTTAATACTTGACAAAGTCAATTATATGCAAATTCCGGGCAATTTTCTCCTAACGGCCCGGCGGCTGTGCGTGGTATCGTAAAGACACCGACAAACGGGACAATTTATTTTCGGAGGTTGACCAAGATGAAAAGAAACATGGATCAGTGGACGAACGACCTGCTTGCAGCCGAAACAAAAAAGGCAGTGCCGGTGTTGTCATTCCCGTCTATCCAGCTGCTGGGCATCACGGTAAAAGACCTGATTTCGGACAGCGACTTGCAGGCGCGCGGCATGAAAGCGGTTGCAGACCGTACGGACGCGGGCGCGGCGGTCAGCCTGATGGACCTTTCGCTCGAAGCCGAGTGCTTCGGCGCGCCCATCCGTGTTTCGGATGACGAGGTGCCGACGGTCACCGGCCCGGTGATTTTGACCGAGGTGGAAGAGGACGAGCGCATGGCGCAGGCGGAGGCGCTCGCAGTGCCGGAGATCGGCGCAGGCCGCACGCAGATCTACATCGACGCGATCGAAAAGGTCATGGGCATGATCGAGGACCGCCCGGTGCTTGCCGGTGTAATCGGCCCGTTCTCGCTGGCGGGCCGCCTGCTGGACGTCACCCAGTCGCTGATCTACTGCTATGAGGAGCCGGACATGGTGCACGTTGTGCTCGAAAAATGCACCGAATTTATCATCAGGTACATCAACGCCTATAAGGCAGTCGGCGCAAACGGCGTTGTGATTGCAGAGCCGCTTGCCGGCCTGCTGTCCCCGGGCCTTGCGCAGGAGTTCTCCGGCGATTACTGCAAGCGCATTGTAGACGCCGTGCGCGATGAAAACTTCGCGGTCATTTACCACAATTGCGGCAACACGGCGAACATCACGCTGGAGTCCATCTTTTCCTGCGGCGCGAACGCGTACCACTTCGGCAATGCGGTCGACATGGCGGAAATCATGGAAAAGGCGCCGGCGGATACCATCTGCATGGGCAACATCGACCCCGCGGGCGAGTTCCGCAACGGCACGCCGGAATCCATCCGCGCCAAGACCCTCGAGGTCATGGAGCGGTGCTGCAAGTACCCGAACTTTGTCATCTCTTCGGGCTGCGATATCCCGCCGCTGTCCAGCTGGGATAATATCGACGCGTTTTTCGCCGCGGTGGACGAGTTTTACGCGCGCGGATAACAGAAACGGATAAAAGCAGACGGCTTCGGATTTTCCGAAGCCGTTTGTTTATTTTTTGCGTGTATTGTGCGAGCTGCGCTGCTCGCGGTATTTGCCCGGGGCGATGCCGGTCTGCTTTTTGAAGATGCGGGTAAAATAGCTCTGGTCGTCAAAGCCGACGGCGCAGGCGATCTCCGCGATCGGCATGCCGGTGGAGCGGAGCAGCGTCTTGCTGCGGTCGATGCGCAGGCGGTTGACGTACTCGGTGAAGGTGCAGCCCAGCTCGTCCTTGATGATGCGGCAGAAATAGGATTTGGACAGGTATACCTGCTCAGCCGCCTGGTCGAGCGTCAGCTTGTCGGTCAGGTGCTCCTTGATATAAGCGGTGGTCTTGAAGATCACGTTCTGGTGCTTGATGTCGTTCAGGTCGAACACGAAGCTGATGAATTTGTGCAGGATCGAGCCGATCCAGCGGTTGAGCGACTCGATCGAGGTGAACGAGTCCACTTCCTGCTCGTAGCGGTAGCACAGGTTGAAGATTTCGTCCACATCCGCGCCGCCGTCGATGGCCGCGCGGCTCATGAGCACCAGCAGCTCGCGGATGCGCGATTTGATCAGCTGCTGGTCGTTATCCGCCATGTAATAGATGTGGGTCAGCAGCTGGTTGAGCAGCTCCTGGGCAGCGTCCTTGTCGCCCGAGCGGATGTGCTCCTGCAAACGGCGTTCGCTTTCAATCGGATAGGTCCTGGTCGTCGTATCCGCAGACAGGTCGTACATCATTTGCAAAATCGAGGCCTGGTTACCGGAATCCACGTCGGGCGGCAGCATATCGAGCGCAAAGGACGAGACCGCGGATGCGATCAGCTCGCTCAGCGAGCGCGCCTGCGCCGTTGACAGGCGGGGAATGCCGTCGAGCGGTTCAGCCGTGAGCAGGGTATCCTCAAACGGATCGTCGTTGTCGTTGGACATGATAAACGGCCCGGTGATGATGCAGTACTCCATCGAAGCGCCCGTCTGCATCGGCGGCGTGGCGATGAACACCAGCCCGCGCGGGCAGTAATAGATGTATTTGCCGTCCCAACGCTCGGCCTCATAGGCGCCGTACAGGTGGGTCAGATAGGCGGTGCAGTCTGTGGTCTGCAAGGCACAGGTGCTGTGGAACGGGGGTCGCAGGAAGGATTTGGACGAGATATCGAGCAGTGCGGTATGTACGCCGGTCAGCGTTTCGATATGCCCGCACAGGTGCAGGCAGCGGTCGGAAAGTTCCAAATGGCAGTCCTCCTTCCTTGCAGCAATGTGTTCGTTGTTATGAGAATAGTATAGCAGAAAACGCAGGATTTTACAATTCCCGTTTCCGGGGCAGCCGTGTGTTCAGCGGATGGCGCGGGCTTCCAGATAATAGCGCTTTTCCAGCGCCGTACCCATGGAGAAGGTCTTGCGCGGCAGCACGCCGTGCTGCATCACATAAGGGAAGAGCTGCTCCTTGGGGAAGTCGGGCAGTACGAAGCCGATCCGGCCGGGCGCATCCGCGAGGTGCAGCAGCGTGTCCGTGCCGTGGATAAAATCGATGCCGGCCCGCGGGTGTGCATGCAGGTATGCGTCGAGCGCCGATTGCAAAACGGTGACCGGCAGCACGCCGTCCGGCACCGGGAGCATAAACTGCATCTCCTGTCCCTGCCGGCGGATGGTGATGGGGCACGGCTTTGCATCCTGCGGGATCTCCGCGGCGAGCCAGTCCGTGAGAAAGTGCAGCGCGTCCGATGTGTCGGTGTCCAGCAGCAGGCGGTGCACGGCTTCAAAGCAGATGCTCCCGTCGTGCAGGTTGACCAGCTCGGCGAGCACCCAGCGCGCGGGGTGGGTTTCACATTCCTCAGGGGACAGCGTGGCCTTGACGCGTTCCCAATGCGCCTTGGCCGCGGCCATGGAGTGGTTGCCGTCGCCGGTGGCGAACACCAGCGGGGCAGCGTCCGCCCCCAGCCCGTAGCGCGCGCGGCAGGCGTCGGGCGCGGCGTGCGCGGCAAGGCGGCTTTCGAATGCATGGGTCTGCGCACCGGGGCTGACCAGCCGCCCGGTGATATGCCCGCCGCCCTGCATCAGCTCGAAATCATAGAGCGGCGGCAGTTCTGCGCAGGCGGCAAACAGCGGCTCAAGCACGGTGTGCGCCGGGTCGTCGAGGAACAGCAGGATGTGCGGCAGCTCGAACGGCGCCTCCGACCGGATAGCGAGCCGGGCGGGCACGCGCTCGGTCACGGTCGCCTCGGTCGGGCGGATCGGGGTATCCGCGCCGGGCGTTTCGTCATAGGCCTCGAGGTCGAACGAAAGCAGCACGCCGCGGCGCGGGCAGCCGCGCCCGGTGTCGCGCTCGATCAGCATCAGCCCCTCCGGCAGGGGGGACAGCGTGCCGTCGTGCAGGTAGGCCTGCATGGTGCGGTGGATGGCCTCGATGCGCGGGCGGTCGTCCGCGGACAGCCATACCTCGGGCAGCATCAGGCGCAGGCAGGAAGGCTCGCCGCCCACAAAGCGTTCAGCGTGTTCCCAATAGGACGGCTGGGCGGTGAACTGGTCGCAGGCGATCACCGCAAACCGGGAAAGGTCGATCCCCTGGGCGGGGAACAGCAGGCGCGGCAGACGGATGCAGTCGAGTGACATGGCAAAAATCCTCCGAAAAAACAATATAGCATTATTATACGGACAGACGGCGCATTTGTATAGCAGTATTTTGCCGCAGCGCTGTGACAGGATTGACATTTTGCGGTTTTTCGACAGGGCTGCCGTATGGAGATCCCCCGCGCAGCGGATAAAATTTGCAAAAACGCTATTCCCCCTGTTATTTTCCGGCAAAGCCCGCAAATTATTTGGGATATACTGGGAAAACAAGGGAGGCATAACGAAAATGGACAAGCAAAAGACAAGGCGGGCTGCGCCGCGGCTGCTGGGACGCATGGCGGCGGGGCTGGCGCAGCTCTGGAATGAAGAGCATCTGCATACGCTGGTCACGGGCGTGCAGCGGTTCGTGCTGTGCGCGGTGCTGGCGCGCGGCACGGTACTCGGCGGTTATGCCCCTTTCGGTCTGGCAATGGCCGCGGCGCTGATGGCGCGGGGGGCCGGGCTTTCCGCGATCGGCGGCATGATCTGCGGGGTGATGCTGACTGGCGTGGGGCTGCGGAGCGGCGTGTACGCGGCCGCGGCGCTGCTCGTGCTGTGCGTGATGAGCGTGTGCGCGGGGCTGCGCGTGGTGACAGCGCGCTGGTTCGCGCCGGCCATTGCGACGCTGGCGGGCGCGGCGTGCACCTTTGTGTTCCTGCCCGTGGGCGCGGCGCTGCGGGCGGAGGATGTGCTGACCTTCTTCGCCGTGCAGGGGCTGACCTTCGGCGCGTGCTGGGTCTATGGAGCGGCGCTGTCCCCGCCGCGCGATGAAAACGACTGGCGGCGGCCCGCCACCCTGCTTGCGCTGGTCGCAACCGTGCTGCTCAGCCTGTCCGACCTGACGCTGTTCGGCCTGCTCGCGCCCGCACGCATCCTGTCGCTGCTGCTGGTGCTGGCAGCGGCATATCTCGGCGGCTCGACCGCAGGCGCGGCGGCGGGTGTGGCGTTTGGCGCAGCGATGGACCTGTGTGTGGGCTACGGGGCGTTGTTCACCTGCTGTTACGGCCTGTGCGCGCTGGTCGCCGGGCTGTTCCGGGACAACGGGCGCGGCTGGTTTGCAGTGTGCGCGCTTGCCTCCGGGCTGTGCGCATCCATGCTGGGCGTGGACCATGCGCTGTTCGTGCCGCTTGTGCTGGAGCTGATCTGCGCGGTCGCAGCGTTCGCCGCCCTGCCGCCCGTGGTGTGGAACGCCATCCGGCAGAGCCTGCTGCCCGAAACGCTGATGGGCGAGTCCGCGCGCCGCAATGTGCGCCGCACGGCGGGGCAGTGCGCGACCGAGGCCGCGCAGGCATTCTATGAGCTGTACCTCGCCATGCTGAACGGTGTCAATGAAGGCCGCGCGGCGGGCGACCAGAATGTGCGCGCAGTGTTCGACCGCGCAAGCGACCGCGTGTGCAGGCACTGCGTGCTGTGTTCGCAATGCTGGCAGCGCGACTATGTGACCACGCTCGCGGCGTTCAACGACGTGACCCAGCCCATGCTCAAACGCGGGCGCGCCGAGCTGACCGATTTCCCGTACCACTTTGCTTCGCGCTGCGTGCATCTGCCCGAGCTGATGCGCGCGATCAACAGCGCGCTGTTTGCGCTCCGCGAGCGCCAGAGCCTTCGGCGCCAGCAGGAGGAAAACCAGAGCCTGCTCGCGCGGCAGTATGCGGGCATCACGGACATCCTGCGGCAGCTCGGCGCGGAGGTGACGCAGGACGTGACCGCCCAGCCCATGATGGAGCGGCAGGTGCGGCGGTATGCATCCGCCTTCGGCTGGATCGACAACGTGTGCGCGGTGCGCGACGCGCAGGGACGGCTGGTGATCGAGCTGTACGGCGAGGGGATCGACGATGTATTGCAGCAGGGCGAGGGCTTCTCGGCGGGGCTTTCCGCGCTGCTGGGCGTCGGCCTGACCCGCCCGAAAAAGGTCGAGGACTGCGACAAGGTACATCTGGAACTGCGCGAGCGCGCGCCCTTCCGCGCGGTCGTGGGCATCGGGCGGCAGCAGAAGGAGGACTCGACGGTATCAGGGGACACGGGCTGCTACTTCCTGACCGATGCGGGCGTGGCCTGCCTGCTGCTCGCGGACGGCATGGGCACGGGTGCGGCCGCGTCGCAGGACAGCCGCCTGCTGGTGACCTCGCTCGAGCGGTTCCTGCGCGCGGGAATCACGATCGCGGATGCGCTCAAAGCAGTTTCGCCCGCTCTGCGGCTGCGCTCGGACGGCACGCGGTTCACCACGCTGGATGCGCTGACCCTCGACCTGTTCACCGGCAAGGCGGAGAGCCTCAAGTGCGGCGCCGCGCCTTCTTACCTGCGCATGGGCGGGCAGTGGACCATTTTGTCCAGCAAGGCGCTGCCGATCGGCCTTGCGGAGGAGGACGGGCTGGGCGAGCCGGTGCCGCTGCGGTTCGGTCACGGGGATCTGTTTATCATGCTGTCGGACGGGATTTCGGACGGCATGGAGGACGGCTGGGTGCGCGAGCTGCTGCTCGAGCATGCGGGCGACAGCCCCAGGGAGCTGGCCGCGCGGCTGGTGACCGAGGCCAAGGGGCGCGGGCATGACGACGACCGCACCGCGCTTGTCATGCGGATCGAAAAGATGTAGATGCAGGCGCAAAAAATGGATAAAACCCTCCCTTTTGGGCAATACTGCTGCAAAAGGGAGGGGATTTTTCATGGTGAAAGGCGTGAGCCGCCGGGTCGTGGTCGTGCGGCCGGATGAGTGCGGCATGTTCGAGCAGGCGATTTTCCTGGTGCGGGATTACAGCGTGCCGCGCAGCGACGCGGTGCGCGAAGCGTGCAAAATCGCAAACGGCTATCTGGCGGGACGCACAGCGCGCCGCCGCAGGCGGTTTTCAGCCTGGATGCTGGGCGCGGCGTTTGCGGTGGGCGCAGTGCTGTCCAGCGCGGTCTGGGCGGCTGTCGTGCTGCTTTAACAAACCCGGCAAAAGTGGATGGATTTCGGCGTGGATCATTGTTTACTTTTCCAATGGACATTTAATGATATATAGTTTATATTAATATTAATTCCTGATATATAAAGGAGCGATAAAAATGAGCAAGTATGTATGTAAGATCTGCGGATATATTTATGACCCCGCCGAGGGCGACCCGGACAACGGCGTTGCGCCCGGCACGGCATTCGAGGATGTTCCGGACAGCTGGGTGTGCCCGCTGTGTGCGGTCGGCAAGGACGAGTTTGAGCCGGCATAAGCAAAGGATAAGGGGGAGGGGCTGCTCTGGGGCAGCCCTTCCCCCGCTTTTGTAAACAGATTGAAAATTGCATTCCCGGAAGCTTGTTTTACGCCAAAAGGCTTGTTATACTAAGGGAAAGAACAGTTTAGGAGTGTAAAACGCATGACGGCAGACCAATTTTTTTCCCTGTTCCATCAATACGGCCTGATCCTGGTCTGTGCGGTCATTTTCTGCGAATATATGAACCTGCCGGGTTTCCCGGCGGGCGTCATCATGCCGTCGATCGGCGTGCTGATCGCGCAGAGCGAGCTGTCCCTGCTGCTGACCATCGTATTGAGCGTGGTTTGCGGCGTCGGCGGCAGCCTGGTGATTTACGGGCTGTGCTATTGGGGCGGCGAGCCGATCATGGAAAAGATATTCGGCAAGAGCGAGAAATTCCGCTCGTTCGTCAAGCGGTGCCACGAATATATTGATGCGCAGCACGGCCGCGGGTTGGCGCTGTGCCGCATTATCCCGGTGCTGCGCACGATCGTGTCCATCCCCGCAGGGCTGATCCGCATGCCTGTGCGCTGGTTTATCGGCTGGTCGTCGCTGGGCATTCTGGTCTGGAACAGCGCGCTCATCTCGTTCGGCTACTTTTTCAGCGAAAAAATATTGTCCATGCTGTGACAAAAGCTCCCGGAAAGGGAGCTTTTTTCGGGTCAATATTGCGGCGTATCCGCCAGCTTATCCTGCCACAGCTCGAACAGCGCTTCCACATCCGCCTTGAACTCGGCCTCGGTCTGCGTCTCTTTTTGCACCAGTTCTTCGAGCACCTCAAATACGAACGCCTTGCCGTCCCGGCCCCACTCGGCTTGCAGGGCATAATCCGTGCAGGAGCCGGTCATCTGCGCGAATTGGAAGCGGTTTTGGCTGCCGCACAGGTCGGTTGTGCGGCGCAGCAGGATGCGGCCGGTCCCGGTGTTGCGGATCTGGAACACGCCGCCCTGCATGCGGCGCGTTTTGTACGCTGCGGCAGCTTCGCGGCGCTGCTGCTTATCCATAAATAATTCTCCTTTCTTTTGGATTTACTAAATTACTAATTTACTAATATCATACCCGAACAGGATCCGCCTGTCAAGACAAAAACCGCCCCGCCGCAGATGCGGCAGGGCGGTTGTGTATGTGGTTTTCAGCCGCGCAGGTACTTGACCGCGCTGAGCGCGGCCTGTGCGCCGTCCGACACAGCCTTTGCGACTTGCAGCAGGCCGCCCGTGCAGTCGCCCGCAGCGAACAGCCCGGGCACGGCGGTGGCCATGGACGTATCGGTTTTGATCTTGTTGCCGTCAAGCTGTGCGCCCAGCTTGCGTGCAAAATCGCTGCTGCCCGCGGTGCCGTAGGCGATGAATACGCCGTCCACCGCAAGCGGTTCGCCCTCGGTGAAGGCGACGCGCGCGACCTTGTCCTTCCCCTCAATGGCAGTGACCGGACGGGTGTCCACGGCAAGGCCGGCCGGCAGGGCGGCGGGCGGCTCGCTGCCGTTCGTCAGCAGGGTGACCGAACCCGCAACCGGCAGCAGCACACGCGCTTCCTCGAGCGCGTATTCGCCCTGTCCGAGCACGGCGGCCGATTTGCCGCGGTAGAAGAACGCGTCGCACACGGCGCAGTAGCTCACGCCGCGCCCCTCGAAGTCTGCGATGCCCGTAATGGGCGGTACGGCACGCGGCGCACCCGTGGCGAGGATGACCGCGTTTGCAGGGAACGCACCGTCCGTGGTCTTGACGGTGAAGCCGTTTTCCGCGTATTCAAAGCCGATGACCTCGGTCTGTACCAGCCTGGCGCCGAGACGTTCTGCCTGCGCCCGTCCGCGGGCGAGCAGCTCTGCGCCCGTAAGCGCCTCGGGGAAGCCGAAGTAGTTTTCAATCTTGTCGGTTTTGCCGAGCGCACCGCCGTCCTTATACAGTACGGTGGCCTGCACGTTGGCGCGCGCGGCGTAGATGGCGGCGGAAAGCCCGGCAGGGCCGCCGCCGATGATGACAATAGATGGCATAATGGTTCCTTTCGTCTGCGGTTATTGCGCGGTTTCTCGGTCGAACCAGTCCTGATATGCGGTTTGCAGCCGGTTCAGCAGTGCGGCGTCCTTGCCGCCGACCGGCTTGCCGTCCACATGGCTGACCGAGATGCAGTGCGAGCCGGTGGACAGGATCATGATTTCGTCTGCGTCCATCAGCTCAGCCACGGTGAAGGGCGCGATGCGCGTGGGGATGCCGAGCTGCCCGCACAGCGTGAGGAAGTGCTTGCGTGTGATGCTGGGCAGGATCAGGTTGTCCGCCGGGGGCGTGCAGAATGCACCGTCCTTAAGGATTGCAAGGCCGGAGTGCGCGCCCTCGGTCACGCGGTCGCCGCGGTGGAACACGACTTCGTCGCAGCCCGCCTCGACCGCCTGCTGCATGGCCATGCAGTTGGGGATCAGGTTGAGGGTCTTGATGTTGCAGTGCAGGAAGCGCGTGTCCTCGACCGTGATCAGCTGATAGGGACGGTCCTGCCGGTCCAGGCCGCAAGGCTCGGCAAACGCCATGAGCGTGGATTTGGCGTCCTTGGGGAAGGCGTGCATGCGGTGCGCCGCCGCGCGGGTGGACTGCCAGTACAGCATATGTGGCGCGTCCGAGTCCAGGCGGCTGACCAGGTCATTCAGCACCGCAGCCAGGTCGTCCCGCTCCATGGGCGGGGCGATGCGCAGCAGCGCAAGGCTGTTAAAAAAACGGTCGAGATGGTCGCCCAGTGCGAAGATCTTTTTATTGCGCACCATGGCGGCGTCGTATACGCCGTCGCCAAAGTACAGGCCGCGGTCGGTGATCGGGGCTTTGACCTCGTCAATGGAACCGATCTGCCCGTTATAGTATGCGATGTTTTCCATGATATCTGATCCCCTTTGTTATTGAAATGTTGATGTGGAGTTATTCGGCAGGATTGCTGATAGCGGTTTCAAGCTGTGCACCCATATTGCTGATAGATGTTCCGATCAGCGATCCGGTTGTGCCGCCGATATCTGAGCCGGCCTCTTGAATTGAGCTGGAGATCAGCACGCCGGATACAAGAATAGCGGCGGCGATGAACATTGCACCGATCAGGTTCTGGTAGTCTTTCATGGGGATGATACTCCTTTGAATATGGTATAGATTCAGTATAACGGCTTTGGGCGGGCTTTGCAAGAGCGGGGAAATGTGATAGAATAACAAAACAGGAGAGTGATTTTTGATGAAAACGCTGCTGCACATCTGCTGTGCGCCGTGCTCGATCACCTGCATCGACACGCTGCGGCAGGAGGGCATCGAGCCGGTGGGGTTCTGGTACAACCCGAATATCCACCCGTTTACCGAATATAAGATGCGCAAAAACACGCTGGTTGAGTACGCAAAGAGTATCGACCTCAAGCTCGAGATCGAAAACGAATACGGCCTGCGCCGGTTCATCGAGGGCGTATACCCGAACTTCGATAATCGGTGCGGGTTCTGCTATACGCTGCGCTTTGAAGAGACCGCGCGTTATGCCGCAGAGCACGGGTACGACCAGTTTACGTCCACGCTGTTCGTCAGCCCGTATCAGAACCACGCACTTATGCGCGAGGTGGCCGAACGGGCGGCGGAAAAGTACGGTGTGCAGTACCTGCACCGCGATTTTTCGCCCCGCTTCCGGGAGGGGCAGGACAAGGCGCGCGAACTGGGGCTGTATATGCAGAAATACTGCGGCTGCATCTTTTCCGAAGAGGACCGGTACAGGAAAAAGCCGAAAAAGAAAAAGCCGGCGGAGAGCGCTTTACAAACAGAGGGAAAGCTGGTATAATACTTCCTGTACCCGCGCCCGTAGCTCAGCTGGATAGAGC